>JAITJI010000095.1 GCA_031279015.1 Spirochaetaceae bacterium
ACGGCGAACCTTACCGGGAAATTCTTGCGTAAAGGGAGAGACCGGATAACAGGACGCTACGCAGCAGTTCGGGATCCATGGCGGGAGAGCCGCCGCCGGAATCCGTTCCAGGAGAAGCGGCGGAAATGAATTTCTCGTAACCCCAGGGAAGGGCGAGGGCTTTTTGGATCCCCAGGGTGACGATGAACGGGCCGGGACGGTAAGGGTTCCGTAAGATAATCCCCCCGTCAAGCAGCAGGAACGCGGCGCCGGTGTTGTTCAGTTCTACCGGATCTAATTCTCCATCGAATTCACTGCCACCGAATAGGCGTTTCATTTTGAAATGGTAGTCCGCCTTTGCCTCCCCTAAAAGAACATGGGCGGCGCCCAACGTAATATCGAATTGAAAAATCGAAGGCCGGAAGAGAAGGCGGAGGAGGCCGTAGGCAATATGGGCGTTCAGGGAACCGGTTACGGAAAAGAACGTGAAGGGGAAAAGGGCGTAGTGCTGATTGGACGCGGTCAGGGCGCCTTCGGCGGATCCTTCCGTGTAGAGCCAGCCGGCCGTTCCCTCAAAACGGCGCCTTCCCTCTTCCGGCTTTGAGGCGGCGGGGCCGAGATTGAGGGTGTAGGAGGCCAGGAAGACATTCAGGCGGGCGGTAAAAAGCCCTTCTTCCTGGTTGGAGCGGATCTCCGGTTCCGCGCCAAGGTACCGGAATTCCAGAATGTGGGCCCCGGCATACCCGGCGCTAAGTCCATAGCTGTACAGAGAAGGGACGAGGGGTTTCCCGAAGAACCAGTACAGGCTCCCGTCGTAAAGGTACCCGTAACCGGTCAGAAAAGAGGGGTTAAGCACGAAGGGGCCAAGGTAAAGGGGCAGGGAAAAGTTGAAAAGATTCGCTTTCCCGCCTTCGTTGTACATTTGGGCATCCCCGATGTCCAGTTCAAAACGATCGGAGCCGATCAGAGCGCCGGAAACATGGACGCCGAACCGGTCAAAGTCTACATCGGTTTTAAAGCGGAACAGGGACAGATCCGTCTTGACCCAGGGCAGGGACGATTTGAGGCCGCCCGCCGCGGCTTCAAGGTGAAGCTGATCGAAGGGCCGCCAGGATAGACCGGAGTACCAGTACCATGCCGCCCCGTCCGCTTCAACCCAGAGACTGCCGGTCTTTCCAGAGAGGGACAGCTCCTCCAGGGCGCCGCAAAAAGGAGAAAGGGCAAAAAACAAAAGGAACCCCAGCGCCAGCGCCGGGGCCCCTTTTCCGGTACGAATACCGATGGTGTTCACAACGGAACTACGGGTAATACTTCTTGTAAAACTCTTCCCCTATCACGGGGGGAAACATGGGTACGAATATCTCAGTGGTACCGGCATCGTCAAAGCCCTTGGGAACCAGGTCTTTGATCTTGTTGGTTAGATTGATTTTAAACCCAAGCACATCGTAAGAGGCGATTTGAGCCTGCCCGGTTATTTTTGTCCCCGAATCCGAATCGTCAGTAAATCCATAGAACACCGGATTTTGTCCGCTCGCATCCACCTCTACTATTTCGTTCAGCTTCAAATAGCCCGCCTGAAACAGCTTTGCCATGTCAATGCCGAGTATGGCGTTGGTTTCTGTGTTATTCCAGGTGTTGCCTGAAGGCATCTCCTTGGGTACCCAGAATTTACCGCCGGTTTCGATAGCTGTGT
Organism: Spirochaetaceae bacterium; assembly: GCA_031279015.1. Classification (GTDB taxonomy): domain Bacteria; phylum Spirochaetota; class Spirochaetia; order Treponematales; family Breznakiellaceae; genus JAITJI01. Next base: position 1,673 of record JAITJI010000095.1, read on the forward strand.
GTAATTTGTTTACCCCGTCCTGGATCCACTTGTAGTTATCCAGTTCGTCCTTGACCCCCTGGGGAATATAGTCTCTGTTACCGATAGTGTCGTAAACGCTGCTTATAGCGGAAAGAGCGGCAAGGTAATCGTTCTTTGACTTGTTCAGCATTGCCTGATCCTGGTTGTTTAAGAAATTGTTCCTGAAGGGCAGGCTATTTACATTTACCTTGGCTATCTCCGCCGCGAAAGTGTCATGATTGGCCCAGTCGAATTTTGCGAAGCTGAAGTCCGCGTTCCAGTCGTATGAGGCAATCCACTCAAACGTGGCCTTTACCATACGGAGGCCCGCTATCAAAACATCCAGTTCGCCCTTGCCGATTATCAGGTCGGCCCCCTCAAGCAGATTGTCCAGACCCAGCGCGGCAATGACCTCCGCGTTCAGCGTTACCTCCGCATTGGGATCCAGAGCATTAACCCGTGCGGCCACATCCTCAAATGTACTGCCAAACACCGAATCAAGAACCCCGGTAAACAATTCGTTTAAACCATCGGTGTTTTTATCAAGCAGGTTCGCGGCCAAAAGCAGGGGAAGAGTCGCGGTGCTTTGAACCGCGCCGGTAAGACTATCCTGATAAATCGAGGTACTTCCAAACCAAGCGGGGAGCGTAAAGGCGGGAAAAGTCGTGGAGTATGTCTCATACTTTATTTCATTTGAAACACAAATATAGGTAGAAGAACCGTAGTCATAGTAGTAGTATCCTTCACCCTTAGACCCCGACATCCAATAAAGCCAATGCCCATTATCGTAATACGAATATCTGAATTCCCGATCCGTATACTCCGTCATCCAGTCGGTTTTAAACAGGGCCCCCATCGTTTCGGGATAACCCACGACCCCCAAACGGTCTTTTATCAGGTTCCTGACCTTCGGATCTATGCTGATGGCGGCAAGTTCCGCCAGCACGGAATAGGTAATGGCGTCGGGGTTGGTCTTGTCCGCGTTGTACGCGGCCCGGTAATGTTCAACGGCCTGGTCGTAATTTTTGGCCGTTAAAGAGCCATGGCCCTTATCGAGGGCGGTCTGCACGTCATCCGGATTGTTGGGGTTATCCGGATTGGCTGGGTTATCCGGATTGGCTGGATTATCCGGGTTGGCTGGATTATCCGGGTTGGCTGGATTATCCGGGTTGGCTGGATTATCCGGATTGTTGGGGTTATCCGGATTGGCTGGATTATCCGGGTTGACCAAGTTGGGTATGCCACCCGAATCCCCTCCATCCGTCGGACAACCGAGTATCCCAATACCCAGTACACATAAGACCAAACCAAGAACCAAACGGACATGGTTTTTCATAAAATCCCCCTTCCAAATCTTTGCGCCTTGCGGAATTCTTTATTCGTGTAGGGATAAACTATCCCCCCTATGGATCCTGGAGAGATGAAAACAGACGCCGGATTTATGGCGCCCTTCATAAAGAGAAAAGGAGAAATTATCGACCGGGAGATCCCCTGGTTTGAGGTTCCTATTCTGTCTGTGTTTGCCCGGGATCGGGCTGTGGGATCGTCATAGTAAAACGCCCCCGATTCCGGTGTTTCGATGGTAGTGTGTGTGGGGGGGGGGGGGGGGGTAAACAGTTCATACACATACCTCCTGGAGGAACCTTGCCGGTTCGGGAGGCCGGGTGTCAGGACGGCCCCGGGTATTCCGTACAGAAATACACATCGTCTTCTCCTTGTTCTTTGAGGATACGCCGGAACCTTTATCCCGGTTCACCCCGGATACGCCGCCCCAGGAGCGACATAAGGCTTAGTATACCCCCAAAGGGAGAATCCTGCAAGATCAATATACAACAACAAATTTACCTTGTTTTCTCCATTTTTTTTCCCGCCCTCCGTGTTCAAAGATGCCTTCGGATGCTATACTTTCTGCGGAGTTTATGCTCCCGGGAGGTCCCGCGTTCAAAGGGTTTTTTCAAAGTCCGGTATTTAAAGAGATTTAGAATTGATGATATTACACAAACCGCCCTTGTCAAGTTACCTGCTGCTGGTTGGACTTTTGGTCCTGCCCCTCCTGTCCCTCTTTGCCCGGGATGTGGAGATCACCGTAACGGACGGAGACCTGGAGATCCCCCTGGAGGGGGCGCTGATCCGTTCCTGGGACGGAGAAGAGTACATCTGCGACGAAGCGGGCAGGGCCCTTGTCAGGGCGCCCGATGACCGGCAGGTGGTGATTCAGATAGCCTATCCCGGCTATGAAAACCGGCGCTTCCCCATTCCGCCGGAAGAGGACCGTTTTACCGTGGAGTTACGCCTGGGGGGTATCATGGAAAGCCGGGAACTGGTGATCGAGGCGGAACGGCCCGGAACCAGTGAAACCCAAAGCGGCCGCAGCGTAGCTATTTCGGGGGAAGCCCTGACCAGGACCGCGGAGATAGGGATCATCGAGGATGTGATGCATTCGATCAAGCTCCTCCCCGGAGTAGGTTATTCGGGCATGTTCAACGCCCTGCCCTCTATCCGGGGGGGCGATCCCGGGGACCTTACGGCGGTCCTGGACGGGTACTATGTCCAGTATCCCTACCATTGGGGGGGTGGATTCTCCATCTTCGATCCCCGGATGGTATCAAGCGCCAGGCTTTCCCATGGGGTTTTTTCCGCCCGCTACGGCCACACCATTTCGGGTCTCCTGGAGGTGAGTTCCAAAAAGCCCTCCGCCACCGAAACAACGGTGGACCTGGGCTTGTCCACCAGCGCTACGGAACTCGCCCTGTCCTATCCCCTGGGAGGCCGGGGGGGAATCCTCGCCATGGGACGGGTGACCTACTGGGACCCCCTGGTGGAGGCGGCAAAGTTACTGGCAAAGAAGGTGGAGTCCATCAGCATGATCAATGCGGTGCAGCAGGCTCCCTACATCCGGAGCGTGGCCTTGGCGGGGAATTACCGCTTTGGTCCGAATCTGGAGTTGACGGGGAATGGTTTCTTTGGCGCCGATGGTGTCAGCGTAGTGTACAACAACGACTACGACCCCGCTGATTTTGAGCGGGAAGGCTTCATGGGCAGGGTTGATATGTCGGCGGATTACCATAACTACCAGGGTTTCCTCATCACGGGCCTTACATTTAACCCCCTGCCGGTGATGGTCCTGAAAACGACCATCGGGACGGGCTACCAGGAGGCCCTGGGCGATGCCGGCATCCTCAATGAGCTTACGGTCCGTTACAATGAGGACTTTGCGGCCCGCTACATTACCGATCCGGAAAAAACAAGCTACAGGGTGAATAATGAATACCTCATCAAATCGGATAATAAAATAACCTACGCCCAGGGGAGGGCAGATCTTGACTGGGATCTGGGAAAGGGTTTCCTCTTTGCCGGAGGTTTCCAGGAACTCTACTCCCGGTGGAATCAGGATGAGAATGTCTACCTGCTCATGGAGATACCCCTCTCCCGGCTTCCTTCGGAGATACTGACCTTTATGCCCTGGCTTGAGGAGGCGTCCTGGAGCAGCCATCCCGATGCAGCCCTGTACCGGCCCCTGAATTACCAGGTTCCGGTGGAGAACAGCGGTTTTACCTCCTCCGCCTATGCCTTGACGGAGTACAAGAGCCCCCGTCAGCGTTTCGGCGCGGAACTGGGGCTCCGGCTGGATCACCTCTACTTTATCGGGAAGGATTTTACCATACAAACCTACCCGGCCTTTAACCCCCGGCTTAACCTGGATTTTAACATCCTCCGGGATTACGGCCCCATCGATTCCCTCTCCGCCACTGCCGGTACGGGGCTCTTCTCATCGATGAACGATACGATTTCCTTCATCGAAAAGCGGAACGGCATCGATGATTTTGAGATGACGCCGAACCGTTCCTGGACTTCGGTCATCGGGACAAAGGTCGATTTTGCCGGGGGGTTCAGCTTCAACATTGAAGGGTACTTCAAGTACGTGTTTGACCGGGCCTATGTTGCTGCCGATCCTGCGGGAATGGACAGCCTGGATGTAAACTATGCCTTTGATGGTGAGGGGCGGATCTGGGGCTTTGACCTGCAGCTACAGAAATTCGCTTCCCGCTATTGGGACGGCTGGTTGGCCTACACTTTTACCTATGCCCGGTACCACGATCCATCGGGGGGGGTTATGGGCGTGAACATGGGGGGAATCGACGGGAACGAAACCCGCTGGTATTATCCTTCCTTTCACCGTTTCCACTACCTCAACCTGGTGATGAACATCAAACCGCTGCGGCAGTTCAACATCGGCCTCCGGCTGGGTCTTGCCTCGGGCAGGCCGAAAAACAAGGTGGGGGATGAGCTTGCTCTCTACCCGGTACAGCAGGTGGATGAACAGGGGCAGCCTGTGGGGGACCTGATCCAACAGTACCGGCGGAGCTCCTGGTACGACGACAATGAACGGACAAGCTGGTCCATCCCCCTGGACCTGAAATTCTCCTGGTATCGTTTTAACCCCCGGGGCAAGGTGCAGACCGAAATATACCTGGGCGCGGAGAACCTCCTCTCCCTGTTCTACACCGCCCGGGGAAACACCAGGTTCAACTCCTATACCGGAAAGGAGGACACGGGGACCTATTCGGCCAGTTACGAGCTGCCCATACCCATGATCTCCTTCGGCTTTAATTGGAGTTATTAGACGATGAAGAGGAACAGATAATTGGAAAAGCGTTTTTCCGGGGTCCCCCGGGGTGCGGTGAGGCGGCGAACAGCGGGACGGGGTCTCTGTCCGATGGTCATGGCTATTCTGCTGGGGGGCTGTGTCAGCCTGACGGAGCAGGCCGGACAGGTCCTGGACGGGACGGTCTTTGCGGAGAAGACGGAGGCCCTGTACCGGGAGGATACGGTCCGGGTCAGGCAGAAACGGCGGCGGGACGGTTCGGAGTTTATAGAGATTGTTACCGGCGCCATGCCGAATCTGCGGCTCTACGGGGATGTTCCGGGGATGGAGGGCGGGTTTACCCTCAGGCGTCTCAGCTTTTTTGCCGCCAATCTTTCCGGGTGGAATGAATTGAGCCGGGAAATTCTGGGCAGCGGGACCCTCCGGGTCGATGGGGATAGCGCGATCCTGCGGCTGGACGGAAAACCCGAGGTCCTGGACATCAGCGCGGGGAAGATCCGGCGGCAGGAGACCCGGCTTACGGGGGATCAGGCGCTGACGGCCCTCCGCAGCCGGGAGGAACGGATCCGGAGTCTCACCGAATGGATGCGTCAACGGGAACCCGGCGGGGAATTTCCGGATCAGAGGGCCTTTGAGACCCGGTGGAAGCCTATCCTCTTTCCCGAACTGGTTCGGGCAAAAAAACGGCCTCCGGAATGGACGGTTTTGAACCTGGAAGGCTCTGTGCAGGAGGGCGAGTCCGCCCGGGTTGTGGGGGAGGATGTCCGGTGGGATATCCGCTATACCAAGGCGGTTTTTCCGGAGGAACTTTGGCCGGTACGGAACTCCGGTACCCTGCTCCGGGACTGGGAAGAGGCTGCCGGGTGGATCTATTTTCAATTTGAATGGGATCGTATAATGGAATCCCTGGCCGCTGAGATCAGACTGATAAAAGTAAAGTGAGGTATGGTTGGAATGAGCACGGAATCTACCACTTTTTCTATTCTGGCCCTCTTTCGGATGGGTGGGGTTTTCATGTGGCCCCTCCTGTTTTTTTCAATTGCCGCTGTTGCCATTGCCCTGGACCGGATCGTCTATCTTCTCTACCACAACCTCCGGGTGGATGATTTGAAAACCGCCGTTGAGGATTTCATCCGCCGGGGTGACATGGCCGGGGCCCGGGACTACCTTTCCGCCCTGACAAAACGCCGCATGGGCGCCCGGATCCTCCTCACCCTGGTGAACCGGTCCAACCTTTCGGAGCACCGGATGGAGAAGGCGGTAGAAACGGAAGCCCTTGCCTGTATCAGTTCCCTGGAAAGCGGTTTCAATTTTCTCACCGCCCTGGGTTCTATTTCGCCGTTGACGGGATTCCTGGGAACCGTATCGGGGATGATAGGGGCCTTTAAATCTATTGCGGAGGCCACCGAGGTAAACGCCCAGATCGTGGCAAACGGCATTTACGAGGCCCTGATAACCACGGTTTTTGGCCTCATCATCGCCATCATTGCCATGATCGCCCACTCCCTCTTTAGCCATGTGGTAGACAAATTCGCCGCCGATGTGGAACGGGTCTGCTCCGAACTTATCACCAATATCGCGGTGGAGGAGTCCCGGAAACCCGGGGAAACTCCGGAACCGGAGGCTGCGGAAACCGGCGGACAGCGGAGATCCAGGGCTGCGGAATCGATATGAAACTAAACCGGAAGAAGAAGAGAGCATTACAGGATTCCGGCGCCTCAAGCGATATAGCCTTCCTCCTCATCATCTACTTTATCGTCATCGCCGGGTTTAATATCAACAAGGGTTTTCTGATGAACCTGCCCGCCAGGGATTCCACCCGGCTCATCCTCAAGGATGATCTGCTGCGTTTTGAGCTTGATCCTGCGGGGTCCATTGTCTTTGGGGGGAACATTCTGAACCAGGCTTTGGCGGAGCGGGAGATCCGGTCGGCGGTGAGCCTGAACCCCAACATAGCGGTGCTCCTGACGGTAGACGGGGAAGCCCCCTGGCAGAAGGTGGTTTCCTTTGTGGAACTGGCCCGGAAGCTGGAGGTGGATTCCTTTTCCTTTAAGATGAAGGAATCTCCCCCGGCGGAAAAGCCATTGTAAGGGTCGTTTAAAGAAGGGACCATGAAGATTACCCGGAAGCGGAGACAGTTTATTGTTCCCCTCTCCTCCATGTCGGACGTGGCCTTTCTGCTCCTCATCTTTATCATGCTGGTAGCCCTGATCAACTACCGCCGGGAGGTCAAGATAGAGTACCCTGAGGCGGAATTGGCAAAAAAAACCAGTGCGGAAAAAAACATGGAGATCTGGATCGACCGGGGGGGCGCGGTTTATCTGGACGGCCTGCCCTGTACCCTCAGGACCATCGAATTTGCCGTGACGGATCTCTACCGGAACGCTCCGGATACCCGGCTCCATATCATCGCCGACCGGAACACCCCTTTTGCGGCGGTACACGAGGTTCTTGAGATCCTCCAACTCCTCCAGTACCGGGTGGTCAGCTTTGTGGTGAAAGATGCCTGAGAAGCGGATACGCCTGACCCGGCTCCTCATCTTTTTTGCCGTGGCGGGGCTTCACCTAATCTTCATATTCTTTTTTGTGATCACCCTGGATGCTGCGATGACCGTCCCGGAACAGCCCGTGGCGGTAATGAAACTTACCGATCTGGCGGAGGAGGAACCGCCGCCGTTACCGCCGCCGCCTCCTCCGCCACCACCGCCGGAAGAACCCCGGGAAAACGTAGTTGAGACCATCGCAGAAAACATGATCGAAACCGAGGAAGTGCCCCCGGAGCAGATTCTGGCCCCTCCGGCAACCATCACCACACCGCCGGTTCAGACCGCCCCGGAACAGGAAGACTACCTTCCCATGCATCTTATCTCAAACCCCCCGGTCTTCTCCGAACGGGATATCCTCCGGGCTCTGGTGTACCCCACCATTCCCCTTCGCTCCGGCATTGAGGGCATGGTCTACCTGGAACTTTTCATTGACCGGGAGGGATTGGTCAAACGGATCACCATTTTGAAGGAGGAGCCCCAGGGGCGGGGTTTTGGGGAAGCGGCGGTCAAGGCCTTTGAAGGGATACGCTGCATACCCGCAGAGGCCAACGGCCAGGCCGTGGCGGTACGGTACCGCTATCCGGTGCGGTTCCGGATCAGGGGTTGACCGGCCTAGAGGGAACGGATGATCGCCTCTGCGGCGGCCCGGCCGTCGGCAATGGCGTGGACCACGAGACTGGCCCCCCGGCGGGAATCTCCGGCGGCCCAGACCTTTGGGTTGGAGGTGTGAAAGCTGCCCCGGGTACGGACATTTCCCCGTTCGTCGGTTTCAAGGCCCAGGTCCGCCACCACCCCCTGCTGTACCACGTGGGTAAAGCCCATGGCGAGGAGTACCAGGTCCGCAGGGACTTCAAAACCGGAACCGGGAATCTCGGTCATGACGAAACGGCCGTCCCGGTTTATCCAGTCCACCCGGCAACAGGACAGGGCCTTGCTCTGACCTCCGTCGCCGGTAAAGGCCCTGGTATTCACCGACCAGAGCCGTTCCCCCCCCTCAAGGTGGGAACTGGAGGTTTTGAGCACCTTAGGCCAGAGGGGCCAGGGTTCCTCATCGGACCGGTGCTCCGGCGGCTTGGGGAGGACTTCAATCTGGGTTACCTTCCGGGCCCCCTGACGGTTGGCGGTACCCACACAGTCCGCCCCCGTATCGCCGCCGCCAATGACCACCACCTGTTTCCCATAGGCGGTGATGGGCTCCAGGCCGCTTGTCTCACCCGCCAAGGCGCGGTTTTGCAGGGAGAGAAAGTCCAGGGCCTGTACGATGCCCCCCAATTCCCTGCCGGGGATGGCAAGGTCCCGGGGTTCCCGGGCGCCGATGGTGAGGAGCACCAGATCGAAGGAGGACTCAAGATCCCGGGGGTCAAGGATCCTGGCCTCCTCTGATCCGCCGCCGGTTTTCTCCGGGGAACCGGCGGCATACTTTGCGCCAAAACCGTAGCGGGCCGTGCCGATCCGGGTGTTATTACGGAAGATCACCCCTTCCGCTTCCATGAGCCGGATTCGCCGGTCAATAAAGCTCTTGTCCAGCTTAAAGTCCGGGATACCATAGCGGAGGTAGCCGCCGGGGCGCCGGTCCGCCTCGTAGAGGGTAACCTGGAAACCCGCCCGGTTGAGGTAATAGGCGGCGGAGAGTCCCGATGGGCCCGCCCCCACCACGGCGACCTTCTTCCCGTTCCGGTATTTCGGAGGACGGGGGATGAGAAAGCCCGTCTCAAAGGCCCGCTCTATCACCGCCAGTTCATTCTGGCGGATGGTAACGGGCTCGTCGTTGGCCCCAAGTACGCAGGATGCCTCACAAAGGGCCGGACAGACCCGGCCGGTGAATTCCGGAAAGGGGTTGCGGTCTTCCAGTATCGCCCAGGCCCCGGCCCAGTCACCCCGGAAAAGCCGATCCTGCCATTCGGGCATCACATTGGAAACCGGACAGGCCCAGTGGCAGAAAGGCACCCCGCAATCCATACAGCGGGCGGCCTGGGCCCGGCGGTCGTCATCGGAAAGCCGGGTTTCAACCTCGCTATAATCGTTGATCCGCTCCTCTACCGGCCGGTATCCCGAAGTTTGCCGCTTTATCTTCAAAAAACCCCTTGGATCACCCATATTACGACCGTACCCCCAATTCTTCCCGTATCCGGATGTCGTAGACCTGCCGGTCCAGTTCCGCCAGCCTCATCTCCTGCAGGGCCCGTTTGTACTCCACCGGCAGAACCTTCACAAAGCGGCTGCGGTTTTCCGCCCAGTTGTCCAGAATCCCCCGGGCATAGACGGAGGCGGTCCAGTAGACGTGCTTTGCAATGGCGTCCTTCACCAATTTTTCGTCTTCCCCATTATCAAGGCCTGAAAGCTCCACCATCCCCTTGTTGAGGAAGAATTCAAAGTTACCGGTCCTGTCCAACACATAGGCGATACCACCGGACATGCCGGCGGCGAAATTCCGGCCAACCCTTCCCAAGACGATGACCCGCCCGCCGGTCATATACTCGGCGCAGTGATCCCCCGTGCCCTCTATCACCGCAATGGCCCCGGAATTCCGTACGCAGAACCGTTCCCCCGCCACCCCGGCGGCATAGAGTTCCCCGGAAGTGGCGCCGTAGAGCACCGTGTTCCCCAGGATGATGTTCTCTTCGGTCTTAAAGGTGGAACCCTCGGGAGGGGCCACCACGATACGGCCCCCGGAGAGGCCCTTGCCCAGGTAATCGTTGGAATCTCCGGCAAGGCGGAAGGTGATGCCCCGGGCGAGGAAGGCGCCAAAGCTCTGTCCTGCGGAACCGGCAAAGTCCAGGGTAACAAAATTTTCCGGCAAACCCTGGCCCCCAAAACGTTTGGAGACCTCATAGGAGAGCATAGCCCCTACGGCCCGGTTGGTGTTACGGATTGGGAATTGCAGGGTGGTGGGTATCTTCTTGTCCAGGGCGGAAAAGCACTTTTCGATGAGCTGCCGGTCCAAAGCCTGGTCGATCCGGTGGATCTGATCCTGGACACAGTGCAGCGCCTGTCCCCCGGGGATCCGGGAGGGTCCTTCAGCTTTGACAAGCAGCCGGGAGAGGTCCACTCCGGCGGCCTTTAACTTTGGGCTCTTTCGTTCGGTCAGAAGGTCCGCCCGGCCGATGAGATCATCAAAGGTCCTAAAGCCCAGGGATGCCATGATCTCACGGACCTCTTCGGCAAGGAAGCGGAAGTAATTGACGAGGTATTCACTTTTCCCGGAGAATCGTTTCCGCAGCTCCGGATCCTGGGTGGCCACTCCCATGGGACAGGTGTTTTCGTGGCACTTCCGCATCATCACACAGCCCATAACAATGAGGGTGGCGGTACCGAACCCGAATTCTTCGGCCCCGAGCATCCCGGCGATAACGATATCCCGGCCGGTCTTTAACTGTCCGTCGGTCTGTAGCCGTACCCGGCCCCGAAGGCCGTTCCGTACCAACACCTGGTGGGTCTCCGCAAGCCCCAGCTCCCAGGGGAGTCCGGCGTGGCGGATGCTGCTCTGGGGACTCGCCCCGGTACCGCCGTCGTAACCGGAGATGAGGATATTATCCGCATGGGCCTTGGCGACCCCGGCGGCAATGGTTCCCACCCCGGTTTCGGACACCAGTTTTACGCTGATCCGCGCTTCCGGATTGGCGTTTTTCAGATCGAAGATCAACTCCGCCAGGTCTTCTATGGAATAGATGTCGTGATGGGGAGGCGGACTTATCAGGGTTACTCCCGGGGTTGAATACCGGGTTTTGGCAATGAGGGCGTCCACCTTATGCCCCGGCAACTGGCCCCCCTCGCCGGGTTTGGCCCCCTGGGCCATCTTGATCTGGATCTCTACGGCATTGGCCAGGTATTCACTGGTAACGCCAAAACGGCCCGAAGCGACCTGCTTGATCGCGCTCCGCAGCCAGGTCCCATCGGGATGGATGGGGAATCGTTCGGGGTTCTCCCCCCCCTCGCCGGAGTTGGAACGGCCCTTGATGGAGTTCATCGCCGCAGCAATGGTCTCATGGGCTTCCCCGGAGATGGAACCAAAGGACATGGCGCCGGTAGTAAACCGTTTCATAATGGCTTCAACGCTTTCCGTTTCCTCAATAGGGATGGGAGCGCCGGGCCCGGATTCCACAGACCCGGGTTTGACAAAGTCAAAGAGACCCCGGATCACATGGGGCGTCCGGTTGAGTTCGTCCGCCGCGGCGGAAAATTGCTTAAACTTCCGGTAATCGCCGCTCCGGGTTGCCCACTGGAGGAGGTAGATCGTTTCCGGGTTCCAGGCATGTTTTTCCCCGTCCTTCCGCCACCGGTATTGACCGGCTTCGGGGAGGAGATACTCCTCGGTCTGAAGCTCCGGCCCGGCCTGGTTGTAACCGTCCAGGGCGGAGCGGTAATGGGTCAGGGCTTCCTGCTCAAGCTCGGCGAAACCTACCCCGCCGATCCGGCTTACCGTATTCCGGAAACATTTTTCGATAACCGCATCCCCCAGCCCGATGGCCTCAAACACCTGGGCGCCCCGGTAGGAACGGAGGGTACTGGTCCCCATCTTGGAGATCACCTTGAGCATGGCCTTCTGCAAGCCCTTGAGGTAGTGATCCCGGGCATCGGCAAACCTGCCCGTCCATTTATCGGACCTTTGGCAGATCAGGGCGATGGAAGCCAGGGCGCCATAGGGAACCACGAGGTCCGCCCCGTAACCGAAGAGCAGGGCGAAGTGCATGATCTCCCGGGGTTCCGCGGATTCGATAATAATCGAAGCATTCATCCGCTTTCCGGCCCTGATAAGGCCGTGATGTACCGCCCCGGCGCTAAGGAGGGCCGGAATGGCGCAACGTCCCGCCTCCGGCTTAAGGACGGCGCGGTCTGATAGAACGATGAGGGAAATCCCCTGCGCTGCCGCCTGCACCGCCTCTCCTGCCAGCCGGTCCAGGGCTGCCTCCAGGAAGGACCGGGAAAGGGCGGGAGCCCCCGGGGAGGGGGATGCCGGCCCGGCGGGAAAAGTGGCGTCCAGAACCGCGGACTTAAAGAGATCGGGCCGGATCGCCAGCAGCCGCTCCAGATCTTCGGGGGTCAAAATGGGGTTGAGAACCTTGATCCGCCGGCAATTGGCCTCGGTTTCCTCCAGAAGATTCCCCTGGGGACCCGCAAAACTGGTCAGGGTCATCACCAGATCCTCCCGGATGGAGTCGATGGGAGGGTTGGTTACCTGGGCAAAAACCTGCTTGAAGTAGGCGTATACCCGCTGGCTCTTATCGGAAAACACCGCCAGCGGGGTATCGGTGCCCATGGAACTGGTAGGTTCCTGACCGCTCTCCATCATGGGCAGGAGGAGCCGATCCCGGTCTTCCCGGGTGTAGCCAAAGGCCCGCTCCAAAAAGAGGGTCCCCCGGTCATCCGGAGGAACAAGGGCGGATTCTTTCCCCGTAGCGGCTTGTCCCGTTTCATCCCGGGCCAGGGTGATCACGTTCCCGGCGACCCAGGCGGAATAGGGCCGGGAGCGGCAGACCCTTTCCTTCACCTCCGTATCGGGGATGATCCGCCCCTCCGCAAGATCCACCAGAAGCAGTTTTCCCGGCAACAAGCGGCCCTTGTAAACCACATCCCGGGGCTCAAACTCCTGCACCCCGGTTTCCGATGCCATCACAATGATATCGTCTTTGGTGATAGTATAGCGGGAGGGACGAAGGCCGTTCCGGTCCAGGGTGCCCCCCACGTAACGGCCATCACAGAATACCATGGAGGCGGGACCATCCCAGGGTTCCATCATACAGGCATGGTACTCGTAAAAGTCCTTGAGTTCCCGGGGTATGGGGTTCCGGTCGTTCCAGGATTCGGGGATCAGCATCATCAGGGCATGGGGAAGGCTGCGCCCGGACATGACCAGGAGTTCCAGGGCGTTGTCAAAACTGGCGGAATCGCTGCGATCCGGTTCAATGACCGGAAGGATGTCCCGCAAATGATCCCCAAACCGGGGATGGGCAAAGAGGGCCTCCCGGGCGGCCATCCAGAAACGGTTTCCCTTGATGGTGTTGATCTCACCGTTGTGGGACACGATCCGGAAGGGCTGGGCCAGGGGCCAGTCGGGGAAGGTGTTGGTGGAAAACCGGGAATGTACCAGGGCGACGGAGGTTTTGACATCCCCATCCAGAAGTTCGGGGTAGTAATCCCGCAGTTGTCTGGGCATGAGCATGCCCTTGTACACGATGGTCCGGGAAGAGAGGGAGGGAAAGTAACAGGAAGCGCCCCCAAGGGCCCCTATACCGGCCAGGGTCTTTTCCAGTTTCTTACGGAAGAGGTACAGCCGGAACTCCAGGTCCGTAATCCCGCTCCGGACGTCAACAGCATCCCCCCCGCTTGCCGGGGGAGTCCGGGGCGGGGGGTCCTTAAGACCCAGGAAGATCTGCCTGATAACGGGTTCCGCAGAGGCAGCCATCATGCCGATGACCCCATTGTTGACGGGTACTTCCCGCCATGCAAGGATGGCCAGGCCCAGTTCAGCGGCTATGGCTTCTATCCGCTCCTGAATGACGGCATGGACTTCATTGATCCTCCCGGAACCGGGGGGGCCGGGAAAGAAGGCCAGCCCCGTACCGTAATCGCCTGGTCCGGGAAGGGCCGGGATCTGCTTTTTGTAGAATTCGTGGGGAATCCGAAGAAGCATCCCCGAACCGTCACCGGTTTTATTGTCGGCGCTTTCCGCACCCCGGTGCTCCATCCGTTCCAGGACATCAAGCCCCCTCCTGACAATGTCATGGGAAGGACGGCCTCTGATATCCGCCACAAAACCGATTCCGCAGGAATCATGCTCATCCTCCCGCCGGTAGAGACCCGTTTGTCCGTAATTACCCGGGAAAAAGGTTCCCTGACCGGTTATACCCGGGGATACCATACCTGAATGTATGCTTTGGGGGCACTGGTCAGACTTCTCCTCGTGTTCACCCATGACGGCTCCTTAAGCGTTTCCTGCTATCTTATCAGGAAATGGGTTTTTATGCAATATCAGCGTTTTTTATTGTATAAATTTTCAGGAAAGATACAATAAGGAGCCTCATATACCCCAGGTATACCGGATGCCGGTGGAGATCCGGATTCCTGCGCCAACATCGGCCTTCCAGTCAAAGTCCTGGTTTTCACCCCGGACAAAGGAACGCCATGCAATTTCCCCATAGGGGGACAGGGCTCCGCCGCCGACTTTGAAGGAGAAGGGGGCCACGGTGATCCCCACTTCCCCCAGCCAGGTGTTCCCGCCGATGTAACGCCGGCCGCCATCGCTGGTTTTCAGGACCGGGTTGCCCAGAGTAAAGGCAGGTCCCGCGAAGATCCGGAAGATATCGTCAAAGCCAAGGGAAAACGTAAAGGGGAAACGGACCACCCCCAGGGCGGCGTCCCAATCGGGCCGCAGCTCAAAGCCAAGCCGGATGGCCCGGATGCCCAGGTTCAGATCGTAGGCGATACGGAATTGGACCGTGCCGCCGCGGAGGGGCGAATCGCTGTCCGGGACGCTGCCCCAACTGGGGGCCAGGGCGACTCCCAGGAGCAGGATGTGGGCTTTGCCGTCATCCCGGGAAGCCCCGGCATTTGCAATGATCACCGGCGACTCGATTCTGCCGGCGGCGAGGACTGGATTCTGCACGGGTAAATCATCCTCCGGGGGAAGGGCCCGGCCCGCCCCCACGTAGGTCCGCAGCCAGTAATCCTCATCCAGGGTGGAGTAGATCACCCCGGTTTTGGGGCCGCTGGATGCGGAATGAATGAATTTGCCGTCTCCTATATAGATACCCACATGGGAAATGGTATCCGATGTCTTAAAGAAGATCAGATCTCCTATCTGAACCGCATCGGAGGGTACCGGTTCCACCCAGCGGTAGAGCTGTTCCGAACTCAGGGGTACGGAAACCCCCAGGGCATCCTGGAAACTCAGATAGATCAACCCGGAACAGTCCAGCCCCTTCCGGTCACGGCCGCCATACCGGTAGGGGATCCCCTGGTACTGTCCGGCGGCATTGATCAGTTTGAGCCGGGCATTCCGGACGGAGATCTGTTCCGCTGAAAGAACTTCACTCAGGGGTACCGCGGCGAAGAGATTCCCGGACAAGAGAAACAACCAGAGGGTGATAAGAATGCAAAGGGGGACAGAAACCCTGTCCCGGGGGGATGCTGTTGCTTTCATGCTATCAGTATCGGTGTTTTTTGGGAAGGATAAAACGATCTTTTTGAAGAGATTGGAAGGTCCGGACGGGACTTTAACGAAACCGGGGCCGCCTCTCCAGGGCCCGTTTCAAGGCCGCCATATCGGCTTCTCCGCCGGGACCGGCCGGGATAAGCTCCTCCGGGGAGACATCCAGTTCAAAGGGCCGGCGGGCGACATGCTCCGGATAATGGGCGTCCGAAGATGTGATGAGGGGATACCCCAGGGTATCCACCGAAGGGGGCAGGCGGACACATTCAATGGCCGCCCAGGGACCATCCACCACAACCCCCAACTGACTGGTCATGGAAAAGGCGGATCGATCCACGTGGGCGGGGATAACCATGCCCCCATATTCCGCCACCTTACCGCCGATGCCCTCAACACTGATGTCCAGGGCGCCGGGGAGGAAATACTCAAGCTCCCCCTCGATGTTATCCTCTTCATCCACATACACCTGATCGCCGGTCTTTTCCGGATCGTTAGGAAGAGGAGTGATGATGCTATAGGCGTATTCCCCAAAGGACAGGGCGGCTTCCAGGCCGGTAAAGATACAGAGGACGTGAATCTCCTCCTGGGTAGTGGCCTCCAGGCCGAAGAGGGGGATAATGCCATACCGGGAACAGACCTTGGCAAAGGCGGGACAGTTGAGGCCGGAGTTATGATCCGTCAGCGCCAGAACCCGGACGCCTCTGGCGGCGGCCAGTTCCGCCAAAGTCCGGGGGGACAAGTCCAGGGAACCACAGGGGGAAAGGCAGGAATGGTTATGAAAATCCGCAAGAAGACTCACCGGAAACTCCCGGCAGCGGTCATAATCCGTCCTTTTGCAGCTCCGCGTAGAGACGGCCCGAAACAACAAACTGATTTTCCCTGGTTCTGACAATGGCAATCCCCTCGTCCCGGGCGGCCTCGATCATGTCCTCCGGAATGGGCCGGGTATTGCAGACCACGATGACGGTGATATTCACCAGAGTGGCCACCGCCACGGTGTTCTTGTGGGCCTGGATGGTGATAAGAGCCCCCCCGTCCCTGGCATTGGCCATCACGTCCGAGAGGAGGTCCGATGTATAGGCCCCGGCGAGTTCCGTATCCTCAAATTCGTCCTGAATCAGCTCAGCGTCCAATATGACCGCAGCTTCCCGGATGGTCATTGGAGGCCTTCTTCCTTTGGCGAACTGATAAAAACTATCGAACGAACTACGGTGCCCTTCCCCTCCTCGGATTCGATCTGGAATTCATCGGAGACCCGCCTGGTATTTGCCAACCCCATCCCTGCGCCGAAGCCCAGGGAACGGATCCATTCGTTGGCGGTGGACCAGCCCTCCTGGAGGGCCAGATTCACATCCTTAATCCCCGGTCCGGTATCGGAGGCTATCACAACCACCCTGTCAGGCTGGATGGAACAGCTGATCGTACCCCCCTGGGAGTGGACCACCTGATTAATCTCCAGTTCATAACTGGCAATGGCCACCCGCCGGATGATCTGCGGATCGATGTTCCGCTGCTTCAGGGCCTTTTTGATCTCCGTGGAAGCCCGGCCCGCCAGTTCAAAATCATAGCGGACGGTGGTAAATGCCATTTCAGAAAAACTACTTACCAGCCCGGCTCCGCCCTGATGTATCTTTTCCAAACGAAGTACCTCCCGGTTCATTTCCACCAGCAGCGTCTTGATCACATCGGAGGACGTGAGGATTCCTACCAGTTCCTTGTTCTTATTGAGCACCGGAAACCGGCCAAACCGGTATTTGTTCAGATAGGAAATGGCAAAGGAGAGGGGCATGTCATCCTCCAGGACGATCACATTCCTGGTCATCCGTTCCTCTGCGGACTGATCGATGTAGCCCTTGTCCAGGGCGATAACGATATCATCAATAGAGATGATCCCCAAAAGCCGCTGCTCCTCCACAATGGGGATGCCGGTGATATAATTCTCCCGCATCAGGGCCTGGATACGCCGCATGGAATCGTGCCGTGACCCGGTGATCACCGCGGTGGCCATCACATCCTTTATCTTCATCTGATAGATTAGTTCCAATACCACCGAGGGGGAATCCACCGTGCTGATGGGAATACCCGAACCGTCTACGGGCAATCCTTCTGTGCTCTGCTGCTGGCAGTTCATGATCCCGCTTCCTGTACCGGAAAGGGGATCTGCTCTTTTCCCAAAAGGTATCGTTCGATTAAATCGGCAATTCCGTCATCGTCGTTGGATTTATCGGTGACCATGGCGGCTATACTCTTGATCCGGTCATCCCCATTCGCCATGGCCACCCCGACGCCGGCCCAGCGGAGCATCGCCTCATCGTTCATCGAATCCCCAATGGCCAAAACCGCTTCCCGGTCTATCCCCAGTTGTTCCGCCACCCTGGCCAGGGCGGTCCCCTTGTCGGTATTGGGAGGCAGGAGTTCCAGGAAGTAGGGCTTGCTGGTAAAGATGGTCAGGTCATCCCCCAGGTAGTTCCGCAGGAGTTTTTCCAGGGGGGAGAGGATCAAGGGGTCCCCGGGGATGAGAAGCTTATAGCAGCCCGCCGCCACCATGGCCCGGAAATTTTCCACCACCACCTGGCGGAGCCCCGTGAGCCTCTGATCATAATCGGCAAATTCGTTGGGACGGGAGATGTACATCACATCATCCTCGTATATCTGAACGGAAAACCCTTCGGCCTCCGCCAGATCGTAGGCGATCAGGGCTGTTTCCCGGGGTATCCACGCATCGTAGATGATGTTCCCTGACTGGCTTTCCTGGATGATGGTCCCGTTGTTACAGATGAGATACCCTGGCCGCCTATGCATCCCCAAAAGCCGGGAAAACCGCTCCATCGCCGAGGGGATCCTGCCGGAAGCGAGGACCACCGTAATACCAGCGTTTTCTGCCCGTTTAATAGCGTTCCTGGTGCGAAAGGATATGGTCAGATCCGAACGCAGGAGGGTATCATCCAGATCAAGGGCAAGCAAACGTATAGCCATCATGCATACAGAATAACCCCTTGACCCCCATTTTATCAATAGTAAAAATAAAACTTATCGTGTATACTGGTGGCATGGGCATGGTGTATGTTTTTGTAAATCAAAAGGGAGGGGTGGGTAAAACTACATCCGCCATCAACCTGGGGGCCTTTCTTGCCGAAGCGGGCAAGGCGGTACTCCTGGTGGATTTTGATTCCCAGGCGAACCTCACCGGAGGCATCGGGATACGCGCTCCCAAGCCCGGGATATACGAGCTCATCTCCGGTTCAGCCTCTGCGGAGGAAGCCGTCAGGAAAACTACCATTACCGGCCTTTCGGTCATCCCCTCCTGCCTCGATCTTTCCGGCGCCTCGGTGGAGTTGATCGGGCAGAAGGAACGGGATTTTTTTCTGAAAAGGGCCCTGGCCCCGCTGCGGGACCACTACGATTACATTCTGATCGACTGTCCCCCATCCCTGGGGATCCTCACCCTGAACGGCCTGGCCGCTGCCGATGCAACCCTTATCCCCATGCAGTGCGAATATTTTGCCCTGGAGGGACTGTCCCTCCTGTTCAGGACCATCCGGCGTATTCAAAAAAACCTCAATCCCCGGCTGGTGGTAGGGGGTATTTTTTTTACAATGTACGATCCCCGGACGCGGCTTGCCCAGCAGGTGGTTAAACAGGTGACTGCCTACTTTCAGGGTAAGGTTTTTTCCACTATCGTGCCGCGGAATGTACGGCTCTCCGAGGCTCCTTCTCACGGCCTGGCGATCTCCCAATACGATCCCCAATGCTCAGGCGCCCGGGCCTACCGGAGTCTCGCCGGGGAGGTAATGCGTCATGGCGTCTAAATTCGGCCTGGGCAAAGGGCTTGACGCCCTGTTTCCCCTGGAGGATCCCTCCGGAACGGAACCCAAGCTCCGGACCGATACCGGCGATTCGGGGTTGGAGGGGGCGGGCGGCAGGGAAACTGTTGCCGGGGGACAGACGGACCGGGGGGAGCTCCTCATCCCCCTGGAGCTGTTCGACGCAAACCCGGTTCAACCCCGTAAAACCTTTGATGAGGCGGCCCTGCAGGAACTGGCGGACTCTATCCGGGAACATGGTATCATCCAGCCCATTATCGTCGAAAAAAACGACGGTAACCGTTACACCATTGTTGCGGGGGAGCGGCGGTTCCGGGCCGCCAAACTGGCGGGCCTTACGGCGGTTCCGGTCCTGCTCCGGGAATATTCCGGCGGAAAGCGGATGGAAATCTCTCTGATTGAAAACATTCAGCGGGCCGACCTTAACCCCGTGGAGGAGGCCTCCGCCTACCGCCATCTTATGGAAGTAACCGGCCTCTCCCAGGACGAGGTAGCCGTCCGGGTTGGCAAAAACCGGAGTACCGTGACCAATGCCCTGCGGCTTCTCCGCCTGCCCATCCCCATACTGGGCAGCCTGGAATCCGGGGCCGTTTCCCCCGGTCATGCCCGGGCCCTCCTTTCGGTACGGAAGGAGGATGATCAGGAAAGGCTCTACCAGGAGATCCTTGCCGAAGGGATCTCCGTCCGTGAGGCGGAAAAACGGGCCGCCATCCTGAACGGCGGAGCGGATCCGGCGGGGGCTTCCCCGGGCGTAGACACTGCCGGCGTAGACACTGCCGGCAACAATGCTACCGGCGGCAACAATGCCGGCGGCATTTCTGCCGGCGCCAAAAACACCCCGGAGGGTAAGACCTCCCGGGCGGCCCCGCCGGAATCCCGGAACCGGGACCCCCATCTGACCGTCCTGGAACAGGAATTTATTGAGCTTCTGGGAACAAAGGTCGTTATTGCGGGGACTCCCGAGGGGGGAACCATCCGGATCGATTATTACTCCCTGGAGGATCTCAACCGCCTTTACGAACTCCTGGGAAGCGGTAACAGCGGCGATCATAAGGGATAACGAACTCATACCCGCCGGCAGGGCACGGGCCGGTTTCTTTCCGGGCGGGTTTTTACGGGGACAGGGTCCCGTTAGCGCGTAGTTTGCAGTCCGGCATGGACTCTTTTTTACCCAGGCGTGTGTCCTGGACGATACCCCCTTATTATGCTAGAATAATAGTAGTACCACAATTATTGGACCGCGGGAGGTTATGGCAGGGCCTGTAACAATCTCCAATACCGCTTGTGACGATACAGACGAACCAACCGTACAGGAGGAAGCCTATGGCAGTAAATATAGTATATGAAAGCTTTGATAAAATGGAAGCTTTCATGAAGGACGTGTTTATCAAGATTGGAGTGCCGCCAGAGGATGCCGCGATTTGCGCCGATGTGTTGATCGAATCGGACAAACGGGGTATCGATTCTCATGGCGTGGGCAGATTCAAGCCTATCTACATCGACCGGATAAAGGACGGTATTCAAAACCCGGTTACCAATTTTGAGGTGGTAAAGGATCACCTTGCCACCGCGGTGGTTGACGGTCATGACGGCATGGGCCAGGTGATCGGCAAAAGGTCGATGCAGCTTGCCATTGACAAGGCAAAAAAACACGGCCTGGGTATGGTGGTGGTGCGGAATTCCACCCATTACGGCATCGCCGGTTATTATGCCACCATGGCGACCAAGGCCGGGATGATCGGCATTACCGGTACCAATGCCCGGCCTTCCATCGCACCTACCTTCGGTATTGAAAACATGTTGGGCACCAATCCCTTAACCGTGGGCATTCCTTCGGATGAAGATTTTCCCTTTGTGCTGGACTGCGCCACCTCGGTTTCCCAGCGGGGCAAGATCGAACACTATGACCGGATCGGTAAAGCCATGCCGCCGGGCTGGGTTATTAACCGGGACGGCACTACCGAAACGGATCCCTCCAAGGCCCTTGCAGGACTGACCAAGGGAACCTCCGCCCTTGCCCCCCTGGGCGGCCTGGGGGAAGATACCGCCGGTTACAAGGGATACGGCTACGCAACGGTGGTGGAGATTCTCTCCGCCGCCCTCCAACAGGGGCAGTTCCTGAAGGCCCTGAACGGTTTTGACGCCGATGGTAAAAAGATCCCCTATCACCTGGGGCATTTCTTTATCGCCATTGATATCAGCGCCTTTGTGGAACCGGACCAATTCAAAAAATCCACCGGTGATATTCTGCGGGAGCTGCGGGCTTCGGTGAAGATGCCGGGTCAGGATCGGATCTATACCGCCGGTGAAAAGGAATATTTGGCATGGCTCTCCCGCAAAGATACCGGCGTACCCCTGAATGAAAGCCTGCAAAAGACCGTCAAAGCCTTGCAGGCGGAATATAAACTGGATTCCTATATATTTAATTTTTAAGGAAAAAACTATGAAAATCGATCCGTCATTGAAAAATCTGGACGGCCTGTTCCCCGCCGATTTTACCGAGGACCAGAAGGCCCGGGCCAAGACCCTGTTTCTCAAAAACCTCTCCGCCGAAGCTCACCAATTCTATGGCGGTAAAATGCAGACCCTGCCAAAGGCCGGAGTGTATGGCTTCAACTGGTTTAATGTGTGGTACACCCCCGGAGTGTCAAAAGTTTCCACCTCCATCCGTGATGACAATGATGTTTCTTTTGCCCTTTCCAACCGGGGAAACCTGGTGGCGGTGGTTTCAGACTCCACCAGGGTTCTGGGTGACGGCGACTGTACCCCGCCGGGGGGCCTTGGAGTCATGGAAGGCAAGGCCATGCTCATGAAGTACCTGGGCGGGGTGGATGCGGTGGCCCTCTGCGTGGATTCCAAAGGAAGCGACGGTAAAAATGATCCCGAAAAAATCATCAACTTTGTGAAGATGCTTCAACATTCCTTTGGCGCGGTGAATCTTGAAGACATCAGCCAGCCCAATTGTTTCAAGGTCTTAGACGATCTGCGGGAAGCCTGTGATATTCCGGTCTGGCACGACGACGCCCAGGGAACGGCCTGCGTCACCCTGGCGGGGCTCATCAACGCTCTGGAGCTGGCGGACAAGAAAATAGGCGATGCAAGGATCGTGCTCCTGGGGGCCGGGGCTTCCAACACCACCATTGCCCGGTTGATCCTGGCCGATGGCGGCGATCCGGCAAAGATGGTTGTTTTTGACACCAAAGGTTCCCTCCACCTGGGCCGGGAAGACATCAGGGGGGACAAGCGGAACTACCGGAAATGGGAGTTATGCGAAAGGACCAACCCGAACAGGATTCCTGCCATTGCCGATGCCATGAAAGGCGCAGACATACTTATTGCCCTTTCTACCCCGGGCCCGGACACGGTAAAACGGGAATGGGTCCGTTCCATGGCGGAGAAGGCCATAGTCTTTGCCTGTGCCAACCCGGTACCGGAGATCTGGCCCTACGCCGCCAAAGAGGAAGGGGCCTTCATTGTGGCCACCGGCCGCGGCGACTTCCCTAACCAGGTGAACAACTCGGTGTGCTTCCCCGGCATACTCAAAGGCGCCCTCCTGGTGCGGGCCCGTAAAATCACCGACGGCATGGCGATCCGTTGCGCCCACTCCATTGCGGAATTTTCCCGGAAGCGGGGCATCAATCCTGACAACATCATCGCCACCATGGAAGAGACCGATGTCTTTGCCCGTGAGGCCGCCGATGTGGCCCGGCAGGCCGTCGAGGAAGGGGTAGCCCGGATCGATCTCTCCTGGGACGAGGTGTACGGCCAGGCAAAGGCGGATATTTCCGCCGCCCGGGCCCTGACGGAGGACATGATGCGGCTTGGCCACATCAAAGAGCCCCCGGCAGCATTGTTGGAAGCGGCGCTGGGCAAGGCGATTGAGGCGGTGCGTTAAGGACCTGCACGGATCGTGTGGTCCATACCCCGTCGAACCTCCGGTTCGCGCTTACCCGTATCGCAGAGTTTAGTATAATCAGCCTGCTAGACCCCCAGGCGGTTTCTCCGCAGAAGATCCCCGGTTGTCTGCACCGTTACCGGACTGTATCCGGGCAGGGGCAGGATTCGCTCGTGGATGGCGTCGATGATCCATTCCGCCTGGGGGAAGTAGAGCTGCTCCATTTCCGCCGCCGGGGTTATCCAGTTGCGGCTGCCGACCACGGCAACCGGAGCGTCCAGGTAGTCAAAGGCGAAGGTCTGGATGTTGCTGGCTACGGTGTGGAGGAAGGAGCCCCGTTCCGCCGCATCGCTGGCGAGGAGAATCCTGCCGGTTTTTTTGACCGATTCCACTATCCGGTCGTAGTTTAGGGGGTTGATGAACCGGAGATCGATCAGCTCCGTCTCAAGACCGTAAGCGGCCTGTAGCTTTTTTGCGGCCTCCATTGCCTTGTAGAGGGTGGCCCCCAGGGTGACGATGGTGAGGTCCTTCCCCTGCCGCCTGACCACGGGTTCCCCCTCGGGGATCTCATAGTAGCCTTCAGGGACGCCGCCCTTTTCAAACTGTTCGCTCATGTCGTAGAGGAGCTGGCTTTCAAAGAAGATCACCGGGTCTGTGCCGCGGAGGGCCAGGTTGAGCATGCCCTTGGCATCGTAGGGGGTGGCGGGGAAGTATGCCTTAAGCCCCGGAATGTGGGCGGTGAGGGCCGACCAGTCCTGGCTGTGCTGGGCGCCGTACTTGTTTCCCACCGAAACCCGGACCGTGAGGGGCATTTTGAGGAGCCCCGCGGACATGGCCTGCCACTTGGAGGCCTGGTTGAAGATCTCGTCCCCGGCGCGGCCCATGAAATCGCAGTACATCAACTCTACCACCGCCCTGCCTCCGGAGAGGGCGTAGCCCACCCCGGCGCCGACGATGGCTCCTTCGGAGATGGGGCTGTTGAAGAGCCGGTGGTAGGGGAGAAGTTCGGTGAGGCCCCGGTAAACCGCAAAGGCCCCGCCCCAGTCCCGGTTTTCCTCCCCCCAGGCGGCCATGGTGGGATCGATGGTGAACCGATGGACCAGGGCTTCAAAGAGGGCGTCCCGGTACTGGAAGGCCTTGTTCTTGGAAACCGGCTTCCCCTCCGCATCAAAACCGTAACGGAGCTTCCCCGCCAGGGCCCTGACCCGGGGATTCTCTGCAAGGGGCTGGGAGAGTTCCGGTTCCCGGCTGTCAAGCTTCTCCGCTCCGCTGCCGTTGGAGAACATCACCGATTCGATGAAGGCCCCGCCGAGCCGGGGAGAGCGGGCGTCGTCGGTGGCGATCCCTACCACCGCCCGGAGTTTGGCGCCGGCCGCTTCCCGGAGGCTCTCCAGGTGGTCTGCGGTAGTCACCCCGTTTCCGGTGAGGTAGTTTCCGTATGCTTCGATGGAATCCGCTTCCTGCCAGAGCTTTACCTCTTCAGGGCTGCGGTAGCTGGAAGCGTCCGAGGGGGAGTGGCCGGAGATCCGGTAGGTGAGGGTGTCCAGCAGCGCCGGCCCCCTGCCGGCAAGGAGGAGCTCCTTTTTCCGGGCCACCGCATCCGCCACCGCCAGGGGGTTGTAGCCGTCTACCCGTTCGGCGTGCATGTTTTCAGGGTTGACCCCGGCGCCGACCCGGGCCATGATCCCGTAGCCCATGGTTTCCCCGGAGGTCTGTCCTCCCATGCCGTAAAAATTGTTGAAGAAGTTGAAGAGGATGGGCGGCGCGCCGCCAATTTCCGCAGGCCAGAGGTTGCGGTATTGATCCATGGCGGCCAGCATCATGGCTTCCCATACCGGACCGCAGCCCATGGAGGCGTCCCCGATGTTGGAAATCACGATCCCCGGTTTGCGGTTGATCCGTTTGTAGAGGGCGGACCCGGCAGCGATATCCGCGGAGCCCCCTACAATGGCGTTGTTTGGCATGGAACCAAAGGGGGTAAAGAAGGCGTGCATGGAACCCCCAAGGCCCCGGGTAAAGCCCGCCTTCCGGGCGAAGATCTCCGCCAGGGTACCGTAGAGGACAAAATTCTCCGCCAGGTCGATCAGGTCTTTATAGGGAATCCCCTCCGCCGCGGCCAGGGTCTCCCCGTCCAGGAAACCCTTCATGATGGCCTCAAGTTCCTTTTCCCCCGCCGCAGAGCGGGAAAACTGCCACACCGCGGAGTAACACTTGGCAAGAATTTCGCCGTGACTCCGGTGACTGCCAAAGATAAAGTCCTCCGGCGTCAACTGTACGCACTGCCCCACCGCCGAGGCCTCCTGCCCCATGGAGAGGTGGGCCGGTCCCTTGTGGTTGTACTCAATGCCGTTCCAGGCCCCCTGGGTTTTGAAGGTGTTAAGCATGGTCTCAAATTCCCGAATGGTAACCATGTCATACCATATTCGGATGAGCCGTTCCTTTCCATAGACATCGAGTTCCCTTTTGATATCGTTTTTGTACTGATTAACCGGTATGTCCCGGATTTTGAGGGTCTCCGGCTTCCGTACATCCCGGGGATTAACCACCAATGATTTAGGCATTTTTTTCTCCTTGAAAATTGAAATACAGGTTGAATTGGGGAAGTTTCATTTTACAGCTCCCAGGCCGCATCCCGGATCAGCTCACATACCGTCGGATGGGGGAAGATGAGCTGCCGCAGGTCCGCAACGCGGAATTCCTGTTCGATAAGGGCCGCGCCGCCCCAGATAAACTCAGGAGCGTAGGCTCCTACGGCGTGAATCCCCAGGATCTGTCCGGAATCTTCCCGGACGATAACCTTAACCGCCCCCTGGCCGGCAAAGGTGTTCTCAGCGGCAAAGCGGCCGGAGGCCCGCATGGGGAGGGAAGCCTTACGAATGGGGATGCCCCCGGCGGCGGCTTCCTGTTCGGTGATACCCACCCCGGCGGCTTCGGTGAGGCCGTAGACTGCCCAGGGTATGGCGTTGTAGCGCATCCGGTTCAGACCCGGCCTTTCGGGAGCCCCGGCGCTTTCCAGGATATCCGCCACGGCTACCTCCGCCATACGGTAGGCCGAATGGGCCAGGAGGCTCCTTCCGGTTACGTCCCCCGCAGCCCAGATGCCGGGGATATTGGTCCGCATCCGGTCATCCACCTTGACCCCGGGACCAAGGTCGATGCCCGCGGCTTTGGCGCCCCAGCCCTCCAGGGCCGGCCGGCGGCCCACCGCCATAAGGATCAGGTCCGCCTCCGTGGTTTCAGTCTTTCCGTCTTTGCCCGTATGATGAACCCTTCCGCCTTCGATCCCTTCCACCCTGCGGCCCAGTTTAAAATCAACCCCCCCCATGGCCCGGCGGAGCAGCGGAGCCTGTTCCCTGTCCATGAAGGGGACGATCTCCTCCATCATCTCTATGACCGTCACCTCCGAATCCAGGGCGGAGAAGAGGCCTGCAAATTCCACCCCGATAACCCCGCCGCCGATGATGGCGAGCCGTCTTGGCGGGGTTTCAACCGAGAGGAGCCCCGTAGAATCCCTCACCTGGGGGTTGTCCCGTGATCCCGGTATGGGGGGCAGGGCCGGCGCCGACCCCGTCGACACAAGGATCGCCGCAGCCTCATATTCCCCGGGACCGGCCTTCCTGTCATGTTCCAAAGAGGCCGGCGGCGAAACCGCCACCTTCCCCGGCCTGCCGCCGGAGGGCGGCAGGAGGATCTCTCCCCGGCCCGTAAGAACCTCCACGCCAAACCGCTTCATCTGAGCCGCCAGCCCGGAACGCAGTTTTTCTACCACCTCAGCCTTCCATTGCTGTATGACCCCCCAGTCAAAGGACACGCTCCCGGCGGTAACGCCGAATTTCCCCCCCTCCCGGGCGTGGACGTAGAGTTTCGCCGAATTGAGCAGGGTTTTTGTGGGAATACAACCCGCGTTGAGGCAGGTTCCCCCAAGGTACTGTTCTTCTATTAATAGGACACTCTTCTTTTGGTGTCCCAGCCGTTACGCCGCAAGGTAACCCCCGGGCCCGCCGCCGATTATGATCACGTCGTACAATTTCCGCTCCTTTCAATACTAAGCGATCAACCAGAGGTCGATATCCGCTATGGCCTCTTCCAGGGCCTTGAGAAACCGGGCCGCCGGAGCGCCGTCCACCACCTGGTGGTTGATGGTGAGGCTGAAACCGATGTGGGGTTCAAACCGCACCCCCGGCTGCTCCCCGCAGCAAGCCCCCTCGGGGACTGCAACAGGCTTTAATTCGATGCCGCAGACCCCCAGTATGGCCACCTCCGGGGCATTGAGCACCGGGGTAAAACCGCTTACCCCCAGGCTGCCCAGGTTGGTCACCGTGAAGGTGGAGCCCGAAAGCTCCTCCGGCTTGACGCTGCCGTTCTGGCAGGCTGCGGCCAGACGCTTTGCCTCGGCGGCGATCTGCCTGAGGGAGAGGAGGTTGGCATTCCTCACCACCGGCACCATGAGGCCCCGGGGGGTATCCACCGCGACCCCCAGGTGCACCCGTTCAAAGGTTCTTAAAACGGCATCCCCGTTCCGCCCATCCCCTATTTTGTGGGCGTTCATGAAGGGATACCGGGGAAGCGTCCGGGAAACTGCGAACAACACCAGATCGTTTATGGTGATCCCCGCCAGGCCGAGGCTTTCATCGGAGGCTTTCATCCGGGCCCGGAGCGCCTGGAGCCGGGAAACCGGGGCCGCCCCGTTGAGGGTGAACTGGGCGCTCTCCGCCAGAGACCGGTACATCCGGTCGGCGATGAGCTTTCGGATCCCCCGGATCGGCGTATCGGTGACGGCCCCCTCCCCAAAGCCGGGGACGGGAAGGCCCTGAGCCCCCGCTTCCGCCGGGGATGGGAGTTCCGGCGCCCCGGCGGACCCCAGATCCGCAACGGTAACCCTGCCGCCGATCCCCGACCCCCGGGGGGGAATCACCGAATCCGGCCCCAGGGCGGCCCTGGCCGCCGCAGTCAGGGGAGGACCGGCCGCCAAAGCCGCGGCCACATCCCGCTCGATGATCCGTCCGCCGGGCCCCGAACCCCTCAGTTCCTGTCCCGCGGTTCCGGACGCAATGCCTATGGGCAACCCTTCCCGGGCGGCGAGATTCCGCGCCCGGGGGGATATGGGAATCCGGCCTTCCGCCGCCGCACCGCCGGTATTAGCGGCCGCTTCTCCGCCTCCGCCGGTATTGGCCGCCGGAGCGGCTGCAGAACCTGCCGCAGCCGGCCTTCCGTCTTCGCCGGAACCGCCGGCATCAACGACCGCCGTTCCCCCGCCGGCCAGGGCGGCTTTCCAGTCCTCCCCGGCCGCGCCGATAACCGCAATGGGTTCCAGCACCGGAACATCCTCCCCGGCCGCGTGGATCAGCTTCAGGATCGTTCCCGGCGCTCCCGCAGGCACCTCAAAGGTCGCCTTGTCGGTTTCCACCACGCAGACCGGCGTATCAACCGCTACCGAATCCCCCTCGTGAACCTTCCATTCATTGATGATACAGGATTCTACCGTATTCCCCTGACGGGGCATGATCAGAATAGATGCCATGATACCCTTTTTACCTCCTCAATCCGTTTCCGTTCGTATTATGGCGATCCCCGCGCCGCTCAAGTCCCCAAAGGCTTCATCGCTCAGACCTGAATCGGTGAGGATCAGGTCCATGGCTGAAAGGGGAAGGACGCTGGAAAAGCCTGTTTTCCCGTATTTACCGGAATCCGCCACCAGTACCGTGGTTTCCGCATGGGCCTTCATGGCCTTGACTATCTCCGCACCCTCCATGAGGTGGGTAGTCATCCCCCGCTCCAGGGTGAATCCGTCGGTTCCCACAAAGGCAAGCCGGACGTTGAGCCGGCCGATGGTCTCCAGGGCGATGGGCCCCACCAGGGATTCCGTGGGCCGCCGGAATTCGCCGCCGGTCATGGTGATCTGTAGGCTGGGGTTCATCCGGGCGTAGGAAAAGACCAGGGTTGAATTGGTGACGATATGGATGTCCCGTTTTCCCGCCAGATACCGGGCAATGAGGGCGGTGGTGGTTCCCGCCTCCACCATGATCACGTCCCCATCCCTGACCAGTTCCGCCGCCTTCCGGGCGATGGCATTTTTCCGGTCAGGATTCATCTTCTGCCGTTCCAGGATATCCCGGTGCATACTGGGGGAAGCCCCGCCCCGGGTCCGGTTGATCCAACCCTTCTCCTCCAGCGCCTTGAGAACCCCCCGGATGCTTACCTCCGACAGCCCCAGTTCCCGGGCCAGGGCGGCCACGGATACCATCCCGTCCGCGGAAAGCCTGTTGAGGATGATCCGTTCCCGTTCCTTTAACTCCGCCGTCAACTTACAATCGCCTTTCGGAATACCTTCATTTTACTTATGGTTATATATCGGAATAGGGAAGATTGCAAGGGGGCGGGGAAGAAAATGAAGAAAACAATGAGCCTTTACTTTGCCCCCGTTATGTTTCCTTATGCGTTATGGCATGTAAGCCAAACAACATTCTCAATTTTTCAAGATTTTGACTTGAAATCATAATATCATCAGGCATTTCCCCTTCAGCAAAGTGAAGGACCCTTGAGCAGACATGACAAATAAACTCGTAGTCATGGGAAACCAAAAATACTATCTTTCCCATCCGCTTCAGATTTTCCAGCAGCCTGGTTACTTGAATCATGCTGTCGTAATCCAAACCGCTGGTCGGTTCGTCAAATACCAATATGTCTTTCCCGCAGACCATGCTTACCGCAACAGCCACCCGTTGTTTCTGCCCGCCTGAAAGCGTATTGGGATGGCGGTCCTTATACGGGACCATGCCCAATAATTCCAGCGCCGACGCCGCCAGCGCCTTGTCCGGATTGTCAATTCCTAAAATACATTCCTGTTCGACGCTTTCGGCGAATAATTCATAATTCACATCCTGCATAACCAGATAAGACCGTTTCATCCGCGCCCTGCGATCCTGCTGCCTTCCTTCCCAAAGGAATTTACCTTCCGTGTTTTTATGTAAACCGCATAACGCGCGGGAAAAAGTCGTCTTTCCGGCTCCATTGCGCCCCACCACGCCGATGATTTCTCCACGCGCCGCCTTTAGGGTAATATGCTCCAAAATGATCCGTTTTTCGTAACGAAAGGCAACATCCCGCAGCTCCAATGAGGGCGGATTGTCCGGATTATTAATTTGCACCCGCGGCCGTACTGCGTACAGGTCGGCGGCCCGCAGCCCCATGGCCGACCGCCTGGCCTCCGGGAAAGCGGTCAATTCCGCCGGGGTGTAGATGCCCGTTACCCGTCCTTGTTCCAGATGGATAATACGGTCAACTAATTCCATCAGATAGTAGATACGATGTTCGGCGACAATAATTATGCTGCCCTGTGCTTTTATAAGCCGCAAATGCTCTTTCAACTCGCCAATAGATTTTATATCCAGATTGGAAGACGGCTCATCAAGCAGATACACTCCGGGCCGCATTGCATAGACCGATGCAAAGGCGATTTTTTGTTTTTCCCCGCCGGAAAGGGCAAAAATATTTCTTCCCCTTAAATTTTGAATATGCAAGTCTTCTGTCGCCTTGGTTACCCGCCTGTGCAGTTCTCCGGGCGGCAAAGATTCGTTTTCGATGCCGAAGGCGATCTCGCTGTCGGTGTCTACGTTAAAAAACTGAGTGCGGGGGTTCTGGAATACCGAACCAATATGTTCTGCAATCCGGTACATAGGCGTCCCGGCGATATTCAGGTTGTCCACCGTAACCTTACCGCTTAATTTTCCGGTGAAAAAACAGGGGATAAGGCCGTTTATCAGGCGGGTTACCGTCGTTTTACCGCAGCCGGACCTGCCGCAGAACAATACGCACTCACCGTCTTGTATGGTAAGATTCAGATCGCTGATACTCCCCGTCTGCTGACCGGGGTAAGAAAAGGAAACATGCTCAAAGCTTATCATCCCCGCCGCCTTCTCTCATTCTCTCATACGAACAGCAATCTCCCGGCAGAGAGGTATGCAAGAAAACATACGCCTGCCAGTATATCCGCCGGGCCAAATCTGATTTGTACAAGGCAGGTACGGGGCATCGGGTTTTCTATGCCGCGGGTTACCGAAGCGATTGATAATTCATCCGCAGCCTTGGAAGCGGACATCATCAGGGGAACATACAAGCATTCCACCGTCATAGCCGGATGAGTAAGCAGCCCCAAAAAAGAAGGATACACGTCCCGCAGCCGCATGGCATCTTTAATGAAACGCCAATCCTCCTGAATAGCGGGGAGATACCGCAGCATAACAGCCAAAGGAATAACCAGTGTTTTAGGGACGCGCATACGGTTCATGGCGGTGAGAAATTCGCTGACCTTTGTGGTGGAAATCATAATGCCGGATAGAAACCCGCAGGGATATACCTTATGAACCAATCCCAGGAAGGCCATCAGCGTGGTCCGGGTCGTACCTTTGGTATAACCCAGGGCGGCCAGGGTCAACAGAAAGCCAACGGCATAGGCCAGCAGCCCAATAAGCGCATAACGCCGCTTCCCGCAAAAAAGGCCGTAAACCGCAACCAGCGCAACAAGCCCCAGTTCGTAGGCCAGGCTGGGCGCCGTTGCGGCGGAAAGAATACACAGCAAAAGCAGCCCGATTTTCGTCCGGGGATCAAACCATATCCCCTGCCCGCTTTTCCCGCCGGCCATGCGGCTTCTCACGCGGTGATGCCCGCCTTTTCAAACTGTTTTTTCAGCAGCTTACTACCTACCCAGCCGCTGAAAAGGGCGACGATTACCGTACCGATAAGCATGACCGCCATCAACCAATAGTGGGCCGCCGCGTTCATAGTGTCGATGTAGCTTGCGTCTGTTCCACCCTTAAGCATGTAACTGGTCCATCCCGCCGGATCGATGAAGTAGCACAGATAAGAGCCCGTAGCCCCCAGGCTGAGGCAGCAAAAGGCCAGCATGTTGAGCTTTACGCTTTTATGCCGTCCCATCCCTGCTATTAATTCACCAATAATACCGCCCAGTACGTAACCCAGGGCCATAGCCCAGTGCATCCCCAGGACAAACATAATGATTCCGATAAGGATACCCGCAATAGCGATAGGTCCGCGTTTGGGGACCTTGGCAGCCAGCAACAGGAATACGGGACCTCCCAGCAGGGCGGAACCCAGGGGCAGATAGAAGGTGAGAATGGGGTTTGCGCCGAAGGGAACCCCGCCAATAAAAATCGTAACGCACAGCAGCGCGGAAAAAATACCGGTGGTAACCAGATCTTTTACCGTCAGCCCTTTTCTTTCGGGGTATGCCTGTTCTGCCATAAAAAGTCCTCCTCATCGTATTCTACCGGTATAAATGTACCGGCAAGCCTTGCTTTTTCTTAATCTGCATGATAAAACATCAATAGTTAGTTAAGGCTAATTTTAAGGTACCAAAGCTGGTATCCGTGGACAATAGAGTGGGTTGAATTTGACCGGTTTTGGCTAAAAAAATGTTTAAAACGGCTAGGGGATGTTTAATGCAGATTTATGTAGAAAAAAGGACTCCTTTGAGGCATACTCTTCAAACAACCATAGACAGCCTCAATCTTCCGGCGGAGTGTAACAATCCCTTGTTCCTTCCTGTCCCCAGGGGGGTCTCATGCTGCGATCAGCCGCTCACCTTTGACGGGAAATTTACAGTAGAAAGCATGGATTATACGTTCAATCGTCCCGCCTCCATGTTATATCATATACAAAAAGGATTTATAGAACTGGTGTATCTTGAATCCGCCCGGGCGATAAACCGTGAATATGGCGCCGGGGAGTTCCGGATAGGCCGGGGTATGTATGTTTATCGTAACCAGGGCAGGCAGGGGGAATTTGTCTTTCTTCCTGATACACCGGTAAGGGGAATCAGGATTCAGATCCTGGAAGAGTTTTACCAGGATTATTTGAAAGATCATTTCCCGTTTAAAGAATTGGACACTCCCTATTTATCCAGCCTGAATAACAAACCATATACAAGTCCCGCATTGCGTTTTGTTTTTGGACAAATACAACTTAGTATGCAGACAGGCATACATTTGGAATTATATTATGAGAGTAAGATCGCCGAGATGCTGTGTCTTTTAGCGGAGGAAACGTCTTATATACAAACCTTGTCAAAGGACAAACGCCCCCTTTCCAGAACAGATATGAAAGCCATGCACTTGGCAAAAGATATGATCGATGGACGGATCTCCGACGCCCCCAAAGTAACGGAGCTCGCCCGGTTGACGGGAAGATGCGCCACAAAACTACAAAATGATTTCAAAACAGCGTTTGGGTGCACCATCCACGACTATTTACAAAAAGTCCGCATGGCAGATGCATTATCGAAAATGACTGATACGGACATTCCTTTATATGAGGTTTCCCGTGAGGTTGGCTTTAAACAACCAAGCCGTTTTACGGAAATATTCAGACGAACCTACGGCATAACCCCCAGTGAATACCGGAACTCCTTATTACAATCATAAAGTAATGCTAAAATAAATTGTCTTTACCGACAGGAGTCATATCGGAGTTATTTTTTTAGGATCAAAGGCTTACTGATGTTTCCTCTGCACGCTTTGGCCAGGGCGCGGCTGGAATAGATATGCTCCATGGCGCCGTACAGGACGATGCTGAGCAATACG
>JAITJI010000128.1 GCA_031279015.1 Spirochaetaceae bacterium
TAATCCGCCGGGAAGCGAAATAGCCCACCCCCAGCATCCCGATCATGTAGAGAACCACAATGACAATAACCGTAAACATTGCTGCTTCTCCTCTTAATATGAAAACATTTTAATCGCCAGAATAAATTCCCGGCGTATCGTTGTAACTTTTTTCAGTATATCAATGAAAAATATTTTAGTCAATAGATTTTATGGAGAAATTATGGAAAGAGCGGGCTTAATTATCCAGGGCGTATCGTACCGCTGGAAACATCCCCCCTGAAGTCCGGGCATTGCGTTCCCCTCAACCTTTTTCTTCCAGGGCCCGTATATGGAGGTAGACCGTATTTTTGGAGATACCGAGGTCCCGGGATATGATCTGAACGGCGTCTTTCAGTTTAAAAATTCCCTGATGATACAGGAGAGTCACAATCTTCTTGTTTTTCTGGGACACGGGTACCTGTTCGTCGGTCAGCACTTCGGCTTTTATCTTTTCAAGGGACCGGAGGATCAGTTCATCTGAATCGGTGATAAAATTCTCCACAATATATTCAGACGGAGTAGTGATGGAGAAATTTTGCAGCAGCGAATTCAATGGACTGTCCATGTACAGGTTGATGCAGAGGAGGCCGATGGGATTTTTTTTCTCCCCAAAAATAGCGATGGTGGTAGATTTAACCGGTTTTCCGTATTTGCTTGCGGAAAAATAGGTGAGGAACGGCACGCTGTATTCAGAGGAATTGCTGGGGGCGTTATTTTGTTTGATCCGTTCAAGCATGGAGAGGGCGAAATCGGTGATAGGCCCCCCCTCCCTGCGGCCGGAGTGGAATCCGTTAACGATTTTGATAATCGAATGATCTAAATCGATAAGGTTATGCAAAACAATCTCGAAAGCTTCGCCATAATAGGCTGCAAGGCCGTCCATGGTGATTTTATAGGATTCGAGGATCAGCTGATCTGCCCAGGACAGGGCATTTTTCATTTTTGCCATAACCGCCCCCCATCTCAATTAGTTTAACAAATAGAAAATAATTCAGTCAAGTTGTCATGGCTGTGTTTTAGTTTATTTATTGACTAAACTTTATTTCAGCATTATAGTATCCTTGAAGGGATTCTGCTGTGGACCATAGGTTTTCCTTTATGACCGGAGCGGTCTGTATGATCCTGGCAGGTTTATTTCCCCTGTGGGGGTATTTTTGCCGGTCTGCCGAATGCCGTTCTTGGGGGATGTACCATCATGATGTTCGGGTCCATCGTGGTAAGCGGTGTTCAAATGTTCACCCGCTGTGGTTTTTCCCAGCGGAACATCATCATCGCATCCGTATCCATCGGTATTGGGGTCGGATTTATCCAGGTTTCCGAATGATTGTTCGGTCATGTTATTTTTGCGCTGGTCTTTGTAGTACAGCGTTCCGTTTCCACTTGCCGCTTATAAGATACGCCACGGTTACCAGCAGAGTCCCGGCGCTGGCTACGGGCGCACCCAGGCCGACACCGAAGAGTCCCTGTTCCAAGACAATACCAAAAAAGTAGCATACCGGTACCCGGAGCAGAACAGAGGACAGCAAACTATTGATAAGGGAAAACATGGTATGTCCACCGCCGATGAAGAGGCCGTTGATGCAGAAAATAAAGGGGATCACCAGAAAATCATAACTGAAGGAGCGCAGATAGGTAACGCCGTCCCGGATCATCACCGGGTCGTGGCCAAAAAGGGCGAGGATATTCGCCGGGAAGATCTGTATCAGTATGAAAAACAGGTAGGTGAGGATAACTGAAAAAATAGTCCCTATCCGGCATGCCTGTACGGCCCGGTCCAGCCGGTTTGCGCCGATATTCTGGGCAGCCATTGCCGATATAGAGGCGCTTATGGCCAAGGTCGGCATAAATGCAAAACTGTTGAATTTACCCACAGCCCCCACTGCGGCAGAGGCGCTGACACCGCCGATAATATTTACGATTGCGGTAATGAATAGAAAAGAAACGCTGGTAACTCCGTTTTGTATACAGGTCGGCAGGCCGATTTTAAAAATAAGGGCCAGCTGATCTTTGTAGATTCTGAAAGACGAAAGCTTAAAATCAAACTGAAACCCATTCCGTACCATATAACCTATGCAGAGGAACATGCTCAAGGCCTGGGAGATCACCGTTGCCAGGGCTGCACCGAAGGCATCCCAATGAAAAACCGCCACAAAGACAATGTCCAGCACGATATTGATGATACAGGCGATCAGTACAAAATAGAAGGGTTGTTTTGAATTTCCCATGCCCCGGAGGATCGCGCTGAGGGCGTTGTACCCAAAGATGAATACCACTCCAATCACCGTCACGGTAAGGTACCGGTCACTTTCCACGTAGGATTCTTCGGGTGTGCGAATAAGCCGCAGCACCGATCCCTTGAAGAAGAGCATCAGTACTGTGATGATCAGGGCTGCGACGATCAGCAGAGTGATGATGGTAGCCGTAACCCGCTCAAGCCCCCGCCGGTTATCCGCGCCGATATATTGGCCGATGAGTACCGTCGCCCCCATGCAGAGACCGATGATGATATTGGTCAGGATAAAAGTTACCTGTCCGCCAATATTCACTCCGGACATGCTGATGGTACCATCCGTTCCGGCAAAATTCCCCACGATAAGCATATCCGCCACATTGTAAAGAGACTGGACAATATTGGAAGCCAGGAATGGAAGGGCAAAAAGCAGTAACCCGGTAAATACTCTGCCCCTGGAAAGATTGTTTTCAATTTTTACCATGATGTTTCACCTTCGTTTATCTATAAAGTATACGGAATTTATAACAATTAATATATGGCGCATTGCCCCACGTTACATCGTAATCAAAGGCTTGTATTATATTTTAAGATGCCATGCCGTAAGGCCCCGGGAGAATCTGCGTTTTTTCAAAGGCAGGATCGATCTTAATAGGCGGATGCTTCCTGCCGGGCGCCATGCAGGATCTTTTTCGATAATGCCCGCAGGCGGAGAACCTCCCTTTTCTGCGTTTTGCCGAGGGGCAGATCGGGCATATCCTCCGCCACTATTCGCCGGGCAAGATGTTCCAGGTCCAGTATCCGGAAATCGGAACAGTGTTCAAGCCGGATGGCGCTGTAAAGGTAGATGGGCTTGAGCTCAAGTCCGCTTATCAGGGTAACGGTCCTGCCATTCAGGCTGCCCTTTTGCAGGCAGATCTTCGGCAGGCAGCCCAGACGGGTGTTTTTCGCCGGATGCCAGGAGAGGAGGTCTCCCAGAGCGTAACAGATAAGCCCCTGTTTTTCCAGTCCCGAATAGGGATCGGTAAAGGGGTATTGTTCCACCGGCTGGAGGCCGTGGGCATGATTCCCGATGATCACATCGATCCCGGCTTCCAGAAGTTCATGCCCCAGATCGATAAAATGCTGAATGGGGTAGGATTCAAACTCAAGTCCCCAGTGGAGACAGGCAATTACAATATCCGCATTTTTTTTCTCTTTTGCTACCCTGATCTGGTCTTTTATCGGCCATATATCGCAGCCCGGCATGTTAAGCCGCAGGTGATTGACCAGGTACTCCTTCCCGGGCGGTATTTTTTTGCCGTTGAGGGAGAAGGTCCATGAGATAAAGGCGATACGGATGCCGTTCCTTTCCAGTACCGGAATATCTTCCTGCTCTGCCTTGCTCCGGGCGGTTCCCGTATGAGGCGCGCCCCGGCTGTCCAGGAAATCGAGGGTTTCGAGAAGCCCCGATTCATCCCGGTCCAGGGCGTGGTTGTTGGCGGTGGAAAAGAAGTTGATCCCCCGGCCATTCCGCCAGCAAGCATCGAATACCGCCGGGGAATTATTGAGCCGCAGGGGGATGAGCAAATTTTTTGGCAATGCTGTAAAGGGCTGGGAAGGCGCAATAGGCGATTCCAGGTTGGCGCAGGTAATATCGGCATTGAAGAAGTAATCCTCCACATCATCCCAAAGATGGGCCGTATTGTCCCCCCGGATGTGGCAGGAGACGAGGATGTCTCCTCCGGCAGCTACCCGGGCCGCTTCTCCGGGGATAAACCCGGCAGGCAGGGAAAAGTCCGGTTTTTGGGCGGCAAAATACTCCGCTATGCCCTGACCGGGTTCGGGAAGTTCTACCTGCCGGTAGTAGTACTTGTAGAGCCACCAGCAGATGTCCCGGGGCCCGAAGCGGACATCGCTGTCCCCTTCCTGCACATGGGATATCCGGTAATGGCCGGGACGCAGCAGGGTTGCAATAAAACAACAAAAACGAAACAGATTCCGCAGAACCGTCCTGAATGCCATATAGATCATTTTGCAAGTCTCTCCAAAGCGCCGGCGCCCAGAGCGGTGAGCAGCTCCGATGCAGTATGCAGGGGCGCCGGGTCGGCGATAAAGCCCGGATGGTGTGTTGCCTGGGGACTTCCCACACCGATGGTTAAGAAAACTCCGGGGATCTTTTCCTGATACAGGGAGAAATCTTCACCTCCCATACCCAAAGTGCCGGATTTGACTTCCAGTCCAAGCCCCTTTGCGGTCTCAATGACAAAATCCGTCAACCGGGGGTCATTCTGTACCGAGGGCGCGCTGAGCTGCCAGACGTAATCGATCCTGGTATCCGTGACTTGGGCTATTCCTAAACAGATCCGTTCCAGCCGTTCAGCGATTCCCCTGAACTGATCCGTTCCCAGAGCCCGGATGGTACCCTCCAGAAGGGCATCCCGGGGGATCACGTTCCAGGTGCTTCCCGCCGCTACATGGGTAATGCTCACCACCGCCCTGTCAAAGGGATCGATGAACCGGCTTACGATGGTTTGGGCGGCGTTGATAATCTGGGCAGCGGCGATAACCGGATCGATACATTCATGGGGCGCTGATGCATGGCCTCCTTTACCGTTAATGATGATACGGAAGCCCCCTACCGCCGCGGTAACCGGTCCCGGATTTACCACGATAATACCGGGAGCCGTATCCGCAGTTACATGGATGCCGTATATTTCCTGTACATCATCCAGAATCCCGGTGGCAATTACGGATTTTGACCCGGGACCGCATTCTTCTGCAGGTTGAAAGAGAAGCTTTACGGTTCCCGCCAGTGTATCCTGCCGTTCCCGGAGCAATAATGCCGCCCCCAGCAGAGCGGTAAGGTGAAAATCGTGACCGCAGGCATGCATCTGTCCCCCATTTTGGGAACTATAGGGCAGCCCCGAAGCTTCGGTGATCGGCAGCGCATCAATGTCGCTCCGCAGGGCCACCACGGGCCCCTCTTTTTTTCCCGCTATCCGGGCGACGAGTCCTGTCTTGAGCCCTGTATCAAGGATCTCCACTCCAAATTCGGAGAGCACTTGTCTGATCCGGGCGGTGGTTTCAAATTCTTCGTTCCCCAGTTCCGGATGCTGGTGAAACCAGTGAAAATGGGGCAGCAGCAATTCCTGTAATTCCCTCTGATTCATAGATCCTCACCCGGCGGCGTTGGCGAAGAAATCGTCCACCGCTTTTTTCGTGATAGCCTCCAATTCACCGGACGCTTTCAGTTCCCGCAATACCTGATCTACCGCCTTTTGCAGTTCCACGGCGTTTTTCTGATAGACGTACCGGGCTTCCTCCAGGTTACCGATGGGTTCCCCAACGGTTTTGAAGGAGGTCCCCCAGAAGGTATTGGCCAATTTTACATCCGATTCGGTAAGCAGGGTAGCATCCACCACTCCGGTGAGAAGGTTAGTGATAAGTACATCCGGCGTACTTTCATAATAATTGATGATGATGGGATTATCCGTATGTTCCGCATTGTAGCTTTCTACCGTATAGGCCCATCCTGAGGCGGGGGGTACGCTGATGGTCTTTCCCCGAAGGTCATCAAAACTTGAAATTCCTTCCACAGTACCCGGTACCACGATGTAGCTGTGATCCGCCAGGTAACCCTCTTCAGAGAAGAGGTATTTCTGCTGCCGTTCCTCGTTGATGCCATAGTTGTGGGCGGCAATATCCAGGCGTCCTGCTTCCAGGGAGGCCAGAATGTTTTTAAATTCCAAGACCTCATATTTGAAGCGGTATTGGGGCAGTTTCTCATCGATAGCGTCCAGGAGATCCTTTTCAAACCCCACCAGGTTACCATCGGCATCCAGGTAGCAGAGGGGCGGATAGTCGTTACTGGTGCCCACCACGATAGTCTGAATTCCGGATTCTTCCGATTTTTTGCAGCCCGGAAGCAGGCTCCCGGCAATTACCGCAACCAGAATGATAAAAACAACGCGTTTATTCATGGATAACTCCTTACATTAATATAGTAAGCATATATATTTAATATGAAATTGGATTATTGTCAAGGGGTATTGACAAGGGAAGGAGAAAAATGAAATCTTATTAAACACATGTGAATACTATATTGATTGGAGGGCCGGGTAACATGCCGAATTTTTTTACATGGAAAAATGTGATCTACTTTTTGCCCCGGGTTGTTTCGGCGCTTCCGACTACTCTCCTCATCGTCCTGGTGGCTACCCTGTCGGGACTGGCGGTGGGGCTGATCCTGGCCTTCCCGCGGCTTGAGAAGATTCCTGTCCTCAGCCATGTCTGCCAGGTTCTGGTGTCCTTTATCCGGGGCACTCCGATTTTGATCCAGATGTTTATCGTGTACTATGCCCTGCCTATGCTGCTTTTACAGGTTGGAATCAACATTACCCGGTGGGATAAGATCTATTTTATCTATATAACTTACGGGATAAATACGGGGGCCTATTTTTCGGAGATTATCCGTTCCTCCATTCTCAGTGTGCCCAGGTCCCAGCGGGATGCCGCTGCCGCTGTGGGCCTCACCCGGGCTCAGACCTACCGCCGGATCATCATTCCCCAGAGCGTAGCGATAGCCATCCCAAGTCTTGGAACCAGCATGACCAGTCTGCTCCAGGACACATCCCTGGCCTTTGCCTTGGGTATCCTGGACGTGATAGGCCGGGTTCGGGCTCTTGGGGCCATTACAAGCCGTATCCTGGAAGGTTATGTGGTGGCGGCGCTTATCTTCATCGTTCTTACCGTTAGCCTGGAAAAACTCTTTGGGTACATTGAAACAAAAACCCGGCATCAGGCGCCGATTACGGCACGTTAGGGGGGACAGGTGAATTTTAGTTTTTCATTTATGCTGATAGCCCTGCGGGCTGCGGTTTCAAAGATACCGGTAACCGTTACCTTGGCGATTTTCCCCCTGTTTATCGGCCTTGTTCTGGGCCTCCTCATTGCCCTGGCCCGGTTCTTCAAGGTCCGGGGTTTGGCCTTCATTTTCCGGTGGCTCGTGACCATTGTCAAAGGGATTCCGGTAGTATTACTGCTCCTGGTTTTTTACGTAGTAACAGCCAACGTGTACGACCCCCTCATGTCCGCCTTGGGACTTTCCCTTACCTTTAAGAATCTGAACAAGGCGATTATCGCTGTGGCCGCCCTTTCGGTGTACTCCTCAATCGGCCTCTCCGAGGTGTTCCGGGGGGCCCTGGCATCGGTAAAGAAGGGGCAGTACGATGCAGGCTTTGCCGTGGGGCTTACAAAATTCCAGGTTCTCAGGCGGATTGTGCTTCCCCAGGCGATTCCGGTGTCCCTCCCCATGATGTGCAACATCCTCATTGCCCTGACCAAGGCGGTTGCCCTTGCCTCCATGGTCGCGGTGGTAGACGTGATGAGCGCAGCGGTGATCACCGCCACAAGCAACTACCGGTTTCTTGAGGCATACA
This sequence comes from Spirochaetaceae bacterium, assembly GCA_031279015.1. GTDB lineage: Bacteria > Spirochaetota > Spirochaetia > Treponematales > Breznakiellaceae > JAITJI01. The sequence continues at coordinate 7,672 of JAITJI010000128.1, forward strand.
TCGCTGCGGCCCTTGTGTATTGGGGCATTTGCCTTGTGATTGAGCGCGTCTTTGCTGCGCTGGAAAAAATAGCCGCTCGTGCGGTGAGGGATACGGCATTATGAGTAGTCTGATTGAAGTGAAGAATCTGTGGAAATCCTTTGGCAAGCATGAAGTGCTCAAGGGTATCGATCTGACGGTGAATCAGGGGGAGGTAGTAACATTGCTTGGCCCCAGCGGGTCAGGCAAAACAACCCTCTTGCGATGTATCAATTTCTTGGAAAAGCCCAATACGGGAATCCTCCGCATTGCAGATGATGAAGTTGACTTACGAAAGGTTTCAGCAAAACAGATGCTCGCCATGCGGCGGAAGACGGCGATGGTGTTTCAGAACTACGACCTCTTTCTGAACAAAACCGCCCTGGAAAATGTAACCGAAGGGCTTATCACCGCCCGTAAGGTGCCCAGGGTGGAGGCTGTTGAGCGGGCGGCGTCGGTGCTGAAGAAAGTTGGCCTGGGGACGAAATTTGACTCCCGGCCCTACCAGCTTTCCGGCGGGGAGCAGCAACGGGTCGGCATTGCCCGGGCCCTCGCCACGAACCCCGCGGTGATCCTCTTTGATGAACCCACATCGGCGCTGGATCCGGAGAAGGTCGATGAGATCCTGGATCTGATCCGGTCAGTGGCGGAAACGGGGGTTACTATGATCGTAGTAACTCACGAGATGGAATTTGCCTATGACATTGCCGATAAGGCGGTCTTTATGGATTTTGGGGAGATCGTGGAGCAGGGGGACCCAAAACAGGTCTTTGGTAATCCGCATCAGGAACGGACCAAACAGTTTCTCTCCCGGTTTACCACCACCAAACGGCCTGAGTATTTTATTTAGGTCCCTTTGTACGGAACCAGGGAAAGAAGAAACATGAGAAAAATACCGAAGTCATACCTTGCGATCCCCCAGTGGCTACCGGGATTGTTGCTGCCTCTGGCTGCGGTACTGTTGTTGCAATGCCAAAATAAGGGGAGGCAAACGATGGAAGGTGCATATAAACCCCGCAGGGCACGGGACCATGTATTGAGCCGCGTTTTCAACGAGATGGCAATCGGCGGCGATATGGAACGGATTGATGGTTACGATCCCCGGGAGGAACAGCGAAGGCGGTGGGAGGCAGGGCATACCGGACCGGACAGTTTTTCCGGTTCCCGTATTGAAGATATGGTTATTACTACCGGTGTTCCCACTGGAACCGCTGTACTGCGGGGCTATGTGTACTGGCCGGATCCATCGACGGAAAATCCACCGGTATCACCGCCGCTGCCTCCGCGGGATTCCGGGATTTTGCCCGGAGGGGAACCTGGACGGGTGGTGATCTTCTTCTCCGGCTCCGGCGGCTCCAATGCCGCCATGGCAGGGATGGTTGCCTCGGCCTACAACCGGATGGGTGTCCCGGTAGTCGGGGTGGATTACCGGGGTTTTGGTGCCAGCAACAATATGCCGCCTTTGCCGTCCCTTACCAGTTCAACCATAACCGAGGCATCTCTGTATCAGGACGGACATAGTATTTACCGTTATGTCCGGGAAGTGATGGGCATACCGGTTACGGACATCATCCTCCATGGTTTTTCCCTGGGAGGAGCGGTGGCTGCCCGTATTGCAGCGGATAT
>JAITJI010000057.1 GCA_031279015.1 Spirochaetaceae bacterium
CCCCCAAAAGGCCGGTTAAGAAGGACGCCCAGAGAAAGATCCGTCCCGTATCGCCGGGACTCGCGCCGGAAGCCTTTAACACCGCAATATCCCGCTGCCGTTCAATGGCGAGCATAGAAGCAGCGGAGGAAACGTTAACCGCCGCCACGATCACTACGAGAGCCATGATAAAGAGGAGGAGCTGCCGGGTGGATTCGTAGGAACTATACTGGGACCGCTGGAGTTCTTTCCAGGTATAGACCCCGAAACCGTACCCCAGGATTTGGCGCAGGGTTAGGGCGGCGGCATCTGTGCCCCTATAGGGGTCATCGATCTTGACCATAAGGTAGGCATAGGTCAATCCGAGGTCTAAAAGCCGGCTTCCCCCTTCCCAGGTCATGATGCACCACAGGGAATCCAGTTCCCTGTACCCCGACGATACGATCCCCTTCACCGTAAAGGGCAGTGTACGGGGTATGCTTCTGCCATCCGGAGAAACCCGGACAGACATGATATAGACCGTTTTCCCAACTTCCACACCCAGGGATTTTGCCAGATCCTGTCCCAGCAACACCTCCCTGTCTGAACTCAGTTTCCTATCCCCCGCTATAACATTGAGGAACCGGACGCTTCCCTCATCCTCCCAAAAGGAAGGATCCGTTGCCCGGATGGAAGCCCCGGCCTTCCCCGTCCCCCCCATGATCACCCCAAGTCCCTGCCGTTCAGCCCACACCCCCCGGAAGTTTCCGGAACCGGCGATCCTGGTACGGGCCTCTTCCAACATGGAGGGCTCACCATGGTTGAAGACCTGCAAGTGTCCGGTCCCCAGTTCAAGGTAGCGGTCGGTGATGCCCCTGATCATACCGTCCGCCACGATCAGGGTAACCATGATGGGGATAAGGCTCAGGGCGATGCCTGCGGCGGCGCCCCGCAGATACCGGCCTCCCTCACGGGCCCGGCCTAGAAGGTAGCGAAGGGCGATGAAGAAAAGAGGGCCGGTTTTCACATTTCAGCCTCCGGAAGGGTTTCCTCCGTTCTTATGAGGAGCCCCCCTTCCAGGGTATAGCGGATCATGGCCCGCCGGGCTACCTTTTCGTCATGGGTAACCACTATGAGAGTTTTCCCCCGTTTCTCCGCCCCGCTGTAGAGCAACTCCGTCACGGTTTCACTGTTCAGGGGATCCAGGTTTCCTGTGGGCTCATCCGCCAGGATCACATCCGGATCATTTACCATCGAACGGGCCACCGCGACCCGCTGTCGTTCCCCACCGGAAAGCTGGGAGGGAAAATGGTGGAGCCGATCTTCCATCCTGACATCGGCAAGCAGGGAATGGGCCCGGTCAAGGGCTTCCCGCTTCCGCATTCCCCCCATATAGGCGGGGATCATTACATTTTCCAGGGCGGTAAAATCCTTCAGAAGATAATGAAACTGAAAAATAAAACCGATCCGCCGGCTCCGGTATGCGGTGAGGCCGCTTTCCGCAAGGGCCGATACTTCCACATCCCCTACCCGTACCCGGCCGGAATCACAGCGATCCAAACCGCCCAGGATGTTAAGGAGGGTGCTTTTTCCGCTGCCGCTCTGTCCCGTAATCGCCACGGTGGTCCCCCCTTCCACCTCAAAACATATCCCATTGAGGATATAGAGGGTCTCCGTTCCGGATGTATAGGTTTTTACAATACCGGCGGCCTGCACCAGGGCTTCCCTGTTTCCTCCCTCATTCATACCGCAACACCTCCGCAGGTCTTGTTTGGGAAACTTTTCCCGAGGCAAACCATGCCGCCAGAAGGGCGGATAAAAAACCAAACAAGAAAATCAGCAGGACCTCATAGGGGATTATCCGGGAGGGGATCTCCTTGATATAGAAGATCGCCGGGGAAAAAACGGCAAAGGTCTCCCCGGTAAGCCCTCCGGCGCCGCCGAACAAGCCCAGGAACCCGTTGAGCAAACCGATACAGCCATTCACCAACCCCTCCAGCAGGGAAAAAAACAGATTGATGTTTCCGGCTATGAGGAGCCCAAGACTAATCCCCAAACCTGATCCGGTAAGGCCGATGATAAAACCGTCCCAGACAAAGATAAGCCGCACCGCCCGGTCACTGGCCCCGATTGCCCTGAGGAGGCCAATCTCCTCCCGGCGTTCCAGCACGGCCCGGCGCTGGGCTTGAAAGATGTTGAGACCTACCACGATAAAGATCAGCCCCACCAGCAGAAACATGAAGAGTTTTTCCGTCCGCAGGGCCCCAAAAAAGGCCCGGTTATAATCCTGCCAGGAATTGATATCCCATGCCTCCCGGGGCGGACCCCGGGTTTCTAAAAACTGCCGCACCGCCCGGATTCCCCGCTCAACCTGCCAGCGGTTTTGCAACTTGATCCCCAGGGAAACTGTTGCCCCGCCGTCTTCCAGCCGTCTCGCGGTTTCGATGTTGATAAAGGCCCAGCTGAGATCGTATTCATAGAAACCGGACCGGAAGATCCCCGTTACCAGGAAGCGGAAATCCTCAGCCTCCGGAACCGATTCGCCATTCCCCTCCGCCATGGAACCGCCGGGGAAGAAGCCCGAAAGGGATACCAGGGTGAGTTCATCGCCGGGGCTGACGGCAAGCCGGCGGGCCAGTTCGGCGCCCAAAACAATGGTATGGGGAAAGGTGATATCAAAGACGCCGGCCTCGAAAACAAGCTTCTCTGCCATGCCCCGGTCTGTCTTCAGGGCATCCGGGGAGATCCCCCGGACTATGACTGCTTGCTGTCCGTTCCGGTTTCCCCGGACAATTCCGTGGAACTCCCGAAAAGGAACAACCGCAGGGATGTACGGGAGTCCCCGAATCCCCTCTATAAGGTCTTTCCCCGTGGCATCCCAGGGGAAGGATTCCACCCTGATATGGTAGGATGACACCTCCAGGATGCTTTCGATAAACCCCATCTGGAATCCGTTCATCACCGCCAGGATCACCGTCAGCGCCAGGACTCCCGTGAAAATGCCCAGGACCGCCAGAACCGGCGATGGAGATGCACGATCCCGGCGGCGGCTGGAAACATAACGGCCGGCGATAAAACCAATCCAGCGGGAGGAACCCATCAGTAAGCCTCTCCTTCCGTACCGGAGCCGCCGGCAAGGCCGTCAGATTCGCCGCCGGCCTTATCGCGGGAGGTACCGGCTGCCTGGGAACTGACCCGGACCTCCGATACCTTACGGCCCTCTTCCCATATCGCCCTGAGGACAACCCTCCCGTTCATATAGAGTTCTTCCACATCCCGCTCTCCTTCCCGGCGGATTATACGCTCAAGCTGGCCCCGGTTGATGTTCCGCTCCAGGATCCGGTCCCCTTCACTATCGTACTCATATTCGGTGACCCGTTCGTCTTCCCCGGATTTCCAGGCTACCCGGATCAACCGGTCGCCGGACCATGTGTTCCGCAGTTCCCCGATGACATCACCCTCTTCATCCCGCCGGGTTTCGGTGAGGATCCTGCCCCGATCATCGGTAGTATAGAGCACCCTGGAAACGGAGTCCAGGAGAATATCCTCAAAAAAATCCGAACCAAAGGCGGAACCGGGACGAACAAAATCCGTATCCTTGGCGGCCCCAAGGATCATGTGAGGAAAGGAGAGCCGTATCTGTTCAGTCCCCGGGACACGGGCAGCGGCGGGATGAAACACCCGTTCCACCAATCTCAGGGAATAGGATCGGGTATAGCGGTAATAATCGGTACAGTAATCCTCCAGGGTTTCTGGAGCCTCTTCGGTTCCCGGAGTTTTGATCCGGGTTTCCGCCCTGACAAGGTAGCTGTCGTTGTAGATATAGGTAACGATCTGATCCGTGCCCTGGGAATCTATCTGATGTTCTTCGGTGATAAGCCCCTTGAAATTGTAAATCTCGATAAAACCCGACAGATCGGACTCTTCCGCTTCCCCGGCGCCTTCCGCGGGCGCAGCTTCGATTCCGGCTTCCCCGGCGCCTTCAGCCGGTATTTCCGCCGGTATTTCCGCCGGTATTTCCGCCGGTTCTGCAATACCCGCCGGAGAGGCCGCGGCGGCTTCATCTGATGCCGTACCGGCCGGCTGCCCTGTAGGGGAATCTATGTACTGGTTGGAGTTGAAGGAAGCGACCAGCCTGGTTACCCCGGCATCATCCCTGAACAGCCATTGCCGCCGGGACATAACGCCGTTTTCGTAGAGGGTTCGCAGCTCTATTTGAAAACCGGCGCTGTGGTATTCCCGGAGGATTTCGGGAAGTTCATCGAAGGATACGGCGGCTACTGAAAGAGCGTACTTTCCCCGCAGTGCAAGTCTGGAATAGGCGCTTTCCAGGGCCATACCGGCGGCGTTGGAATGGTACCACCGGGTTTCTCCCCGGAGGGAAACCAGGGCGGTAAGAAAAAAAATAAGAAGGAAAGCCTCCCGCCTGCGGATATTAATCAAGGCCCACAAATTCCTTTGCGTATGCCGGGGGATCAAAGGGTCTTATCCTGCTGTACTGTTCCCCGTCACAGATAAACACCACGGGCAGCCCGAATTGATCCGCCAGAGAAAATACCACTCCGCCCCGGGCGGTAGAATCGAATTTGGTCAGGATAACTCCGTGGAGAGATACCGCCCCGTGGAATATTTCCGCCTGGGCAAGGGCGTTCCGTCCGGTGGTGGCGTCCAGTACCAGCCATTTATGATACCCTGCAGAGACCGCCCGGCTTTCCACCACCCGGTCTATCTTTTTGAGTTCTTCCACCAGGGCGGTTTTGGTATGCATCCGGCCTGCGGTATCCGCGATGATAAGATCTCCGCTCCCCGCCCCGGCCGCTTCAATGGCATCGTATACCACCGCCGCGGGATCTCCCCCCTGTTTATGGGCCACTACCCGGACACCGAGCCGTTCCCCGTGAATTTTGAGCTGATCCGCCGCCGCCGCCCTGAAGGTATCTGCTGCGGCTATAATTGGCTTTTTCCCGTACCGGTCCCGGTACCAAAGGGCCAGTTTTGCGGCGGTGGTGGTCTTGCCGACCCCGTTTACCCCCAAAAGGAGGATCAGATCCAAGGTTCCGGGTTTGCCCGCCGACTCTACAGCCCCGGACAAGAGGGGATTCCCCTCCGGCGATTCTCCAAGGCGTCTTTCCAGAAGGATGGCCAGGGCGCGGCGCGCCTCACCGGGCGTCGCGATCCCCTCTTTTTTACAGTAATCCTGCAACCGCTCCACCGTTTTGTACGCTTCAGCGGCGCCGAAATCCCCTTCTACAAGGAGATCCCCCAGATCCTCAAAGAATTCATCTGAAATTTGATTCCGGAGACCAAAAAAACTTTTTATTCTATCGGTAAATGAAACCGCCCCCACAATGACTACCCCCTTCATTTCACCAGCCTGGTTTCATTCCGGCCGGTGGTATAGAGATACCGGCCCATGCGGAACAGGGCCTCCCCCAGGAACCCCCCGGCCACCACTATGGCGCCAATGGAAACGTAATTATAGGTAGAGGCCTTATTGTACAGTTCCGGCAGGGTGTTGTTATTATAGGAATTGGTATAGGCAGTGGAAATCCCATAGATAAGAACAGCCGCGGGCAGGGTAAACCAGAATCTGCCGTAGGCCCCATAGAACTTCCTCCTAAACCGGTCAACCTGTTTCGTTTCCGGGGACGGATTGGGATTCAGGATCAGATTCTCCCCGGTAAAGATGCCCCCCTGCACAACCACCGACCCGGTTTTACCCTCCGGTGTTTGTACGCTTATGTTTTCATACTGTCCCAGGGGTATATCCAGGGGAAGGGGACTCTCCCCGGCGTAGAGATTCCCCCGGTATACGGCGCTGCCCGGACTATCTGCCGCTTCTACAGTAAAGGATGAAAGACTGAGGGGCCGAAGCTTCAGGGAAAGGTCCGTCATTTCCCCGCTGCTCAACTCCAGGGGAAGGGAAAGGGAATCATGGCGTTCCGCCGAAACCGTCACCTCAACCTCTCCCGGAGAATGCTCCAGGGTATCGGTGGCGCCCCGGCCGGCAAAGGAACCGTCGATAATCACCAGGGCATCCTCAGGTTCCACCCGTATCCTGATCGCCGCCGGCGCCGTTTCTGAAACGGCGGCATTCAGACGTCCCGCCAGTTCATCCATCACCAGGCTTATGTCATCCAGGGAAAAAATCGTGCTGTCTTCGTATGAATAGGACCGGCTGTACAGGGTATAGATTCGGAGGTTCACGAATATACGGCCGTGGAATTCGGTTACCTGTCCGGCCAGAAACGCGTCTGCCCTTTGGGTTTTACAAAAACGGTATTCCTTTCCGGCTGCCGGAGCTGCGGGGAATGTACCGTTTCTGTTGTCCTCCGTCAGTACAACCGTCGGTTTATCGTATACCAGGGGTTTGTCCCCATCTATCTGCCGATACTCCTCTTCAAGTTTTTTTATTTCCTCATCCTTTTGCTTTATGTCTTTCTGGTACCGCCAGGAGGCGTTCCCCTGGAAGAGCAGTTGGTCCCGTTCGTTCCGTTTGGAAGCGATCTGTTTCCCCTTTTCCATCCTGGCCCCGGACCAGGCGATCTCCTCATAGTAAAGGGATTCGGAGGGCATACGGAATCGGTATTTAACCGAGGTGAGCCGATCCGCCAGGTTTGTGCTTACCACATTTCCGATGATCTGCCGTGAGGGAGGGAGGCTGCTGACATCAAAGGCGGTAACACAGAGAACCCATTCCTTGTTCAGGGAGACTTTTTCTTCTTCCTCGGTTTTTCCCAGCCCGAAGAGTCCGGAGGGGAAAAGAAAAAAAACAAGAAGGGCCGGAATTGGAAAGGCCAATCCCGAAAGACCGGCCCGGTTCACCGGAATCCCCTATGAACGGGCATTATTCCAGGCAAAACGTAAATACTCCTCTATAAAAAAGTCAATGTCCCCATCCATTACCGCCTGGATATTACCGATCTCCGCCTTGGTTCGGTAATCCTTTACCAGGGTATAGGGCTGGAAGACATAGGATCGGATCTGATTCCCCCAGGAAATATCCTTTTTTTCCTGTGCGAATTTTTCGTTTTCCCGTTCCTTTTCCTGCCGGTAGTATTCATAAAGCCGGGCTTTGAGCATACTCATGGCAATGGCCTGGTTTTTTATCTGACTCCGCTCGTTCTGGCAGGCCACCACGATCCCCGTGGGAAGGTGGGTAAAACGGACAGCGCTGTCCGTTTTGTTGATATGCTGTCCGCCGGCTCCTCCGGAACGATAGGTGTCCACCCGGAGATCCTCGGGGCGGATATCCACCTCAATGGAATCATCGATCACCGGGAAAGCATAGACCGAGGCAAAGGAGGTATGCCGCCGGGCATTGGCGTCAAAGGGGGATATCCGTACCAGCCGGTGCACCCCGGATTCACCCTTCAGGTAACCATAGGCATAATCGCCTTCAATCCGGCAGGTGGCGGACTTGATGCCCCCCTCCGCTTCCAGACGATCCACCTCCTCTATGGTAAAACCCTTCCGTTCCGCCCAGCGCAGGTACATCCGGTAGAGCATCCCCGACCAGTCACAGGCCTCGGTCCCTCCGGCGCCGGAATGGATGGTGAGAAAACAGCCGTTTTTATCAACCTCCCCAGGCATAAGTTCAAAGATATTGTTTTTTTCAAAACGGAGGGACAGATCCTTTAAGACCGTCTCAATTTCGGCGCCCTGGGATTCATCCCCCGCCTCTGTGGCCAATTCATGGAGCACCAGAAGATCGTCAATGTCCGCCTTCAGGGCCTTCCAGGGTTCGTACCGGTTTTTGATGGCCTTGAGTTCCCCCATAAGCTTCTCCGCCGTAGCGCTGTCATTCCAGAAACCGCTTTCCCCCGCCCGGTTTTCAAGTTCCGCTATACGCTTGTCAAATGAAGCGTTCTCAAAGACGCCCCCAAGTTTCATATATACGGGCTCTTAATTCCCCAATGGGCGCCCCTAATTCGGATAATACCATGGCATATCCTCCCTTCTACGGATAATACGGGAAATAAGCCGGATTGTCGAGGGGCCGGAACTATAATTTTTTTACGGAAGACATAAAACACTCAGGACCATTCCCCTTAATACCGATTGCTATAGTATGAAAATATTTATAGTACGGAATCCTTTTCTTTGTCTGTTTCTTCTGGTTGGTTTGGGAATTGTCCTGCCCCGGGGAGAGATTTTTTCCCAGGAACGGGCGGACAATGTCGTATTTGCCCCCTTTGTATCCCGGCTGAAAGCGGAGGTTAAAAACAACCTAATCCGGCTGTCATGGATGGATTCCGCGGATGTCCGGGGACCGGTATATATTTACCGATCAAAAACACCCTTTGACGCCGCCAACCCATACTCCCGGTTTCGGCCGGTGGAGGTACCCTATGGAGTCCAGTCCTACATCGATGAAATAGAAGAATCCGGGATTTGGCACTATTTTCTTACGTCCAGTGACGAGACGGGAAAACGGTACGAGGTGTTTATTCCCTATACCAATACCATCGATGTAACCGTCAGTAACCTTGCAGGGATCACCGAAGGTTTTGGCGATTCCCGGAGCTTCGGATCGGCTTGGCCGCCTATAGAATCCAATATCTTTTCCCTGACCGCCATGACGGAGGGAGACGGGGTTGCCATCAGTTACCGGATGACCGAAGGAATGAAGAATACGGTTCTCTACCGGAGCGTACAACCTATCCACAATGTCGAGGATCTCCTCAAGGCTGTCATCGTAGATTCCGGGACCATATCCCCCTATACGGATTATCCGGTTCCGGGAATACCCTATTACTATGCGATTATCACCGAGGAGGAACTACTCTCCGGGACAATAGGCATATTTCCCGGCTTCAACACCACCCTGACCCCGGTTGAAGTACCCGCGGGGCGGTACCGGGTTGGCCTTGGAGATTCCCCCCGGGGTTTACGGTCAATGCCTCTTCCCCTCATATCCATTGATGCAATCTCCCCGGGAAGCAAGGACCATGTGGAGCTTCCCGCAAGGGTTCCCCTGAGCGAAGAAGCCTCTAGGGCTTTGGCCTCTATCCGCCCGCAGCGGCAAATTGCGAAAAAAAATCTAAAGTCTCCCCGGGCCTTTAGCCAGGATCTCCAAACCCCCGGAGGGGGAGAGGAATCCACCCTCCGTTCCATTGTTCAGGGGTCCTTCATGAAATGGGATTGGGAGAAAAGCCGGGAAGAACTACTCCGCTACCTTGCCCTTCCCCGGAGTGAAAGTTCCGAAGCCCGGGCGCGCTTCTACCTTGGGCAGGTGTATTATTACACCCGGGATACCAGGGAAGCGCTCTTTGAATTTCTCAGCATCCAATCCCAGTACCCCGAAGAGGCAAACGAGTGGATACAGGCGACCCTGGCCCAGATGATCTAGCAGCCTGTTATACCGGCGGATTTTTTTCTCAGGCGCTTCCGGCATCCTTCATATTACAGCTTGATATCAACGGAACCGGGAGAAAGCGGAACTTCAAGCAGGGCTTCCTGCTCCAGCCGTAAGCGGTGTTTGATCATGTACTCAAAACAGGGGAGGCAGTCCTGTAGTTCTTCCTGCCGCATAAGGTTTCTGAGTTTTTCAAGATACGCATCCCTTACCGGGACGGTAAAGGCGGCATGGCGGATAAGCTCTTCCTCACTCATGCGATAGGGAAAGACGCCGGACTTGATTTCCCGGCGCAGCCGGGCCAGCATGGAAAAGCCCCCGTAGTCAATGTCTCCCCAGTGATACCATGAACAATGATCCGGCATGGCCGCGGCAAGGGCCTTGAAGAACAGCCCTTTGGCCGGGCTGAACTGGCCGCCGTGGTATACCACAAGTTCGTTTTTGTTGTTTTGCCGGTAAAGATAATCGACATAGTTCGCCTGATTCTCTATGGTAAGAACCCGGCTGAGTTCCGGGGCAAGGCTGAGTGTTCCCCGTCCAAGATCCAGGGAGTTGAGGGAGGCCCCATAGACAAGGGAGGAAAAGTCAAGGGATTGCCGATTGACCGCGCCTTCCGGGCCCGGATCAAAACTGACGGAGAGGGGGCCGCGAAATTCAAACTGCTGGGGGTAGCGGACTATCCCGGCGAAACGGAGGAGTTCATCTTCTCTTGTCTCGTCATCCCAGTCGGCGTAACGCCGGACAATGTCCAGGAGCCGTTTTTTTACGCCGGCCTCAAATTTTTTTGAATCCCC
>JAITJI010000115.1 GCA_031279015.1 Spirochaetaceae bacterium
GTTGGCGCAATCGGCGCTCCTTTAACGCAAGGTAAACAAAGTTTACCCCATTTGCGCAATGAAATGAGCAAATACATTAGGGAAACGCGATGAGCGTCAAGTTAATCAGCGTTTCCCTAATGCGCTTTGACATAAGCGACATACTTTTTAAGGGCCTTATTGGCGGCGCGCGTTGAAATAGAAAAACCCACGCTAAAATTGGATCCGGTATTTCGCACCCACCGGGCCTCAACTTCCACCTTAAAGGGCTTTAGCTTGACGGATGCCTCCGGGGACAAATATATGGTGTACCGTTTCCCCAGGTCTATGGCCCTATAGTCGCTGCTTTCCATGCGGAACCCGCTGCTGCTGACATTTTGCAAAAACGCCTCACCGTCAAATCCATTAACACGCACCTGGGCCGCTGAATCATACCGGGGATCCCGGGGAACCAAATTTACTAAACCGTGTCCGTTTACGGCGGTCTTTTTTTTCTTAGAAAACATAATCTTTCCCTATAAACTTGACCGTCCGGTCCGCATGACCAGAGCCGAACAATTCAAAAAAACGTGATTCTCCCCCAAAGTCCCGGCTCCTAAGGAAGCACCGATTTATTCAATCGAGAATTCGCCAACTACGTTGGCGCAATCGGCGCTCCTTTAACGCAAGGTAAACAAAGTTTACCCCATTTGCGCAATAAAATGAGCAAATACATTAGGGAAACGCGATGAGCGTCAAGTTAATCAGCGTTTCCCTAAAGTACGCTTTGCAGGAATTGACGGGTCCGGTCGTTTTGGGGGTTGCTGAACATGGACGAAGGCCGCCCCACTTCCAGAATGGAACCTTCAAACATAAAAACCACCTTGTCGGCCGCTTCCCGGGCAAAACCCATCTCGTGGGTTACCACCAGCATGGTCATCCCCGCCTGGGCCAGGGTTTTCATCACCGCCAGAACCTCCCCCACCAGTTCCGGGTCCAGGGCGGAGGTGGGCTCGTCGAAAAGCATGATCTTCGGCTCCATGGCCAGAGCCCGGGCAATGGCCACCCGTTGCTGCTGCCCCCCGGACAATTGGGAAGGGTAGACATCGATCTTGTCCGAAAGGCCCACCCGGTCAATCAGCACCTTGGCCTTTTCCCGGGCCTCCTCCACCGGTACTTTCCGTACGTGTACCGGGGCAAGGATAAGGTTTTCGATCACCGTTTTATGGGGAAAAAGGTTGAAACTCTGGAATACCATCCCTACTTCCAGGAGGGATTGGTTCAGCTCATGGTGGGGGAGCTTCAGCGCGTTTACCCCATCCGCATAGTCAAAAAGCAGCTTATCCTCTATATAAATTTTTCCGCTGTCTATTTTTTCCAGCCGGTTGAGGGTCCGCAAATACGTCGACTTTCCCGCCCCCGAAGGGCCGATAATACACACCACCTCCTTTTGCTCCACCGTGAGGGAAACATTTTTTAACACCGCCAGGGGGGGCCTGCCGGCGGTGTGGAAGGTCTTGCTTATATCCACGGTCTTTATCATTGACATTAGGCGCTTCTCCGAAAGCATGGATTATAGGGCGCCGTTAAAACGTGCCGTTTTACGACCCTATATATACACTGAATACTTTTTTTCCAGCTTATGAAAAACAAAAGTAAAAACAGCGGTGATAATCAGATATAACACCATAGCGGGGATATACACCATCGCCGAACGGGTGGAAGACTCGATGTTCCGGGTCTCCTTGGTGATATCCGCCAGGGCGATCATGGACACCAGAGAAACGTCCTTAAGGACCATGATGAATTCGTTACCCACCGGCGGAATGAGCCGCCTTATGGACTGGGGGATCACCACCAGCCGCATGGTCTGGGCATAAGAAAGCCCCAGGGCCCGGGAAGCCTCAAACTGCCCCTTGTTGATGCTTTGAATCGCCGCCCGGATGATTTCCGCACAGTAGGCGGCGGAATTAAGGCCAAAGGCGATAAAGGCCGGGATAAACCGGTCAAAAAACTGATCCCCCGTCCTGATGATAAAAACAGGAGAAACCATGGGAAGGGCGTAGTAGATAAAGTAGAGCTGCATCAACAGGGGGGTGCCCCGGAAAAAAAATATATAGGCGCTGCAAAACCGGTTGAGGATTTTGAACTTAGACATCTTCCCCAGGGCAAGGAAAAGACTCATAACCAACCCCGCAGAGACTGAGAGGATAGTAAGGCCGATGGTGATCCGGGAACCGGCAAGGAGCTTCGGTATCCAGGATAGGATTCTCTGCAGGGTATTCATTATTTACGGGCGGCGGACACCATGTCCATCTTAAAGACATTCTGGGAAATTTTCAACATCGTCCCGTCGGCAAAGAGCTCGTCCAGGGCCGTATCAATGGCCGCGGTAAGGGCGTCGTTCCCCTTTTTAAGACAGATGCCGAATTTCTCCTCCGCCTGCCCCTGCCACACGAGTTCGAAGGGGGAATCCGCCGGGGCAATGTAATCAAAGGCCACCAAGCTGTCGCAGATAATGGCGTCCACCCGGCCGAGTTTGAGTTCGTCGAAACAGTTAAGCACCTTGTCGTATTCATAGGGGGTGAATTTCAGCCCCTGGCTCTGCAACTGGGCCATGTAGATGTCCGAGGTGGTCTCCGCCTGATAGGCGACCCCCAGGCCGTTGAGGTCTTCGGGGCTCCGGGCGGTGATGGGGGAACCCTTGAGCAGCACCAGGGCCTGGGCATTGCCGATATAGGGTTTGGTGAAGTTATGTTTTACCAGGCGCTCATCGGTAATGGTTACCGCCGACATGATACAATCGTATTTATCCGTATCCACCCCGGCAAAAATGCCGTCCCAGGCGGTATCCACCAGCTCGACCTTCAGCCCCAGCTTGGCCGCAATGGCATTGGCCATCTGGACATCGAAACCCACGGGGGTCCCGTTTTCGTCCAAATATTCCATGGGGGGATACCCGATTTCCATACCGATGGTGAGTACTCCGGGTTTAATAGTCAGGCCCCCGGATGACTGCCGGGAACCGCCGGCAAAAACGCCGCCGGCCAGGACAAGGCCCGCTAAAACCAGTCCGATAATCCTTTTAAGTTTCATTGTTTTATTTCCTCCTCGAAAATAAGGGTTCCCTTTCCCGGTACACCCTGAATGGGCTTAGTATACCGTGATTGTTTTTTGTCTGTCAATAAAAAA
>JAITJI010000098.1 GCA_031279015.1 Spirochaetaceae bacterium
TCACCTGGGTATAGAAATAGGCAAAAAACACGATAAGAAGAACGTAGAGAACATTGTACAGGATCCCCTGAGGGCTCAAGGCCCGGGAAACCGCCGCAAGCCAGGCAACATTCCCCCCCACCGTGGAGGCGATCTGTAAAGGAAAGGTCAAGATAGAAGAGGCGAAGATGACCGGAATAACCCCGGAGGGGTTTATCTTAAAGGGGATGTAGGTGCTCTGGGCGCCGTACATCCGCCGGCCAACCACCCGTTTGGCGTAATGCACCGGGATCTTCCGCTGTCCCTGCTGCTCAAAAACCACCAGGGCTACCACCGCTACGAACATCACAAAAACCACGATCACAAAGACCAGGTTAAGATCCCCGTTCCTGACCCGGCCCACCAGTTCCCACACCGCCTGGGGCAGCCGGGCCACGATACCGGCAAAGATGAGGAGGGATATACCGTTCCCAATTCCCCGCCGGGTTATCTGTTCCCCCATCCACATGAGCAGCATGGTTCCCGTGGTGACGGTAAGCATGGCTATCAAGGTAAAGGGCAACAAGTTCATACTGAGGAGGTTTTCCACGCTCCGGGAGATACTCTGGGCGTATTGGGTTACTGCAAAGGACTGGATGAGACAAACCGCCACCGTCCCTATGCGCTGATAACCCTGAATTTTCTTCCTCCCCCCCTCTTCCTGGGATATCTTCTTTAACCGGGGGAACACGATGAGCAGAAGCTGCATGATGATCGACATGGAAATATAGGGCATGATCCCCAGCATAAAAATAGAAAAATTGGAAAAGGCGCCGCCGGCAAAGAAGTCCAGATAATCAACAATAGGATTCCCCGTATTCTGCTGGGAGAGAAAGTAGGCGTTTAACTCCCGGACGTTGATTCCCGGTATGGGAAGCACCGCGCCAAGCCGGAATATAACCAGCATAAGGGCGGTGAACAGTATCCGTTCCCGGAGTTCCTTTACCCTGAACATACCAACCAATTGATTAGCCATGAAACATTCCTATAATAATGTGTTATACATTTATGTAGCGGTATCAGTTCCGCTAACCGCGGTATCTGTTTTGGCTCCGCCGCCGCTCACCACACCCCGGAGGGTTCCCCCCGCTTTTTCAATCTTTTCCCGTGCCCCGGCGGACACGGAATCGATCTTAAAGATCAACTTACGGCTAAAATCCCCGTCACCGAGGATCTTGACCGGCAGGGAGTCCTTGATAAGGCCCTTTTTAACAAGGGAAGCCGGACTGACGGTCTCACCGTCGGCATACCGTTTTTCAATTTCCCCCAGATTGACCACCTGAAAATCCTTCCTGAAGGGATAGTTTGAGAAACCCCGCTGGGCAAGACGCCGGTATAGGGGCATCTGCCCCCCCTCAAAACCTACATAGGTCTTGCCACCGGATCGGGCTTTTTGTCCCTTATTCCCCTTTCCCGCGGTAGTCCCCCGGCCGGAACCCTGTCCACGGCCCACTATCCGTTTACGTTTATTCGCACCCTCGGGGGCATGCAGATCAAAATCATGCATTGTCTATTTCCTCCACCGAGACCAAATGGGAAACAGTCTTTACCATTCCCAGAATAGCGGGACTGGCCTCCTGTTCCACTACCGAGCCAATCTTCCTGAGCCCCAAAGAACGGACCGTGGCCCGCTGCTTCGGAAGCGTGCTGATGATACTACGAATTAGGCGAATTCTGATCCTTTGCGCCATACCCTAACCCCATAGTTCTTTGAGGGATTTCCCTCTGTTCTTGGCAATTACCCTGGCATCCATCATCCTGCCAATACAGTTAAAGGTAGCCTTAACCACATTGTACTGGCTTGAGGCGCCAATGGACTTGCTGAGCACATCGGTGACCCCCCCGGCTTCCATAATTGCCCGGACGGGTCCCCCGGCAATGATACCGGTTCCCGAACAGGCGGGCTTTAATAACACCCGGGAGGCCTTAAACAGGCCTATGATCTCATGGGGAATAGTCCCATTTTTTACCGGCAGGACCACCAAATTTCGCTTGGCCTTATCAATGCTCTTACGGATAGCCTCGGATACGTCATTGGCCTTCCCGAAACCATACCCAACCTTCCCCTTCCGATCTCCGACAACGGTAAGAGCGGAAAAAGAAAACCTGCGCCCGCCCTTTACAACCTTGGCTGTCCGGTTGAGTTTTACCAGTTTCTCAACAAATTCCTTTTCCCGTTCCGGAAAATTTCTATCCCTGTCCTTATCCCTTCCGTGGTCCATTCCGCCCCCTAGAACCGGATCCCGGCTTTCCGGGTTCCGTCGGCCATTGCTTTTATCAGGCCGTGATATAGATACCCGTTCCGGTCGAAGACTACCGATGTGATGTTCTTCTCCAGAAGCCGTTTTCCCATGACTTCACCCAACTGACCTGCCCCTGCCACCGTCGGTTTGATGTTTTTCAACTCCTTCTCCAGGGTTGACGCCGATACGAGGGTATGTCCCTTCGTATCATCGATAATTTGTATGGACAAGGCCCGGTTGCTCCGGGTTACACTCATCCGCGGCCGCTCCGGGGTTCCGGAAATACGCTTGCGTATATGGATTTTCCGTTTAAGCCGCTTCCTGTCCTTTTCGACCATTTTTCGCAACATACTCTCTTTCCTCGTTCCATCGTGACAGCATCACTGCCGCCTGATTATTTTACGCCAGACTTGCCGACCTTTCTGCGGATCTGCTCATCTTCATAACGGATACCCTTGCCTTTATAGGGCTCAGGTTCCCGGAGTTTCCGTATTTGGGATGCAAATTCCCCAACCTGCTGCTTATCAATGCCGCTTACCACCAATTTTCCATTGGGTTCCACCGTCACCTGGAGTCCCTCCGGTATTCCCACATAGATATCGCTGGAATACCCCAGGCTCATATTCAAAAGCCGGCCTTGAACTTCCGCCCGGTAACCGACCCCCGTAATGATAAGCGCCCGGGAGAAACCGGTACTAACGCCAATTATCATGTTGTTGAGCAAATTACGGTACAGACCATGAAATGCCCGGGTCTGCTTTTCCTCATTCACCCTGTCCACCACTATCTCTTCACCCTTTGACTCAAAGGTAATAACCGGATGGTACTTCTGGGACAACTTCCCCTTGGGACCTTCTACGGTCATCACCTCATCCTGAAAGGTGACCTTTACCCCCTTGGGTATCTTAACAGGGATTCTTCCAATGCGCGACATACTTCCCCTCTTACCAGACGGTACAGATAACTTCACCGCCCACTTTCTTTTCGGCGGCCTTTTTCCCGGTGGTTACCCCAATCGATGTAGACACGATCAGAGTGCCGTATCCGTTGTACACCCTTGGCATATTTTTATAACCCGCATATACACGGCGGCCGGGCTTTGACACCTTCTCAATGCCGTGAATAATTGGACCGGTTTCTTCATCATATTTCAAGAAAACCCGGATGGTGTTTGTTCCATCCTGATTAACCTTTTTAAAATTTTTGATATACCCTTCGGTCTTTAGAATCTTTACAACCTCCAGCTTTAACTTGGAGGTAGGGATATCAACCTTTTCATGCTTTGCCATTCCGGCATTCCGGATCTTGGTCAACATATCCGCAACGGGATCAGAAATACTCATCCTATGCTCCTACCTTACCAACTCGATTTTGTGACACCGGGAATAAGTCCCTCGCTCGCAAGCTTGCGGAAGCAAATGCGGCACATCTCAAACTTCCGGAGGTATCCCCGGGCGCGTCCGCAGATTCGACACCGATTTACTTTTCTGGTTTTATATTTAGGCATCCGGAGCGCCTTGATAATCATTGCTTTTCTTGCCATGTATACCTCCCTACTTTCTGAAGGGCATGCCGAACTTGGCGAGGAAGGCCTTGGCCTCCGCATCAGTTCGTGCCGTCGTAACAATGACGACATTGAGTCCCGCAACCCGCTCTATTTTATCAAAATCTATTTCCGGAAAAATAATCTGCTCGGTAATACCCAGGGAATAATTCCCATGCCCGTCAAAGGCATTCTGGCTTACCCCCCGGAAGTCCTTGACCCGAGGCAGCGCCACATTCACCAGCCGATCCAGAAATTCGTACATCATGGCTCCCCGGAGAGTAACCTTAGCGCCGATTTCCTGACCGGTCCGGATCTTAAAGTTGGCGATACTCTTGCGAGCCTTGGTTTTGATCGCCTTCTGACCGGTAATGGTGGTAAGATCGTCTATCGCGGCATCTAAAAGTTTTTTGTTCTGCAGGGCCTCGCCTACCCCCATGCTGACGACGATCTTCTCCAGTTTTGGTATCTGCATGGGCGATTTATAGCCGAATTCCTTGAACAGTTCCGGGGCAACCTGCTCCTTGTATATCTTTTTAAGCCGGGGTTCATAATTTTTCATCACAGGGCCTCCCCGCATTTCCTGCAGATCCGGATCTTGGCATCCCCCTCCAGCTTGTAGCCTATCCGGGTGGGTCCGCATTTTTTACAGATTATCATCACGTTGGAACTGTGCAGGGCCGCCTCTACCTCGACAATACCCCCACGATCCTGTTGATTCCGGCGCTTTTTCGCCTTCTTGACGATATTGACACCCTCAACCACGACCCGGTCGCTTACCCGGAGGATCTTCAGTATCCGTCCCCGTTTACCCTTGTCTTTACCAGCGATGATCTGGACGGTATCTTCTTTTTTCAGCTTGTATTTATGCTGTGTATCCACTGCCATTTTACCGCTCCCTGCTTTACTATTTTACAGAACCTCGGGAGCGAGGGATACAATTTTCATGTAATCCTTCTCCCGCAATTCCCGGGCAACAGGCCCGAAGATCCGTTTCCCCTTGGGATTCAAACTTGCGTCAATGATGACACAGGCGTTATCATCAAACCGGATATAGGTACCGTCGGGTCTGCGATACTCCTTGTGGGTCCGTACCACCACCGCCTTTTCAACGGAACCTTTTTTAATGGTTGAAGTTGGCAATGCATCCTTAACCGCCACCACTATAATATCACCGATACCGGCGTACTTTCGTTTTGAACCACCAAGAACCTTGATACATTGTACAATCTTGGCGCCTGAATTATCCGCTACATTCAGGAAGGTCTCTACCTGGATCATGTAACATACTCTCCTTATTGAGCACGTTGGCGCTCATATCCGCGCTTACTACCGGGCGCGCTCAACAATTGCCGCAAGCTTCCAGCATTTTTCCTTACTGATGGGCCGGCATTCCACAACCCGTACCCGATCCCCGATCTTGGCGTCATTGGTTTCATCATGAGCCTTCAGTTTCTTTATCCTGGTGACATACTTTTTGTACAGAGGATGCAGGGTCGTCGTTTCCACCGCTACCACTATGGTTTTTGCCATTTTGTCGCTCTTTACGATCCCCACAAACTCTTTTCTGCCACTGTGTTTTGTACCGGCTTTAACCGCAACCGCCTGTTCTTCTTCCATACTACTTGCTCCTTGAACACAATCTTATGAGTCCCCTCAAAAAATCATGCCTTCCCCTTTTCCGCCAAATCATGCTGCCGGATCAAGGTATTAAGCCGGGCAATCTGCCGGCGCATGGTTCGCTTTTGCAGCGGGTTATCTACATGGCCAATAACAATGCGAAACCGGAGTTCCATGTACTGCCGGCTCAACTCGTCCCGTTTTACCTTTAGTTCCGGGTAGGTCAAATTCTTAAAGGAATTCTTCATACACTACTCCCCCTATCCTTTCCGCTCAGGCGCCCAGCTCAAAATCGACCCGGGAAACGATCCTGGTTTTAATAGGAAGCTTTGCCCCCGCCAGAGTCATGGCCTCTTCGGCGACCGATTTTTCTATACCCCCCAGCTCAAACATAATGGTTCCCGGTTTAACCACCGCGACCCAATATTCGGGAGCCCCTTTTCCCTTGCCCATACGGGTCTCCGCAGGCTTCTTGGAGTAGGGCTTGTCCGGGAAGATACGGATCCAGATCTTCCCGCCCCGCTTTACATGGCGGTTCAGGGCGATACGGGCCGCTTCAATTTGCCGGTTGGTAATCCACATCCGCTCCATGGCAACCAGGGCATAATCCCCAAAGATCACCGTGTTGCACCGGGTAGCGTTACCCGGCATGTTGCCCCGTTGTACCTTACGATACTTCACTCGTTTCGGACTCAGCATTCCTTAACCTCTCATCCCCTCGCCGGGCTGCGTTCACGGCGCTTGCGCACCAGGGCGCCTGCGTCCTCTTTCTGCTCTTTTCCGTACTTCATCCCGTTATACACCCATACCTTAACGCCGATGGCGCCAAAAGTAGTGTGGGCTTCGGCAACCCCGTAATCTATATCCGCACGCAGGGTATGCAGGGGGATACGCCCCTCTTTGGCCTCTTCGGTCCGGGACATTTCCGCCCCCCCCAACCTTCCGGAGAGCCGCACCTTAACCCCCTGAGCGTTTCCCTTCTTGATGGCGTTGGTTATAGCCTGCTTCATAGTCCGGCGGAAACTGCCCCGGGCCAAAAGCTGACGGGCAATGCTCTGGGCAATGATACTGGCGTTATTATCAGCGTTACGGACTTCCTTGATCTTGATCTGAATCTTTTTAACCACATGCTTCTGCAGTTCAGCGCCTATCTTTTCAATGTTGGCGCCCTTAAGGCCGATTACAACCCCCGGCCGGGCGGTATGGATGACAATGGTGATCCGCTGGGGATGCCGTATAAGTTCCAGTTCGGCAATATCGGCGCCTTTGGTTTCGGGCAGATCCATGATTAACCTGCGAAGCTTCAGATCCTCGTGCAGAGTATTGGCATATTCTTTGGGGTCTACATACCACCGGGAAAACCATGTCTTGTTTATACCAATCCGCAGTCCTATTGGATTAACCTTTTGTCCCACTTTACTTACCCGCCTTTCCGGTCTCGTCAATTACCACCCGTACGTGGCATAGTCGTTTGAGGAGCATATCCGCCCGGCCCCGGGCACGAAACCAAATCCGCTTCATCCGGGGGCCTTCATCGATTGATATGTCCTTCACGTAGAGCATGTCCTCGTTGAGCTGTTTATTCCTGTTCAGCGCATTTGAAGCCGCAGACTTAACGGTTTTCCGGATAATCCGGGCACCACGGTGGGGCATGTTTTCCAGGAGGGCCATAGCCTCAGGATAGGGTCTACGGCGGATCAGATCGGCCACCGGCCGAATCTTAAAGGGGGATGCAATTAGGTACTTGGTAACTGCCCGATAACCTGTTTTAATTTTCATCACATAACCTACTGTTTAGCCGCTTTCTTATCCGAACCCGCATGCCCCCGGAATATACGGGTCGGCGCGAACTCACCCAATTTATGACCGACCAGGTTTTCCGTAATATAAACGGGAATCCAGGTTTTACCGTTATAGACGGAAATTGTACCGCCCACCATCTCCGGAATAATAGTAGAGCACCGGGAATAGGTTTTGATCATCCGCCGATCCCCGGCCTTGCTCATCTCCAGCACTTTTTTATCAAGGCTCTTTGCAATAAAGGGCCCTTTCTTAATGGATCGTGACACCCTGCTCTCCTATAGACAGCCCAAAACCCGGAGGTTTTGGCCCTTTGCTATTTCTTCTTTCCACGGCTTACGATAAACCGCGAGGAAGGTTTATGTTTGTTCCGGGTTTTGAATCCCTTTGTTGGCTGCCCCCAGGGGCTGACCGGATGAATACCCTTGTTTTTCCCTTCACCACCGCCGTGGGGGTGATCAACCGGGTTCATTGCCATACCACGTACCGTAGGCCGGATACCAAGCCAGCGCTTGCGGCCCGCCTTACCTAGCTGGGTATTCATATGATCTTCATTGCCCACCGTCCCAATAGTGGCGTAACACCGCTTAAAGACCATCCGCATTTCCCCGGAGGGCAATTTGAGGGTAACATAATCCCCCTCCTTCGCTGCGAGCAGAGCCCCCGCACCGGCAGAACGGACTATCTGCCCGCCCCGGCCCAAGGTAAGCTCCACGTTGTGGACCGTAAATCCCAGGGGAATATTCTCCAGGGGAAGGGCGTTTCCGCTTTCAATGGAGGCGTTGGGACCGCTCATGATGCTGGCGCCGACAACCAAACCTTTTGGGGCAATGATATACCGCTTTTCCCCATCGGCGTATTTGATCAGGGCGATATTGGAGCTGCGGTTAGGATCATATTCAATGGTCGCCACCTTGCCGGGAACCCCGATTTTGTCCCGCTTGAAGTCAATGATCCGGTAACGCCGCTTATGACCACCGCCCTTGTGCCGGACGCTAATCCGCCCATTGGAATCCCGGCCGGCCTGTCCGGAATGACCGTAAACAAGGGACTTTTCCGGAACAGCATGTTTGGTGAGTTCCGAATTATCCAGACTGGTCCACTGCCGCATCCCGGCGGTGATCGGTTTATACGTCTTAATACCCATAATCTTCCCTTACACGCCCTCAAACAAGGCTATTTTTTCATCCTTGGGCAACTTCACGATGGCCTTCTTCCAGGTTGCGGTGTAACCCGCCCTGTTTCTGAGGCGTTTGGGCTTTCCGCCCACCACCATCACCGTACAGGAAAGGGGATGCACGTTAAAAAGCCGGCGAACCGCCTCTTTGATCTCAAGTTTATTAGCCCGGGGATCCACTTTGAACACGTACTTCCCCGATTCCCGCAGTATATTCGACTTTTCCGATAGTACCGGTTCGATAAGGATCTTTTCGTAGTCGATCATTCTCCGGCCTCCCCGCTATCCGACAGGACAGTTTTTTCCATGCCATAAAAGGCGTTAAGATTCTTTGCGGCCCCTTCAAGGAGGATAATCCGGCGTCCGTAGAAGAGATCGTGGGCCCGCAGCCGGTTATAGGAGAGAAAACTGAGCCAGGGAATGTTGGCTCCCGCCCGCTTCACCTGTCCGTCGTCATCCTTGAGGACGATCACCGTCCGTTCACCGGGACCAAAATTTTTCAGAATCCCCACAAGGTCCCTGGTCTTACCGGAATCGACGGTAAAATCCTCAACGATCTTAAGGGTATCACTTTGAACCTTGAGGCTCAAAATACTCTTCATGGCAAGCCGCTTTGCCTTTTTCGGCATAGAATAAGAAAAATCCCGGGGTTTGGGGCCAAATATGGTACCACCCCCAACCATAAGGGGGGACTTTTTATCCCCCCGGCGGGCCCGGCCGGTACCCTTCTGCTTATAGGGCTTGGCATTGGAACCGTGAACTTCACCACGGTCCTTTGTACTGGCGGTTCCCAGCCGTTTGTTGGCAAGCTCATTTTGAATGGCATACCAGATAACATCCTCATTCACCGGAAGCCCGAATACCGTATCATCCAATTCAACGCTTCGCAGTTCCCTGCCATCTACCGAATACACTGTCCGATTCATCATTTTCCCCATAAAAAGATTACGGTTTTCATTTCTTTACCGCAGCCCTGACCAGAAGCAAGCCCTGCTTGACGCCGGGAACCGCGCCGCGGATCAACAGTAACTGCTTTTCGGTATCCACCTTGATAAGCCGCTGACTGAGTACGGTAGTCCGTTCCCGGCCCATCCGTCCGGGCAACTTGACGTTTTTGAAGGTACGGCCCGGATAGGTTGACTGTCCGGTAGAACCGGGTTCACGGTGAAACTTGGAACCATGGGTATGGCGGCCTCCGTGGAAACCCCAACGTTTCATAACTCCCTGAAAACCCTTCCCCTTGGAAACACCCGTTACATCCACGTAGCGGCAACCCTCAAAGAGCTCAGCCCCCAGGGAATCACCTACGGAGACCTCTTTTTCAAAATCCCGAAATTCCCTGATCCGCTTTTTGGGCGAGATCGACTCCGGGAACTGTCCCCCATAGGGCTTGGATACCCGCTGTTTTTTCAGATCATCCACCCCCAGGACCACGGCGGCATAACCGTCCTTCTCCGGAGTTTTCTGGGCAATAACTACATTCGGATCGATACGGATAACTGTTACCGGAACAAGATTCCCATCGTCATCAAAAACCTGTGTCATACCCACTTTCTTGGCCAAAAGACCCAACATCGTTCTACTCCATACTGGCTCATACTTACTGCCTGCTCCGGGCAGCTACGGCAGACCATCCTCTGCGGATCATCCACATCTCCAAAACAATGAACGCCAGCAGTTTTATTGCTTTATCTCAACATCCACACCGGCGGGAAGTTCAAGCTTCATAAGCGAATCCATCACTTCGGCGGAAGGCTCAATGATATCGATCAACCGCTTATGGGTCCGCATCTCAAACTGCTCACGGGACTTTTTATTCACATGGGGTGAACGAAGCACCGTTATCTTGTTGATCCGGGTCGGAAGGGGAATAGGACCCGTTACCTTGGCCCCCGCCTTCTGAACCGTATGAACAATAGACTTCGCGCTCTGGTCAATCAATTCAACATCGAAACCGCGCAACCGCACGCGAATCCGTTCCTTAGTCATTGTTCCTCCAGATGGGAATCCCTGGCCTCTGCGGCCTGCGCAAAGACCAGATCAATCTTCCCTTCATAAAACCTTATTCACACGCGGGCTTAATGCCCAAACACCCGTCTTTCGGCGGGGACGCTATTCAAGAATCTCAACAACCTGCCCGGAAGCGACGGTTTTACCACCCTCACGGATGGCGAAACGAAGTCCCTTCTCCATAGCGATTGGATGAATCAACTCACCAAAAATTTCGGTATTGTCCCCGGGCATGATCATCTCTTTGCCCTCGGGAAGTTTTACGGTACCGGTGATGTCAGTGGTTCTGAAGTAGAACTGAGGCCGATAACCACTAAAGAAGGGACTGTGACGGCCACCCTCTTCCTTGGAGAGACAGTAGATCTGACCCTTGAATTTATTGTGAGGGGTGATGGATCCGGGTTTTGCCAAGACCTGACCGCGCTCAACTTCCTTTTTCTCAATACCCCGGAGCAGAGTACCGACGTTATCACCGGCCTGGGCTTCTTCAAGAAGTTTGTTAAACATCTCGATGCCCGTAACAACAGTCTTTCTGGTCGGTTTGATACCCACAATTTCAGCTTCTTCATTCAGTTTGAGTATGCCCCGTTCTACCTTGCCGGTTACCACGGTACCACGGCCGGGGATTGTAAACACATCCTCGATGGGCATGATAAAGGGCTTGGCTTCATCCCGGATCGGATCCGGAAAGTAACTGTCCATGGCGTCAAGCAATTCCTGAATGCATTTGGAATTTTCAGTTTCCTCATTCCTGTTCAGGTCCTCCATGGCCTTAAAGGCGGAACCCTTGATGATGGGGATCTCGTTCCCGGGAAAGCCGTTATTGGTAAGAACATCCTTGATCTCCTCTTCAACCAGTTCAAGTAATTCCGGATCGTCAATCAGGTCAATCTTGTTAAGAAAAACGATCATGTGGGGAACGCCAACCTGGCGGGCCAGGATGATATGTTCCCGGGTCTGGGGCATGACCGAATCCGGGGCGGATACCACAAGGATGGCGCCGTCCATCTGGGCTGCGCCGGTGATCATGTTCTTAATGTAGTCGGCATGTCCGGGACAATCAATATGGGCGTAGTGCCGATTCTCAGACTGATACTCAAGGTGCCGGGTGTTGATAGTGATACCCCGGGCCTTCTCCTCCGGAGCGTTATCAATATCATCAAATTTCATGACCTTATCGCCATATTTCTTCCCGCAATACATGGTTATTGCCGCCGAAAGAGTGGTCTTCCCATGATCTACGTGTCCAATAGTACCAACATTCATATGGACCTTTGTTCTATTAAAACGATCTTTTGCCATTCCGTGTCCTCCTCACATATAATCTTTAACACAGATAGTTTACTTTGCGTTATACTTGGGCCACCGGAGGGGCCACACACAAATATAATAAAGATACAGTATATCCAAACACCCAAAAAAGTGCAAGATACACAAACCCGCACCGCGGGTATACATTACGAGTATCATCATGTCAATGAATAAAGAAACAACAGAAACGAGCGGCATTATATGGATTCATTTCCCTTTATGGGAAACTATCGCCGTACATTCATCCTGTTCCACCTATCTCATCACAGATAATACATACACAGATCCCTTAAAATACCTGAAATCCAAAGAATTACAGGCTTTTGAGATCTCCCTGATGATCGGTTTGGAGCATCGGATCTCCGCGCCGGATTATAGTCGCCGAAAAAAAGAATTAAACCCTTCCACCTCCCGACAAACAAACCGGCATGGTAATCCTTGTCCGGCATATCAACCGGACAAGCTTATTTCAAAGATCACAGGCGATCAAACACAGCCCGCAACGGACAGGACAAAGCCGCCCGCAACGGACAAACCTTTTCTTATACGGGACGGTCCGTTGCCAACAAGGCCCCTGTCCTTCCCGGCCTACCACCGGTAATGGGCAAAGGCTTTATTCGCCTCCGCCGCTTTATGAACCTCTTCCCTCTTTTTAAAAGCCGTACCGGTATTATTATACGCATCCAGGAGTTCCGCTGCAAGACGTTCCCACATGCCGCGTCCGGACCGTGCCCGGGCAGCCCTGATGATCCAGCGCATCCCCAGGGCTTCCCGCCGGGATTCCCGTATCTCCACGGGTACCTGATAGGTAGCGCCACCAACACGCCGGGATTTTACCTCGATAAGGGGCTTGATGTTATCAATAGCCTTGAGAAACACCTCCAGGGGCTCCTTGTCGGCCTTTGCCTGGAGAGCCTCCATAGCCTCATGGACAATGCCCAAAGCCACAGAACGCTTCCCTTCCCACATCATCCGGTTGACAAATTTGGAAACCACCACACTGTTGTACTTAGGATCCGGTAAAATACCCCGATCCACGGTCTTTTTCTTGCGTCCCATAGCCTTTCCTATGCCTTTGGTCGTTTGGCGCCGTACTTTGACCGGCTCCGTTTACGATCCTCTACGCCCAGAGTATCCTTGGCGCCCCGGATGATGTGATACCGGACACCGGGAAGATCCTTAACCCGGCCACCCCGCACGAGAACCACCGAGTGTTCCTGCAGATTGTGACCGATTCCGGGAATGTAGGCGGTCACCTCGGTACCATGAGAAAGCCGCACCCGGGCAACCTTCCGCAACGCCGAATTGGGCTTTTTGGGGGTAACCGTCATAACCCGGGTACACACCCCACGTTTTTGCGGACAAGACTGCAAAGCCGGAGACTTCGTCTTGGAACTAACCTGTTGCCGTCCAAAACGAACCAACTGATTAATCGTAGGCATGAACAAAAACTCCCTTTATACAACACCTTCAATATCAGGTGAAAATAACAACCTTAAATTTCCATACCGGATATAAATAAACCACTTTCTGATAAGGAACTAAATATAGCAAAGAGAAAAAAAAATAGCAAGAGGATAGAACCAAATTTTACACAAATTTTTGATTAATTTCACCGATACCAGGACCCTGCGTCCACGGGGCCATGGTATTCCCGCCCGGCCTATCAATCCGCCAGTTCCACCCGATCCCGCCCCTGCTCCTTTGCCCTGCGCAGGGCCTTGTCGGCGCTGGCAAAGAGTTCTCCGCCGGAGTTGGCATGGGTCGGCGCCACAGCGATACCAATGCTGATTCTGATCCGGATGGAGACCGTTTCGCCGGCCCCCGCCCGTACCGGGACCAGTATTTCCCGGATCCGCACCATCTCCCGGATCCGCTCGGCGATTCGCCGGGCATCGGAGATATCGGTATCGGGCAAAAAGACGGCAAATTCATCGCCGGAAAGCCGGGCGGAGATGTCGGTAGAACGCATGATGGATTTAAGAACATCCGCAACCATAATAATGACGATATCCCCCGCTTGAACCCCGTATTGTTCGTTGATTGCGTGGACCTTATCCAGATCCATCATCATAAGGGACATCTTCCGCAGCCCTACGGAACCCTGTTTGAACCGGTCTCTAACGGAATCTTCAATAAAAAGCCGGTTGTAGAGCCCCGTAAGCTCATCGGTAATGGCCCTGCGGCGGGCGTTTTCTCCCCACCGGGTAAGGTCCCCCAGATACCTTGCCGACTGTTCAAGCCAACTGTTCTGTACCCTCATGATATTCTTGAGGATCTTTACCCCAATCGAAGGATATTCAAGGATAATACGGTAAAAATTAACCGCCTTGAGCGCCACGACATCGACATCTTCCGCTGCAATAACGGTGGCGGACCGGGGCTCCCGGGCAATCACCGACATTTCCCCAAAAAAATCACCCGGGGTAATGGTAAAGAGCAGACGCTGGATACCGTCGATCTGGCGTACCAGGGCGTTCAGCTTCCCGGAGAGGAGGATAAATAGTTTATCTCCGGCGTCTCCTTCCCCAAAGATCACTATTTTTTGGGATATCCGCCATGTTTCCAGAAAGGCGGCAACCACGCGGCATTCCGCTTTACTCATTCCGGCAAAAAGGGGAGATCCCCACAGAACAGATACCGCCGCAGGTTCGAGAGAAACCCCCGGTACACTCACATTCATTCCGGTTCCTCCGGTTTCCTGTAATGAACAAGGCAATTACCTCCGCCGCGCCAAGTTTCCAGGAGCAAGCTATAGGTACCTTGAAAAAGGGAATCCCAACCGGGATCATCCTCCGGCCACAGGGCAAAAACGCAGGTAGCGGAAAAGGGGAAAGCCGGGAGATCCTGCTCCGGAGGAACCGGCTGCAGACCGGCAATACCTTCATGCAGCCCCCGGGCGATCTCTTCAACCTTTTCAGGATTGCATTTGTTGAGCAGCACCCCTAGTTCATTGCTCTTAAACCGCAGGGCCCAGCCGGGGGCATTTCTCCGGGCGCAGTTCTTGAGCACCCTGGCGATCCGGATTATGGCCTCATCCCCCGCCTGATGTCCCCGGGAATCCACCAGGATCTTAAACCTGTCCGGCTTGAGCATAAAAAGAGCCACGGGAGCTTCCAGAAACTTGTGGATCTCGTCGATGAGGAAGGTCTGTTTCAGGAGGCCCGTACCGGGATCCTCATAGGCCCGGCGGTGGAGTTCCTGGACCCAACCGATATTCTCCAGCACAATCTTTTGAGTTTCCTTGATGCGGGAGGTCATCATGGTGATGGAACCGAGAAGTATTCGGGACATCACCTGGGGAGCCTCCATGTTGACATCATCCAGGGTAAGACCGGGCCTGGGAAAGATGACGAGAATCGCATCTTCCACCACATCGGCCCAGGCATCGTAAAAGGCCTGCCGGACAAAGTCGAATTCGCCAATGGCATCCCCGGCGCTAAAGAGGGCTATTTCCTCCGAACCGCTGTCGGGAAGGAGTTTAGAAACCCGGACGCGCCCCTTCAGGATCTGATAAAAATGATCCGCCCGTTCACCGGCAGCAAAAAGCCGTTCCCCCTGGCGAAGATGCAGGATGTCCGAATGGGATATCACATAATCCCACTCCTCTTCTAAAAGGGAAACAAAGATGTCCGCCTTTTTAATTACAGAAAGATCCGGAATCTCCTGCGGTAACGCCTCTCCCATTACCAAGCCCTCGTTTTTGTTACATGTTCGTTATATTATAGATCAATATCCGTTGCTTTGCAAAGAAACCACGGAGGGCCCGGATCTCTGCGACTGGTTTTTGGGAACAATTCTTACAATTGAGCTTGTTCCAAAACTAATTGACTGTGCGCTAAACGCGCACGGTTTTTGAACAGCCTCAATTAGCTAATTCTTTACAATACAATGAATTAGCAAAGCCGGCTGAGTAGTTGCCCAAAAAAGGCGCTTCCGGCTTTATGGTGAAAAATATTGGATAATTTTGCATTGGATAATGTAGATCATTTCTATTTTTTTTCCGGCCTAAGAACTTAAGGTGTTGGTTATACGCCATTGTACCGCCTTGGTTATTGTCGTTTCATATACCGGCGTATACGGAAGCTACCGGTCCGCGAGGTTTTGAATGGTCTCGGTGGAAAGACCGGTGATTTCACTGATGAATTCCACCGAAGCGCCTTTTGCCAGGGCATTTTTGGCAACTTCTTCCCGGCCTTCTTCCCGGCCTTCTTCCCGGCCTTCTTCCCGGCCCTCCGCTCTCCACTTTGCCGCAAGTCCGCACTCCTCAATCACTTCCTCAAACGATATGTCCGACATTGACATTATCTCCTTA
>JAITJI010000121.1 GCA_031279015.1 Spirochaetaceae bacterium
CAATGCTGCCCATCATACCGGCCTCTTCGGGGCTGCGGCCCTGACAGCAGCCCGCAAGTACCGCTCCGGAGGAACTGTTCCCCGCGCCGGTAGGATCCGTTACGGGAAAACTTTTTTCCGGCGGAACGGTAATCCGCTCCCCGCTGCGTATCATCAGGGCCCCGTCTCTTCCCCGGCGGTAGAACACCAGGGGTATCCCCGCAACGGCCAAAAATTCCGGGCCCGCCTCTTCATCGCAGCCAAAAAGCGATGCCGCCTCGGTCCGGTTTATTGAAAGGATATCTACCCGGGAGGCAATGGAAAGTACCTGCTCCCTTTTTTCCGGCGTTGCGGAAGCGGCGGATAGTTCCCAGAGGAGGACGAATTGATACCGCCCCTTGAGGGTCAGCAGCCGATCCCAAAACAGAGCGTCATCGGCTTCCCTGAAGATATACATTCCCCTGCAACCGGGACAATAGGGAGCGATTTGATCGATGCCGGCTACAAAACGCTGATAGTGGCTGTCCCCGTACAGGGGGGTTTCAACCCGTTCCCCGTTGGGAAGATACTGCACCAGGGTACGGGGAGTTTTTGCATCCACGGGGAACATGGCGGCGGTAGATACCCCGTGTTCAGCAAACCAGGGACCCAGGGTATCGGCAAAATCATTGCCTTTGCCGCAAAGCAGGCCCACATCATCGGCCCATAGCCGGGCGCCGCTGTAGGCGTACAGTCCCGCACCGCCGCCGGCAATAAGCGGGGACGCCGCGGGAGATCCGGCAAAGCGGATCTCATCGCTTACCGCTGTGGAAACGATCAGATACTCCATGGCCCTAACATCTTCTCAGGATAAAATCCCGGACGATCATGGTTCCCCGGTCAACCCGAAAACCGGCCGCTCCGTCCCGGTACCTGCCGGAAGAGGCCTCAAGGACAGGCCTGCCGTCAACAGCAACACTGATCCTGTTCTCCTTTACCCGGGCGATCACCTTGTAGGGTATATCCTGCCGGTAGGCAAAGGGGATGGATTGCAATACCGTTTCTTTCCCGTGGACACATTCTATAATGGACAGAGTATCTCCCCCGCTGAACAAGAGCCCGTAGTATAAGCGGTGTCCCCTGCTCCGCAGCACCAGCCCCCCCGCCTGATGCAGGCTGAAGATCAGGTTTGTTTCCACCTCATAATCACTCCAATCCCGGGTTCCGATGGTCACCACGCCGTTTTGTTCCGTATGACTGATACAAAGGGTGTGGGTAAAATCGGCGGCAAATTGTTTTGCCGAACTCACCCAGCCGCGAAACCAATAGGGCTTGGTTTCCCATATCGACTGCATCATCATGCCCCTTTGGGCGAATAAAACCGGCGTATTTGACCAGTCGATCCGGGTAACGAGGATTTCCGCACCTTCACTTTCCCCGGTACAGTCAAGACCAAACCGGAATATGGGCATTCCCCCGATGAAAGGCGCCGCATCCTGTATGACATTCCTTCCCGGTGAAAGCCGGTGGGAACCCAGGATTTTCCGTTCCACCCGTTGATCCGCCGTATAGTAGAGAATATAGGGAGCTACCTGTACGGGACAGCGGAACACCTCCAGTTCCAGTTCTACCGTCTGGCCTTCGTAGAGGGTAGGCGACGCCAGGGTGGAAAAGTTCCGGGCCAGTTCATCAAAGTCAATTGAGGTGGGACTTGATACCGATCCGGTATTTGTCCCGTTAAGGATTATACGGAGGCCCGATTGCAGACCGGCGGTGTTTCCGTTAGACACCCTCATGTCAGGATTCCCCCTGCCGGCTCCGTGCCCTGTGCCGCCGGCATAGGGACAGGGCATAAAGCCCTGCACGCTGCCGGGAAAGGCAAAACTAAAACGGGGCGATTTCCCATCCGCAGACTCGGCGGCGGAGCTTCCCCTGCCGATGCGTTCGGCGGTCCGGAGGATCCTGTCGGCTTCAATCACCGCATCGCTGACACAGGAACCGCCGTCGGAACTGACCACCAGGATCCGGTCTGCCACCGCTTCCCGCAATTCCGCCGGTTTGTTCAGGGCGTCCAATCCAAGCCGGATCCCGTTGAGGCAACCCACATTACCGGCGTTACAGTCCGTATCCCAGGCGGCGCTGGAGGCGATGGTAAGGGATCGGTGGAAATCGTCCCCTCCCAGGAGCAGTGAAGCCAGTACCATGGCATGATTTGGAATGATATGACAGGGACCGTTAAACTTGTGATACCCGTATCGTTCATCAATTTCCGCCCGGGCGGCGCGCCAGGCAGGGGCATGACGGCTGCAAATGGAGCGGATATCCTCAATCATTTTCAGCAAAAACGAATCGGAAACAAAGCGTATATTACGATCTATAAGGACATTTATATCTCTCTGTGAAAAGGCGTCCGCCTCCATGGCGCCGAGGAAGACGGCGGCTTCAACAGCCATCCCGTCATGGCTCACCTTCGCCACCTCCCGGACATAGCGGGCCGCCCGTTCCGGATCATTGGGACACATCATGGCAAAGGCGTCTATAAATATCTGTGCGCCGATCTGCTCCGCCAGGGTTTTTCCGTTCAGGGCGATGCTGCCGCTTTGGGGAGCCCGGATACCCTCCTTAAGCCGCAGGAAGGCCGTATGTTCGGTGGATCGTCCCAACCCTCCCCACCATAGAATGGTTTTATCTTCAATAATGTAATCAAGCCAGGTATCGCCCACCATGGAGGATACCAGATTCTCCGGGTAACCGTGATCCTCCATGGTCCTGAAGAATCCGAAGGTTCCGGAAATATCATCGTCCGCCACTATCAGGGGGATGCCCAGGTCCCGGTTCACATACCGGTCAACTTCACCAAAACGATCGATGATTGCCTTGTAAGACCAGCCTTCAACCGGCCGCCCCATATATACGCCGATAATCTTTCCCAATACCCCGGCATAAACCCTGTTACGAATATCTTCGGTAAGCGTCAACATCATCTATTCCTTCTTGTTTCCGCCGGCGGCGGCTACGATCATTTCATCAATCAGGATGGCTCCGGTATTCACCACGAATCCTGCGGCGCCGGAATCATAGGAGGCATCCTTGGCTTCAAGGATACACACGTCATCAACAGACATGCTTAGCCGGGTTCCCACTGCTGAAAAACATATTTTGTGCCGGGAGTCAATACGATAGGCGCCGTCATACTCCGCCAGAACCGTCACATCCCCATCCTTCCGTTTGATGATCCGTCCGCAGGATCCGGCGATGATCGCCCCGTAATACCGCCGGTGTCCCCTGCTCCGCAGGACAATCCCGGCGCCCTGTTGTTGCATAAACGTAAGCGTCGAGGTAACGGAATAATCCTTCCAGTCGGCGGAACCAATGGTTACCACCCCGTTTTCCGCCGGATGGGAAAGGGAAAATGTGGCGGTATAATCGGGATAAAAATTTTGGGCGCTGCTCATGAACATTTTAAGCCAGATGGTATCGGTGGTCCAGGGTGTCAGAGCCGGGGACATGACGAGGGACTTTCCCAATACAAAACGTCCGGGGGCGCCCTTCCAGTCCATAGAGCGGAGGACTACCGTCCCGTCCAGGCGGCGGGCCGACCGCAGTTCTACGCCGGTCCGGAAAATTGGAAACCCGCCGGTATCGGGAAGCCGCCAGCTTAACCGGGTACAACCCTTACCCAGGGGCTGAAAGGCGCTGCGGGCGCAGAAAAGCCCTTCATCAGAATAATATTCAATGTAGAGGGCCCCTTCGCCCTGATCATCCGTCAAGCCCTGAATCTCGGCGGTAAGGGTCTGGGTGCCGTAGAGGCTTGGACTGGTCAGCACCTCAAAGTAACTGGTTCCATCCCTGCCCCTGGGCATAAGATCCGTGAAAGTCTCCACCGCTACCGAGGCGATTATCCCCGGTCCCAAATGGGCGTAATCTATCCTGAGGCCGGGGAAGCCAAGGCTGTCCCCGGCGTTTGAAATCGAACGGATCCCCTGGGCAAGTCCCTTCCCCGGATGTATCATAAAACCCTGAAGGCTGCCGGGATATTCAAAGCCGAAGCGGGGCCTGTCCGCGGACAGAGAAAACCCTTCATGAGGACGCCCCTCTTTTTCCGGCGCAAGAGCAAGGGCCATGTCCGTGATCCTGCGGGCCTCGATGACCGCATCGGAGATGCAGGAACCGCCGTCGGAACTAACCACAAAGAGCCGGTCGGCAACGGGACCGCGGAAATCCGCCCCCCCATCGATTCCCGCCAGGCCCAGCCGAATGCCGTTAAGGCATCCAACATTTCCCCCGTTGCAGTCCGTATCCCAGCCGGAGGAAACCGCGATGGAGAGGCTTTTTTGAAAATCATCACCCCCCATTATCAGCGCCATGAGTACCACCAGGTGATTGGTAACCAGGGGACAGTTACCCAAATATGTATCATAGCCGTGGTGAAGGGCTATCCAGGAACGGGCATCCCGCCAGTCCCCTGACCGGGCGCACACCCCGGTAATTGTATCGGCCAGGCTTTTCAGGGTCTCATCTTTCACATAGCGCAGTCCTTCGGCGAGCAGCCTGTCCATCCGGGGCTCGGTAAAGGCCATCGCCTCCATGGACGCCAGATATACAGCGGCTTCCACGGCGATACCGTCGTGGCTTACCCGGGCGGCTTCCCGGGCGAAATATGCCGCCCTTTCCGGATTGCCGGGGTTTACCAGGGCCCAGGAATCGATAAAGATCTGGGCGCCGATCTGGGTAGCCATGGACTCGCCGTTCAGGGCGATGCTGCCGCTTGCGGGAGCGGGGATTCCGTTTTTCAAGCGCAGATAGGCGGTATGTTCGGTGGATCGAGAAAGCCCGCCCCACCAGAGAATAGTTTTATTTTCAATAATATAGTTCAGCCAGGCTTCACCAATAACCCCGCTTGAGATGGCGGGATCGCACCTTGAATCCTCCAGAGCCCGGATAAAGGTAAAGGTTCCGGAAATATCATCATCCGGTATGACAAGGGGCGTCTTAAGATCGTCATTCACATAATAAGGGATCTCTCCGAATTGGGCCTTGATCTTTTCATAGGGCCAGCCTTCAACCGGCCTCCCCAGGTACACCCCGATGATCTTGCCCAAAACACCTGCGTATATTCTCTCGCGGATTGTATCGGTCACGGGATTATCCTTTTACCGAACCGGCGATGAGCCCGTCGATAAACATCCGCTGTACACAGAGAAAGAAGATCAGCACCGGTACAATCAGGATCAGCGCACCGGCCATCATTACTCCCATGTTCAGGTTAAACACATGGTTCATAGATAGATAGCCCAGGGTAGCATTTCTGTTCTGATTCTGCAGGAACGTGGCCGTCAGAAGGTATTCATTCCAGGACATAAGGCCAACGATAATCGCCACCGTTATCAGTCCCGGAGAAACCACCGGAAGCATTACCCGGGTAAACACCTGCCACGATGAAGCCCCGTCAATCCGGGCCGCCTCCTCAAGTTCCTTGGGAATGCGCAGAAAAAAGGTTCGCATCAGGAATACTGCGGTAGGCATATACAGGGCCGCATGGAGGGCGCCGACAACATGCAAATTTCCCAGAAGCCGCAGTTTTGATAATGTCGAATAGAGGGTAAACATAAAGAGCTGTACCGGTATGGTCATGGCAACCATAAAATAGACGATCAGCACCGGTACAATCCTTATCCGGTTTTTAGCCAGTACATAGGCCATGGTGGAGGAGCAGAAAAGAATAACAATGATCGATGTGCCGGTAAGGATTATGCTGTTGATAAATCCCTTGCCGAATTCTCCCCAGCGCCAGGCGCCCCTGAAATTTTCCATGTTCAGAAATACGGGAGGCGCCAGCGGGTTGGCTACGATGTCAACATGGCTCTTCATGCTGTTTATCATTACCAGATAAAACGGAGCGATGGCGATAATGGCAAAAAACAGCAAAATCAGATGATACCAGGAAAGCTTCCACCCTGTAGTGGATTTTATCGTTCCCCTCATTCCAATTCCTCCTTCCGGCTTAACCTGACATAGATGCTTGCGGCGATAAAGCCGAACAGGGACATGATAAATGCCACCGAAGCCGCCTTCCCGGTCTGAAAACTTGTAAAGTAGACGTTGGCATAGGTACTCAGCATCTCCGTTGAACGGGCCGGGCCGCCGGCGGTCAGCAGGTAGACATAATCGAAGGTCATAAAGCTAAAAATAATGATCATGATAAACATCAGCTTCATGGTCATTTTGATGTTCGGATAATAAACATATCTGAATTGCTGCCAGAGGTTACAACCGTCAATGATCGACGCCTCAACCTGATCCGCAGAGGTTTGACGCATGGCGGCAAAGTATACCACCGTGAGGAATCCCCAATAATGCCACATATCAACTCCGGCGACAGCGTAGAGGGCGGTTTTCATGTTTCCCAATGGGGCATTGAGATTCCAGCCGTGGTTATTCAAAAATCCGACAAGTCCCGATATGGGGTTAAATATAATGTTCTGCCAAAGTAACGCATTGGTAACAGGCGCTAAAATATAGGGCATAATAAACACCGCCTGATATGCACGGTAGGTCCTTTTTACCTGCAGCAGGAAAAATGAAGTAAGGAGGCCAATCAATACGGGGATAGTCAAAAACATGACGGTCCATTTTATGTTATTGCCCAGGGCACGAAAAAATATTTCATCAGAAAAAATTTCCCTGAAATTTGCCATTCCGACAAAATTGTAATCCGAGGATACCCCGTTCCAGTCGGTAAAGGCATAGAAAAATGTCATAAACCCGGGAACAAGTATCACCGAGACGCTCAGGAGCAAGCCCGGCAACATAAAAATATAATCAGACGCCAACAGGATTTTTCTCTTCACCCTGAATTCCTCCGGAAAATCAAAGATACCGGCAGCAGATATTTCTGCAGCCGGAAACCGGCGTAGTTACCTTGCGCCATTGGGCGCCGGAATACCCGGTATGGATCCCCGGGCGGCATCCTTCTGATATTCGGCGGCAACATTCCTAAGAAATTCCTCAGCCGTCTGATCCTTTAACCAAACCCGTTCAATGTCGATAAGCGCGGCCTGGGTCAGGGGCGGATAAAAGGTGGAGATGTGAATACCGAAATTACCGGAGGCAACCGACCGGTACATTTTCTGTATGGTTGAAACAAACTCAAGGGAAAGGGAGCTAAACCCGGAGGTATCGGGATTGAACTCATTCAGGGGTACGGCCCAATATCCGGGCCACACCCGCGCAAGGCTTTGGGCAAAAGCGGAACTCATCATCATGTCCATTATTTTGGCTGCCTCATCGGCATGCTTGCTACCCGACCAGATTGAAAATGAATTCACAACCCCCAAGACATAGCTTTGGGTGGGAATGGATGGATCCATGGGAAATACGGTGAATCCAAGGTTTTCCGTCTTGTTTCCCTGGAAATAGGTATTCATAAACTGGAATGCCAGGGAGGGCCCCACAAAAAATGCGGCCTTGTCGTCGGCTAACAGTTGGCAGGATTCGGCAAAATTCAAGTTGGGATAATCAATAACCAGGGTTTCGTTGAGTATGTGGCCGCCTCCAAGATACCCCTTCTGATACCATTCGGCGGACTTGTTTACCGCTTTTACAAATTCCGCATCGGTAAAGGCCTTCTGTCCGTTTACCGCCTTATACACATTTTCCGGTCCTGCGACGGCATTTAGAAAGATGGTTGAATAGTTTTCATTCACCGGTTTCCAGCCCTTGTTGCCGGTTACCGACGCGTAGTATCCGTTTTTCAATGCCGCTTCCATAAACCGTTCAAATTCCGCGATGGTTGCGGGAACGCCCCTGGGCAGGGAGGGATCCTTTGCACGGAGATCGTTGAGAACTTTTTTATTGTAGAATACCCCCATGGTGACGGTCCCGCCGGGGAGACAGTAGAGTTTACCGTTCACCTTGCCCGCCTCATAGATCGCCGGCATGATCCGCTCAATCCATCCGTACCGGGCGGCATAGGGGGTCAGGTCAAGCAGTTTCCCTGCCTGGGCATATTGGGAAACAAAGGCAGGTCCCGATCCGTAGACGATGTCCGGGGCGTTTCCCCCATCCGCGGCTAATGCGGTAGCGATATTGTTATCCACCGCGTTGTCATAAGAAACAACCAGTTCATAGGTATCCTGGGACGCATTGTAGGGCTTTACAAGGGCCTCTTCCAGTACCATCCGGTATTCAGGAGCGGCGCCCCAAAACCACATGGTAATCTGTTCCCGGCCTGTCTGCTGTCCTCCCCCATACAGCGGGGGCGCATACAGCGGAAACACAAACAGAGCGGCGGCAAAAACCAGAAACGGCCCGGACCACATCAAAAAACGGCTTTTGTTTTTCATCATCCTTTTCCTCCTTGATAAATTGGCAACCCTAACAGGGTAGTATTCGATACTATATGTACTTAATATAATACATATAGTGTCTATTAAGTATCTTATTATAACATATAATAGTCCTATGTCAAGGATTATTTACAAAAATATTGACTTTTTATCTGTATTACTATACAATTAGACATCGTGATAGACAAAAGTTCTCCAATACCGGTATACCATCAGATTACTCTGATTTTGCGGAAAAAAATTCTCAGCGGTGAATGGCAGGAGGGGATCCGGCTGGCCAGGGAAGATGCCCTTGCGGAGGCATACGGGGTAAGCAGAGTAACGATGCGGCAGGCTCTTGATATTCTGGAGAAGGAAGGCCTCATCAGCCGGCAGAAACGCCGGGGGACCTTTGTGCAGAAGGTTCCACAGCCGGTAATTCACGACTTCAGCCTGCCTTCTATTATTTGCGAAAAACTTGGACAACGGGGGATAAGCCTCAATGCGGACATCCTTGATCTGAAGTTTGTCCCCATGATTCCGGCCATCAACACTATTCTAAAACTAAAATACGAACAGTCCCTTGCCTACATAAAACGTCTCTTTTTATACGACAGAAGCCCCATCGCCCTGAACGAGTCCTGGATATCCCGGGAACTTGTTCCGGACATCGTGGAAAAAGGGCTCATCGACAACCATCTGAGTTTAACCCTGACAAAACGGTACAGCCTGTCTCCGGTGCATATCCAAAACACCATTGAGGCGGTCGGCCTGAATATGGAGGAGATCCGGATTCTGGGGGTCAGCTCCGAAACGCCCTTCATGGCGGTTACCAGCATTTCCTTCCTCCCCTACGAGGTTCCCCTTGAATACTCCCATACCCTGTGGCGGGGCGACCGGGTCAAATTCAACTTTAATATGTAATAACTCCGGCCCGTACAGGATGCACCCCGGGCCTTGCCCGCCGCAGGTACCTGGAAACCACCTTGACATAAAGTTAACTTTAACATTTATGATGAGCCCATCAAATTCATGAAGAATGGGAGTATATTATGGAAAGACGTATCTACAAAAAAACGGGAGAGTCCGTATCATTGCTGGGCTTTGGCATGATGCGGCTGCCCAAACCCAATCCTGACAAGCCCGATATCGACTATGAGCTTGGCCAGAAGATGGTTGACTATGCGATAGCCCGGGGGGTAAATTACTTCGACACCGCCTATCCCTACCATGAAGGTAAATCCGAGCCCTTTACCGGCCATGCCCTGTCGAAATACAAACGGGACAGTTTCTATCTCGCCACAAAAATGCCCACCTGGGAACTGAAGGACCCTGAATCGGCGCCGCGGCTTCTCCGGACCCAGCTTGACCGCCTTAAGATGGACTATATCGATTTCTACCTCTGCCATGCCCTGGGTTCCTTTGATGATTATGTGGCGAAATACGAGGGACTCGGCGCCATCGATTATCTTGAAGAACAAAAGGCCCGGGGAGTGATCCGCAAACTGGGGTTTTCCTTTCACGGGGAAGTTTCGGATCTGGAAAAACTGACGGAACGGCGGGAATGGGATTTTGTACAGATCCAGGCGAACTACCTTGACTGGGATACCCAAAACGCCAAGAGGCTCTACGAAATTCTGGAACAAAAAGACATCCCCTGCATCATCATGGAGCCCGTCCGGGGCGGTATGCTCGCCACCCTCTGCGAAGAGTCCCTCGGGATACTGAAAGACGCCGAACCCGGCCAAAGCCCCGCCTCCTGGGCCATCCGTTTTGCCGCAACGCTGCCGAATGTGCTCACCGTCCTCAGCGGCATGAGTACCATGGAACAGGTTGAGGATAATGTAAAAACCCTTGGGAATTTCAAAGCCCTGGCAGACAGGGATTACCGGATTCTGCAAAAAGCTCTGGCGGCTTTTCTCAATACCGGGGCTATTCCTTGCACGGGCTGCCGGTACTGTATGGACTGCCCTTCCGGCGTTGACATTCCCGGGATTTTTGCGGTCTACAACAGATGCGCCGCAGCGCATCAGCTCCCCGTTTCCTTTGGCGACAGGGAAACGATCCGGGAAAGCGCGAAATTCTTTACCGCCGCGTACCGTGGAATCTCTGTAAAAAACCAGGCCCATAACTGTACGGCCTGCAAGGCCTGTATGGATCACTGCCCCCAGGGTATCAAGATCCCCGATCAGATGAAGGGAATAGCCAGAATGACCACCGGTTTAGCCGGATAGAGGTCAGCCGCCGGTTCCGGACGGCGCCTGTCCGGGACCGGCGGTAAACCCGTATTGCTGCACGAGGTTTAACGATTATTTGATATTATCCGAAAAAAAGGCATATCTACTATAAAACCTGGGGATAAATGAAATATAATTGAATATAATGGATATGATCTGTTTGAAATATCCGTTATTTCGTAAGCGTTTGTAAAGGATACTGTATGTTAAAATTAAAGATATCTTATGCGGTCATAAACCTTGCCCTGGTTTTGGCGTTTTTTCTTCCGGTTCTTCCTTCGGGGGGCGCGGCGGAACCCAAGTCTCCTGCCGGCGCCGATGTGGTACCGGATCTCTATTCACCGGTTTTTGCCGGAGGCGGAGGATTCAGCACTTCCACGGGGGGGGCGCCGGCAAGCGCGATAAACCCCGCAGCCGGCGGGGGAGCCCAGCGCATCGTCTTTGACGTGGGGTATCTGGGGTTGACCACCTTTGGCGGTGAATTTAACTGGGGCAATGTCCTCGAACTGGGGACCCTCTTTCCAAGCAAATTCGCAACATTCGGCGGTTCCCTTCATTTAATACATAGTCCCTTTGGCGCTTTTCCGGTAAAAACCAACTTTGACGGTAACCTCAACATTGCCAAGGAACTCTACCCGGGTTTGGATATTGGATTGGGTTTCAACTTTGGTTTTGGAGAGGGAGAAAATAATTGGTCCGCATCGGGGGATCTGGGCTTCCGCTACAATATTGGCAACCTGGCCCGTCTGGAGAATTTTACCCTGGGCTTTGTGATGAAAAGCATGGGGAAAAGCTGGACCCCCACCGCCTTTAGCCCAACCCTTGGGTTCTCCACAGATTTTATCCATTTACGGAGTAATGGGGATACGGCAGACCCCCTTAAGGTAACGGGATTCCTGGACTTTAGCGTCCCGGGTTTTCAAAATTTTACCGGCAAGATCGGCGCCGCGGTAGTCCTGGCGGAAGTTGCCACCATTTCCGGGGCCTGGGGGTTCAATGTTAACGATATGCGGAACAACATAGCCCCCTTCCTGCCATCCCTGGGGCTTTCCCTCAACTTTGTTCTCAAATCCGGAGGTAAACGTATCATCGGCGGCAAGCTCCCCTCAGACGGGGATCTGGGTATCGCCATGGCCTTGAAGCCCCTGTACAGCGGCATCACCGGTATCGGCGCCGGACTCACCTGGTATGTGGGGGTCACGGATAAAACCCCTCCCTCCATTGTGGTAGACTATCCTAAAACCCTCTGGATCTCCCCCAACAACGACGGTATTGCGGATGCTCTGGAATTCCCCCTGAGGATCTACGATCAGCGTTACGTTACCGAATGGGTTTTTGAGATCAAAAACGAATATGGCGAGGTGGTACGGACCTACCGGAACAAGGAGATCCGCCCGGAAACCCAGGGGGTCAAAAACATCTTTATCCGGCTGGTGATGGTTAAATCCGGGGTGGAGATACCCCCAAGCCTCCGCTGGGACGGGACCTTCGATTCCGGGGAAACCGCCCCCGATGGCAGCTATTTCTTCACCGTCAGCGCTTCCGACGATAACGGCAACACGATCAGTACCCTGTCCTATGAGGTGGTGGTGGATAATACCCCCCCGGATGTTGAGATAGCCGAAATTTCTGAAAGCGCCAGAATATTCTCCCCCGACGGAGACGGCAACAAGGATGCCATCGATATCGGTCAATCCGGTTCCCGGGAAGAAGTTTGGAATGCGGGGATCTACGATGCCGAGGGAAGGCAGGTTAAAACCTTTGCCCTGTCCGATACCGAACCGGTCTCCCTGGTCTGGGATGGCGCCGATGACGACGGGTTAATCGTACCGGACGGGGTCTACGGATACCGGATCACCGCTACCGACCGGGCGGGCAACACCGGGCAGGCGGCCCTTGACAACATCATCATCAGTACCATTCAGCCGGTAGTCAGCCTCTCCATTGGTGACGCCTATTTCTCCCCCAACGGTGACGGGATCAAGGATACGGTAACCCTGAATCCCGGCGTACCGGTCAGGGAAGGCGTCGTGGGCTGGGAGATAAACCTCAGGGATACCCGGGGCAGTGTCCTGCGGACCATCACCGGGGGAAGTTCCGCCGGACCGGCCGCAGCCCCGCCGGAACAGCTTGATTTTGACGGCAGGAATGACAACGGAACGATCCTGGCGGAGGGGATCTACAGCGCGGCGCTGTCGGTACGGTACCGGAACGGCTACGTGTCCACCGCCTATTCACCCGCCTTTACCCTGGACGTAACCCCCCCCGCCGCTTCCGTCCGGGCGGCCTATACCGCCTTCTCCCCGAACAACGACGGGCAGCAGGATGAGATGATCATCACCCAGGAAGGATCCAATGAAGCGGCATGGCTGGGTACGGTTCGCCGTTCCGCCGCTCCCGCCTCCGAACAGCCGGTCAGAACCTTCCGCATTGCCGGGGTTCCGGCTTCCCCCCTCATCTGGGATGGCCTTAACGGCGCCGGGGCTCTTGCCCCCGACGGGGAGTATAGCTATGAACTCAGCGCCACCGATCAGGCTGGAAATACCGGCCAGTCCAATACGATTCGCTTTAGCCTGAGCACTGCGGATACCCCGGTGCTCCTCTCCACGGATGTCCGGGCTTTCTCGCCGAACAATGACGGTTCCCGGGACAACATCACCATCATACCTCAGCTACAGCTTAACCAGGGCATCGCTTCATGGAAGCTGGACATCCTCGACGCGACGGGTAACCCCGTCCGGACCTTTGAGGGCCAAAACACGGTTCCCGGTTCTATTCCCTGGAACGGGCGGACCAGCGCTAATTCTGTTGCTCCGGACGGTACCTATTCAGCCCGGATAGATCTGCGGTACACCATGGGGAACCAGCCCGCCGCGGTAAGCCGGCCTTTTGTCCTGGATACGGTTCCTCCCAAGGCGGAGCTTTCGACTCCCTTTACCCTCTTCTCCCCCAACGGCGACGGTCTCAAGGATTTTGTGCCCATCAGCGTCGTTACCGAAGGGAATGATGAATGGCATGCGGAGATAAGCAATTCCCGGGGAAATACGATTCGATCCTGGAACTGGACCGGTTCCGCCCCGGCTCTGGTTTGGGACGGCACCGACACGGTGGGCAACAATGTACCCGACGGAACCTATCGGCTCACCCTGGTTTCCACCGATGAGGCGGGGAACAGCTTCCGCAAAACCGTGGACAACATCACCGTAGACGCCCGGATTCCCCGGGTCTTCCTGACCTCCTCCGGTTCGGGCATCGCCCCCCGGGACAACACAAGCGCCGGAATCCGGCTGGGAACCGTCATCTCCCTTAAAGAGGGCATCGAGTCCTGGAAACTTGAGTTACGCTCGGATCCGGGTTCCACCGGGCCCGGCGGGGTCCTCCGCAG
Source organism: Spirochaetaceae bacterium (assembly GCA_031279015.1). GTDB lineage: Bacteria > Spirochaetota > Spirochaetia > Treponematales > Breznakiellaceae > JAITJI01. The sequence goes on from JAITJI010000121.1 coordinate 13,908, forward strand.
CTTCCCCGAGGGGGACAACTGGACCCCGGCGCCTCCGGAGACCGTCAACTGGGACGGCAGGGATGCCTCGGGGATGGTTAAGGAGGGGACTTATACCCCGGTATTGACCCTCACCTATACCAAGGGGGATGTGGTCACCGCCCAGGCGGGGCCTGTCATCGTAGATGTTTCCGGTCCGGAGCTCAGTTTCAGTTCCCAGCCGGAATTCTTCAGTCCCGACAACGACGGGGTGGATGATGAACTCATCATGTCCCTGGGAGTCCGGGACGTTTCCCCCATCGCCAACTGGAGTCTGGAGATCAGCGAGGTTCAACTTGACAGCCAGGGCAGGGCTGCGGGTTATTCGTCCTTCTACCGGATAGAAGGCCGGGGCAGTCCGGCGGAACGGCTCGTCTGGGACGGCCGGAGCAACAAAACCAAGAGTTCCGGCGGCGAACTGGTGCAGGCCGCCACCGATTATCCCTTTGTCTTTAAGGCGGCGGATATTCTGGGCAACGAATCCACCCTGGAGGGCAAGATCGGGGTTGACGTCCTGGTGATTCGGGACGGCGATCTCCTGCGGATACAGATACCCTCCATCGTCTTCCGGGCCAACGAGGCGGACTTTATCGGCCTTCCCCAGGCAGTGGTGGAGAATAACAACCGGATCCTCAGGCGCATTGCCGAGATCCTCAACAAGTTCCGGGACTACCGGATCCAGGTGGAGGGCCACGCCAACCCGGTTACCCGCACTGCAACAGAAGAGACCAACGAACTCCAGCCCTTAAGCGAACGCCGGGCCAGGGCGACGGTAGATTTCCTCGTCGGTTTCGGGGTCAACCGCAGCCGCCTCTCCTCGATAGGCATGGGGGGAAAGCGGCCGATAGTCAAATACGAAGACCGGGACAACTGGTGGAAAAACCGGCGGGTGGAGTTTATCCTGATCAAGTAGGATAGGATGAGGGGCCGGCGTTTCCCGTCTCCCCAAATTCCCTCCGGCCTCAGGCGATCCGCTACGGGCCGGAGACAGCGCTGAAACCCTGCGAACCGGGGTGCGGACAGGATCCGCGCCCCGGGTTTTCATCCGGGGGAATTATCCCCGGGGCTCATAGGTTCAGGGACGGCAGAAGAGGCCCGGCGCCTGCCCTATTCCGCCCAACTCAGGCTTCTCCCCACCGCCTTGTGCCAGCCCGCAAGCAGGGCCGTCCGTTTCTCCTCTCCCATGAGGGGACTGAAGATCCTGTCGCACCGCCATTTTGTCCTGACCTCCTCAAGGCCCTGCCAGAATCCCGTGGCGATCCCTGCGAGGTATGCGGCCCCCAGGGCTGTGGTTTCCCGGATAACCGGCCGGTGGATATGGCCGTTCATGATATCCGCCTGAAACTGCATCAAAAAGGCATCCCTACAGGCGCCGCCGTCAACCTTGAGAGCCTCAATTCTGGCCCCCGTATCCTTTTCCATGGCCCGGACCAGGTCAAGGCACTGGTAGGCGATGGATTCCTCCGCCGCCCGGATGATATGGTACCGTTTGGTACCCCGGGTAATCCCCACAAGGCAGCCCCGGGCATACATGTCCCAGTGGGGGGCCCCCAGACCGGTAAAGGCCGGTACCAGGTAGACCCCGCCGGTGTCAGCAACCTTTCCCGCGTAATACTCGGCGTCGGCGCTTTCGGTGATAAACCGCATCTCGTCCCGAAGCCACTGGATCACGGCGCCCCCCACAAAAACGCTCCCCTCCAGGACATACTGCGCCCGGCCGGTCAGGCCCGCCGCCACGGTGGTCAGGAGACCGTTCCGGCTTTCACAGGGCTCATCTCCGGTGTTCATCAGCAGGAAGCAACCCGTACCGTAGGTATTTTTCGCTTCCCCCGTGCTGAAACAGCACTGACCAAAGAGGGCCGCCTGCTGATCCCCCGCAGCGGCGGCAATGGGAATATCGGTCCCCTGGATGTTGGTGGCGCCGTAGATCGAACCGGAGGGCCTAACCTGGGGCAGACAGGCAGCAGGGATATCCAGGGCTTCAAGAAGGGCATCATCCCACTTGAGGGTATGGATGTTAAAGATCATGGTCCGGCTGGCATTGGTATAATCGGTAACGTGGACCGCCCCATTGGTCAGCTTCCAGATAAGCCAGGAATCCACGGTGCCAAAGAGGATCTCCCCCCGCCGGGCCCGTTCCCGCGCCCCCTCCACATGGTCAAGGATCCACTTGATCTTGGTCCCCGAAAAGTAAGCGTCCGGGATCAGACCCGTGGTCTTTCGTATATGGTCTTGAAACCCCTCTTTTACCAGAGCGTCAACAATTTCCGCAGTACGCCGGCACTGCCACACGATGGCATTGTAAATGGGACGCCCCGTCTGCTTATCCCAGAGAATAGTGGTCTCCCGTTGATTGGTAATACCGATAGCAGCGATTTCCCCCGCGGCCACATCCCGCTGGGTGAGAAGTTCCATCATCACCGCATACTGGGATGAGTATATCTCCATGGGATCATGTTCAACCCAGCCTTCCCGGGGATAGATCTGGGCGAATTCCCGCTGGGCGCTCCCGATTATGTTCTGATCCCGGTCAAACAGAATGGCCCGGGAGCTGGTGGTCCCCTGATCCAGAGCCAAAATATACTTACCCATCAATTTCCTCCTTGTCCCGGCGCTGCCGGGTTAGATCCTGTGCCTTCATATCCGGCCCCTATTATACCACCTTTTGGAAACATGGAGGAAGAGAATTCGTTTGTTTAACAGCAACAGAACGGGATGATGATCCCTACCGGAATTCCTGCCGCCAGCCGCCCGGATTCCCGGGGCCCACCCACTTGTTCAGGGGGAAACTCCGGCTCAGGCTTTCGGTGATGAACCGTTTTGCCAGGGCAACCGCATCGTGGATCGAAAGCCCCCGGGCCAGTCCTGCGGTGATTGCAGCGGCGGTGGTACAGCCCGCGCCGTGAGTCCAGCCGGTTTTAATGAGGGGGCTCTCCAGAACCTCAAAACTGGTCCCGTCAAAAAAGATATCCAGGGCGGCGTCTGTGCCGGAAGGATTCTGTTCCGCCAGCTTTGCGCCACCCTTGACAAAGACCGTCCTGGCGCCCTTATCCGCAATAATCCGGGCGGCTTCCCGCATCCTGGCCGGGGTAGATACGGTGTCCAGGCCAGAAAGCTGGGCCGCCTCAAAGAGATTCGGCGTAACCACCGCCGCCAGGGGCAGTAGTTTTTCCGCAAGGCTTGCATTCAGTTCGGGGTTAAGGGCCTCCCCTGCCCCCTTGCAAACCATCACGGGATCGAGGACGTAGTTCCGAATTCCATAACCTTCAATATATTCCCGGGTTACTTCTACCGCATAAAAAGTCCCCAGCATACCCGACTTTGCCGCAGCTACCCCAACGCCCTTAAAAATCGTCTCCATCTGCGCCCGCAGCACCTCTTCCTTCACGGGAAAAACCTGGTGTCCCCAGCCGGCGTCGGGGTCCATGGTTGCTATCACGGTAACCGCCGCCATGCCGTAGAGGCCGTACTCCTCAAAGGTCTTGAGATCCGCCTCAAGTCCGGCGCCCCCCGAGGCGTCAGAACCGGCAATTGTCGCTATTTTTATCATAGATACCTCCCTGTAAATTGCTCATGGACCCGCATTGAAATAAGAAGGGGCCCTTATTCGTACATAGGGCGCAGACGCCGCCTTGACCGGCAGAACCATCAGACCCTAATATTTATATACTATGTTATAGGATTGTGTAAATTCCCAAATCCCCACGCCGCCCCGCAACGATACTACGAAGGATACCCCTTGCGCCCTACCACGACAAGGGTTTCCGCCCGGTAATCGTAGGGGGATTCATCCCAACCGCCGTAGATCTCCACCGGGGAAAAACCCGTTTCCAGGAGCAGCTGTCTGAGTTCCGAGGCGGCATAGAGACGCTGGGTAAAGGTCTTTTCAATACGCGTCCCCTTTCCAATAAGGATCCACCGGTTCCGCAGCCGTGTCCAGGAATCAACGGGCTCGTACTCGGTAAGAACCGTGTAACCTGCCCGCTCAAACCACTCGCCTTCGGTAAAGTCCCTAACCGCAATCTCCTTGCCCAGAGTCTCTATGATAAAGGCCCCGCCGGGCTTGAGGGAATCCCAGACATTCCGGGCCACAAGCCGGTCATCCCCGGAATCTTCAAAATAACCAAAGGAAATATAGCTATTCACCGCGGCGTCAAAGCCTTCGGGCCGCCTGAAGCGCCGCCCGTCGGCATGAATAAATTCGATATCCAGATTTTCGCAGGCCGCGTCTTCCCGGGCGGTTTCAAGATAGGCATTGGTAATATCCACGCCGGTAACGATAAATCCCCGCCGGGCCAACTCCAGGGTAATGCGGCCGATACCGCAGCAGAGATCCAGTATCCGGGGACCCTCCCCGTCCCCCGGAGTGCCGGCGGCGCCGCAAGCTTTGCCGCCGGTCTTACCGCCAACTCCACCGGCGGAAACCGGCCCATGGTCCCGGTAGAGGTCAAGCCGGCACAGCCTGGTTATACTGTCAACTACCGCGGGAACCTCGCCCCAACGTTTGCTGTCAAACATGATGGGGGCGTATTGTTGCCAAAATTCCGCATCATTCCACCATTCCGCTTTACCGGCATCTTTCATAAAACCATGATACAACAGCGCCGGATATTTTTAAAGTCCCCGCAGTCTAAAGGGCGGTGATACACCGTTCCTTCTTTTCGTAAAATACTACATAAAATTGTTATAAAAACCTTTTTCCAAAAAATTTTTTTTCTTTCTGCGGTAATATTTTTTGTTATATCAAAACCAATGTGTTATTATGAATAATATGAAAAAGCACCGATATGAATATTATTATCTTCTGTCAGCAGTTTTACTGTTCTTTTCCGGTTTTAACATACTGGCCTGTAAAGGCAGTCCGTCGTCTCTAGCTCTACAGGCTAAGGATGCTTCTTCCGGCCAGATTATTCCTTTTCAACTCCATACCAAGGAAACATCGATTCCCCTCCTGCCCAGCCGGGGCGCCACCAGTCCCCAGATGCGTTTTTCATTGGTGCTGCTGGAACTCCCCAGGCAGAGGGAAATAGAAGAGCTGGTGGAAAAAACTTTCTATGACGGTGAGGATCCGCAGAGTTACGGAAACAGACTCATCAATCAACACAAGGCCAACTATCTGGAGATGGTACATGCCATTACAGAACATTCCGATACATACGAATCCCTGAATTGGGAGTATAACGAAGTCATGGACATCTCCTTCCCCCTGCCGGGCATGGCGGTGGTAAGCCGGAGCCGGGAATACTATCTTGGAGGCGCCCACGGCATGCAGGAAAAGAAATACGTGGTTATCAATACGGAAAGAAACAAACAGGTAAAACTTGACGACCTGATGAAAAAAGGATACCAGACAGTGTTGTTGCAGCAGATAGAAGCGGAACTGCGGACTCTGACCGGCATTAAGAAGACGGCCCCCCTCCGGGAAGGCGGTTTTTTTGAAGATACGGTTACAATACCGGAAAACTTTTTCATTGTTCCCGGTGGTCTCGGATTCCACTGGGACCCTTACGAGATAGCTCCTTATTCTATGGGTCCCGTTGAGATCACCATTCCCTTTGAAAAACTGCAGGATGTACTCCGGATCTATACATAAACAAACCCGTACAGGCAGGTTGTCTCCTCTTGTATGCAAACAATGAGAACAGAACAGATGGCGTTTTATTCTTCTGCGGCTCCCTGCGTGTACGGTTACATTGAAGGGCTGAACATTTCCGCCATCAGCCGGGACAGCCTTTCCTGCTGCTCTTCCCCAGGTTCCTCCAGGGGCTCTAAACAGCAGGGCGGCAGGGTCAGGCCTTTTTGTATCAGCGCCGCTTTCATAATAGGCATAAAGGGAACCCCCAGGGCATAGAACTCCATCATCCGGTTTATATACCGCTGCATGTCCGCAGCCACGGCCAAATCATTGTTTTGCAAAGCCTTAACCCACCGGGCGCAGATATCGGGGACCAGGTTGGACAAGGCCCCTATGGCGCCGGCGCCGCCGGACAGGACGTTATGGGCAAAGTTATCATCGTATCCGCAGTAAACCCGGAAATCCGGAAAACCTCCAAGGGTGGTGGCTCGCAGAATTTCCCGGGTGTGGGCCATGGCAACACAGGTGTCCTTATATCCGGCGATGTTGGGGTGCCTCTCCAGGAGGGTTCTCGTCATCTCAGAATCGAGATCATAACCGGTACGATCCGGGTAGTTGTAGAGATAGACAGCTCCATCAATGTGATCAACCACGGAATCATAGTACCGGAGGATAGCCGCCCTGTCGAGGTTAATGTAGTAGGGACCCACGATCAGCACCCCGTTGGCCCCCCGGTCAAGGGCGTATTTCGCCAGAGCGATGGTGTCCCGGGGGGTCATACAGCCGGCCCCTATGAGGGTTTTTACCCGGCCGGCAATGCAGGTCAGGGCCAGTTCAGCCAGGGCCTTCCGCTGGTCCATGGACATGCTGAAGAATTCCCCGGAACTTCCCATCACCGCGATACCGTTTATGCCATTTTGAATAAGGTAATCGTAGAGCACCTTGTTTCCCCTAATGTCAATGTTTCCTTCGGCGTTGAAAATAGTCAAAGCCGGGGCAATATATTCGGCATCCATTTCCCTTCCCCCTGTCCGGTATCACCGGGTTACACAATCATACATAGTTACAGAGCCGGGCTATGGCCATTTCCGTATAACCCAGCAGCTCCGACCTGGTAAACCCGCCGTTTGCTATGCGTATCATTTCCGCAAAGAGGCGGCCGCTTAACCCGGAAAAAGAATCGGGCCTGGCGATGACGGCACTTGCGTCAAAGTCCAGATTGTCGGACATACGGGCCCAGGCATCCCTGTTGGCGGTTATCTTTATCACCGGCACGATGGGATTACCCGTGGGCGTACCCCGTCCTGTGGAGAATACCACCAACTGGCAGCCCCCGGCAGCCATCCCGGCTACCGAAGAAGCGTCATTTCCGGGGGTGTCCATAATGACCAGCCCCCTGGCGGCGATCTGCTTTGCATAATCATAAACCGCCTCAACAGGCGCATGCCCCCCCTTGTGTATACAGCCCAGAGACTTTTCCTCCAGGGTGGTGATCCCCCCCCTGATGTTGCCCGGGGAAGGATTCCCCTCCCGAATATCGGCGCCCACCAACCGGAAGGCATCTTCATACCGTCTGACAATATACCGGATCCGTTCCCCGGTTTCCTCCGTCCGCGCCCGGGCCGCCAGAATATGTTCCGCCCCGATAAATTCGGTGGTTTCGGATAGGACAGAGGTTCCCCCCAGAGCCACCAACCGGTCGCTGATATCCCCGATCAGAGGATTGGCAGCGAGGCCGCTGGTAGAATCCGAACCGCCGCAGTTGGTCCCCAGGATCAGTTCCGAAAGGGGAAATTCTTCCCGCCGCTCCGCCGAGGCATCCCGGGCCATTTGCAGCCCCGCCCGGACCGCCTTCTCTATGGTAGCGATGGTCCCGCCGTTTTCCTGGATGATAAATTGAACCAGCGGCTTATTGGTCCGCTCCCGGATTGCCTTTACCACCAGATCCATCTGACAGTTTTCACACCCCAGAGACACCGCCACGGTTCCGTATACATTGGGATTGGCGGCCATTCCCGCCATAACATCCATAGTCAACTGTTGATCCCGGTCTATCTGGGAACAGCCGTTCTGATTGTTAAAGCTGATTGCCCCATCGATTTGGGAAGCGATAATCCGGGTCGTATCCGAAGCGCAGATACTCGCCGGCAGGATAAAAACCTTGTTCCGTATGCCAACCCGGCCGTCGGGCCGCCGGTATCCCCAGAATGTCGCCGATGCCCCTCCGCCGCTCCAGCCGGGACTGTTCTTTCCCTGTTTCCCTATCGTCGCCACCGTTGGTGTCGTCGCCACCGTTGGTGTCGCCACTGTTGGTGTCGTCGCCGTTGGCAACGATGCCGGTTCCTGCCGCCGGCTCCCCACATTATGAACATGAACATGCTCCCCCATCCGTATGTCACAGAGGGAGACGCCGATTTCTTCCCCGTATTTTATTATCGCCCCGCCCTGCGGAATAGCAGCCACCGCGATCTTGTGGTAAACAGGAATATCCTCCAAGGCGGAGATCTCCCTTGATTCGCCCCGGAGGGTAAAAAAGACGGCTTCGTTTTTAAGAACCGGTTCCAGGACCACCGCCACACTGTCCCGGGGGTCGATAAGAACTGAATTATTCATACCTCTTCTCCGTTGTAACCCGAAGGATAAGGATTTTTCTATACGCTGCAACCCTGCATTACAGGCATTGCATGGCAGGCCAGGGGATCAAAGGGGATGGCCCGGAAGACCTTCCCCGGATTCCCCCTCTATGGCAACCCCTGGGTAAAACCAGAGAATCCGGCGCCGATAAACACAAAAATCTTTTTCATAAACACCGCTATCTGTTAAATCATAGGATGAGATCGCTGAAAACTGAAACTGTCGGACGCCTTCCTGCACAGGACCCCTGAAACAAGCCGGAGCTTCAGAAGCGTCCCGTTAAAAGAGCCTATTTGCTTTTGACGGCGCTGTCAAGTAACCCTTTGGCCGGATTTTGCCGGGGCATCACGGCATCCATGATGTTCCCCGGTCAAATACTTTTTCCTCTTAAGTCCTCCCCCTGAGTTTTCCGATATTAGGAGTATACCTAAATACGGAGGAAAAAGAGATGAAACGATACTGTATAAAATGCGAACCCGGCAGGGTTGAATATATGGATATCCTCAGGGAAACCAGCGATGGTTTTATGATTCGTCTTACCAGAATAAAAGATGATTATGAAAAAACTCTGGAAGAATTTATGTCCCGCCAGCTTTTCAAAACCTGCCTTAACACGGGGTACATCTATGAAATAGACCTGACTACTGCCACATCGGTAGCCTGATCAAACTGCCGGGCCGGTTCTGTTTTTTAACTGAAAGGAGACAAACCGGCGCCGGCCTTGCCCCTTTTAAAGACGCCGTACCGGGCTGCGTTTTTTCCGGAGGGTAGTAATTCTGTCTTCAGGTCCGGCTTCTGCGCCGGATCGGGACGCCACGGTCCGGCTATTTAACCTCAACTTTTTTCACTTCCTTGGCGGCAAGCCGTACTCCGTTGGCCTTGAGACCCTTGACCATATAGTCCTGGGCCTTAAAGGCCTCCTCTAAAACCTTGAGCCGGGGTTTGGGTTTATAGCAGAGGGTAAAGCTGAATTTCTGCCGGGTATCCACATGGAGCACCCCGGCCCCGTCAGGAACCAGGGAGTATTCCTTGTTCATGATCCACCCTTCTATAACACAGCGTTTGATATAGGGATAACCGGTCTCCGCCTCTTTGTAGATCACGGTGAACACCATAGCCCCCAGAGCTTCCTTGTCGGCCACCCCCACCCACCAGACGTTCAACCCCACAAAGGCCTTCTCCGGCAGATCAGTTACGGTATAGCTGCCGTTTTCACGGAGAACGAGGATGCGGTCAAAGGGGGAAACCTCCGCCACAAGGTCCCCTGTCACGGCGATCCCCAGGTAGCCGGTCGCCTTGTCGTATTTAAGCTCCAGGTCCTTCTTGACCACTTCCTTCACATCCACCTTCTCAAACTTGCCTACCTTTGTCCGCCGTTCCCCCTTTCCCAATTCCGGATTGGCCTTTACCTTGGCAATAATCCCGTCCAGATACCCCAGGGCATAGGCCACAATGTTTTTAAGGTGGCCGTTAATCTCCTTGATCCGGGCCTGAATCTCCAGCATCTCCGCCCGGGCCCTGTTGATATCGTAGAGGGATATCCGGCGGATGGGGATCTTGAGGAGGTGTTCCACATCTTCAGGACTCACCCCCCGGGCCCCCACCTCTTTGAGAAAGGGCTTAAAACCGTCGATCACCGCCTTGACCACTCCTTCGGCGGTTTTCATTTTTTCAATTGCCTTGTAGATCCGTTCCTCTATGAAGATCCGTTCCAGGGCGCGCAGGTGTAACTTGTCGGTAAGTTCCTTTTTCTCCAGTTCCAGTTCCCGGGTCAGGATCTTCACCAACTGTTTGGCATGATGTTTGATTACCTCCGTAACAGTCATCACCACCGGCAGATTATCCTGAATCACCAGGAGGTTTACCGAGATGGACTGCTCACATTCGGTAAAGGCGTAGAGGGCGTCCACGGTTTCTTCCGAGTAGACTCCCCGGGCCAGTTTGATCTCAATCTCCACCTTGCCGGTGGTAAAATCGTTGATGGACTGAATCTTGATCCGGCCTGCCCGGGCGGCGTTTTCCACACTGCTCATGAGGCTTTCGGTGGTGGAACCAAAGGGCAGTTCCCGGATAACTATACGCTTTGGGTCCGAGGTATCGAGGCTTGCCCGTACAAGGACTCTGCCGTTTCCATCCCGGTAGTCCGATACATCCACAAGGCCGCCGGTAGGAAAATCCGGGAAGAGCTGGAATTTCTTCCCCGAAAGACAGGCCTTTTCCGCTTCCAGCACTTCGATGATGTTGTGAGGCAGAATCTTGGTGGACATCCCCACGGCGATCCCCTCGGCGCCCATAACCAGCACCACCGGTATCTTGGCGGGAAAGAGCACCGGCTCCCGGTTACGGCCATCGTAGGAATCTACAAAGGCGGTAAGCTTTGGGTTGTAGAAGATATCCTTTGACAGGGGAGTAGCCCGGCATTCTATATACCGGGCTGCGGAAGCCTCATCCCCGGTAAAGATGTTCCCAAAGTTCCCCTGCCGGTCAATGAAAAATTCCTTGTTGGCTAAAACCACCAGGGCGGATCCGATGGAAGCGTCCCCGTGGGGGTGATACTTCATACAGTGGCCAACCACATTGGCCACCTTGTGGAACTTACCGTCATCCATCTCAAAGAGGGAGTGGAGGATCCGCCGCTGCACCGGCTTGAGCCCATCTTCAAGGTCGGGGATAGCCCGGTCCTTAATAACGTAGGAAGCGTATTCCAGAAAATTTTTATCAAAGAGATTCTTTATATAGGCCATATACTCCGAACATTCCACCCAAAGCATGCGCCCGGACCAGCCATTTGTATCCGGTACTTAAAAAAGATCCGGGCGCCTTTTTAGTTTAGCCGAAACGGAAGGGGGGATGCAAGAGCCGGGAGGACAGCCCGGCAATTATACCCCTCTGTAATTGCCGAAAAAGCTACTGCACAAGGAACCGGAGGGGTGTGAAGCGTTTTTTGCCTCCCGGAATGCGGGCGCGGTCTGGACCGAAATGGAAGACGGGATGTCCAAGATCTTCTCCGGCGGTAATCCGGACAACCAGTTGGTTATCAGGTATGTAGAACGGCTCCAAAATGGTCTCTATGAAATACGTCTGCCGGCAATATACGGTTCTTCCGGATCATCCTGCGTCATCGATGAGGTTTTTCATAATATAATCCCTCCGTTCAGGAGTGTTCTTGCCCATGTAGAAGCTGAGCACCTTGGGTACCGCTTTAAGGGTATTTACCGACACCGGTACCAGACGCATATCCTCACCGATAAACTGGCCGAACTCCTTGGGGTTGATCTCCCCCAGTCCCTTGAAACGGGTCACCTCGCTCTGGCTTCCCAGGGCGGACACCGCCTCATCCCGTTCCTTTCCATTGTAACAGTAGCGGGTCTCCTTTTTGGTCCGTACCCGGAAGAGGGGAGTCTCCAGAATGAAAACCCGGCCGCCGGTAACCAGTTCCTCAAAGTAGGAGAGAAAGAAGGTGAGGAGCAGATTCCGGATATGGAAACCATCAAAGTCGGCGTCGGTGGCGATGACAACCCGGGCGTAACGGAGACCCTCCACATCGTTTTCGATTCCCAGGGCCATCATCATGTTGTAGAGTTCCTCATTTTTGTAGATAGCCGTCCGTTTCTTACTGTACATGTTTTCTATCTTTCCCCGGAGGCTGAAGATAGCCTGGGTCATCACATCCCTGCTTGAGACCATGGAACCCGCTGCGGAATCTCCTTCGGTGATAAATATGGTAGAAAACTCGCCCTTCTCTCCGTCCTCTACATGGTATTTGCAATCTTTAAGCTTGGGAATCTTGAGGGTAATTTTTCTGGCCGCCTCCCGGGCTTCTTTCTTGACCACGTTCAGTTCTGTCCGGAGCTTCTCGTTGGCCATGATCTTCTGTTCCAGTTGTCTGGCAGCCTCCGGATTTTTGTGGAGCCAATCCTCCACCGCATCCTTGGTCCTCTGGACTACCCAGGTACGGATATCCGAATTACCCAACTTATTTTTGGTCTGGCTTTCAAACACAGGGCTTTTCAGCTTTACCGCCACGGCGGCAATCGTTCCCTCCCGGACATCCTCACTGCGGTAATCCTTCTTGAAGTATGCCTGGATCCCCTTGAGGAAACCTTCCTTGAAGGCCGAAAGGTGGGTTCCCCCGTCGGAGGTAAACTGGCCGTTTACAAAGGAAAAATACTCCTCCCCGTAGTTGTTGGTATGGGTAAAGGCGAATTCGATGGAACCCTGGTTCGACGCACCCGGGTCCGATGAACCGGGGCGTGAAGGCTCCCCCTTGTAGTAACCGATGGGGTAGAGGTGATCCTCCCCGGTTTCCTCACTCAACAGATCGTAGAGGCCTCTCTGGGAAACATAGGACTTGCCGTTGAAGATAAGGGTAAGCCCCGCGTTGAGGTAGGCGTAGTTGAGAATCCGCCGTTCGATGAATTCCGGATTGAACGTATAATCCCCAAAAATCTCCCGATCCGGGGTAAATTCCACATAGGTGCCATTTTTCTGCTGATCCCGGGGCAGGGAAGCCCCCAGTTTCCCCTTCCGCTGACTCTTCAGGACTCCCCGTTCAAAGACGGCTTCGGCAAATTCCCCGTCCCTGACGGAAACTACCCGGAAATGAGACGAAAGGGCGTTGACTGCCTTGGTACCCACCCCGTTGAGACCCACGGAAAACTGGAATACATCATCGTTGTATTTAGCCCCGGTATTGATCACCGAGACACACTCTACAAGCTTCCCCAGGGGTATGCCCCGGCCAAAATCCCGTACTTTTGCGGTTCCATCCTTAACCGCCGTCTCGATAAGCTTACCGTTCCCCATGATAAACTCGTCAATACCGTTATCAATCACCTCCTTGAGGAGTACGTAGATACCATCATCGGGATTTGATCCGTCCCCCAGGCGGCCGATGTACATACCGGTCCGCAGCCGGATATGCTCCAGGGAGGAGAGGGTCTTGATCTTCGATTCGTCGTAGACCCCCGGCGGCCCGGCGGTCTTTCCGGCGGCCTGTTTTTCCGCGGCATCCGGGGCTCTGGTCCGGGTCTTTTGGGAAGGGGCCGGGGGAAGAGGCTTCCCTCCGGTTTTTTGTCCGGTCCGCACCGCCGGAACGGTTTTCTTTTCACTCTTTACTGCCATAGTTCACCGGGACTTTCAAAGTTCATTTGAATCCTGAAAGTAAATTCCTTCTATAATAATATATAATTTACAGTTTTTTTGATAATTCCTCAATACATCGCCGGGCTTCTTCAATTTGCCTTTCCAGGTCGGCTATGATCCCTTCAGAGACGGCTATTCGTTGCTGCTGCTCCGCAATGGCCTTTTCCTTTTTGGCAATTCTTTCCCGCTCTTCATCAATGGCCAGGGAAGCCTCCAGGGTTTCGATCCGCCCGTCATAGTCTCTGACGGTTTTCCGAAGCTGACGAATCCTATCCAGCAGGGATCTGTCATCCGCGGTGAAGGGGGCTTCCGATCCTTTTGATGAAGCGGCTCCTTCAAGCCGTGCCCCATAACGGAGGTATAGCTCCCGAAGCTGTTCCCGGGCATGGATGATTTGCCGTTCCAGAGTCCTGATCCTCCGCCGGGGGTTTCCCTCGGAACCAAAGGACTCGCCAATATGTCGCCGTTCCTCCCGCAGACGGGTCAGTTCCCCGGTTAATTCCGCCTGAACCTTCCGTCTCTCCCTGATTTCATCCAGGATCTCCCTGATCCCGGCATCAAGATCCCCCTCCCGGACGGGGGAAGAGCTGAACTGTTCCCCTGCGGCGGCATATATCTGCCGTATGTTTTTCTGATTCTTCCCCAGAAAGGAGCGGATTACCACCGTTTGGGTGTTTTTTCCAATCCAGGAAAACAAACCGGCGTCTCCCCTTTCGGCAAGCACATCCAGCCGATCCCCCAGGGACTTGACCTTCGATGTCAGGTAGTCAAGCTGTTTCCGGTACGGTTCGGTAAACTCCGCAAAACCGGGATCCTCCAAAACAAGTTCCCCCAACCGGGCATACAGACCGTACAGGTTTTTTGTCTCTTCGGCGCTTGTCTTTTCCAACTGCCGGACAAGGTCTTCCAGTTCCTTAATGCGGATAATGCCTGCATTGATGATCCGGATATTCTCTTCACAAGCCTCAATTTCCCTTAAAAGCTGATGATAGGCTGCAATATCCTCCGGAACCGGCCTGGCCGCACCCCAGGGGTGTGAAGGGGCGCTCCCCCTCTCCTCTGCGGATGTTTCACCCGGTACGGAAAAGGGTACAAGCGTCCCTTCGGAAGCTTCCTCTCCGGGTTCGGGATCTCCGGCCCCGCCGGCGGAACTGAGCCGTCCCAACAGGGCGGCGCCCAGTTCTTCCAATAGCCGATCCACAGCAAGCAGATCCTCCCGCTGCTGTTCCTTCATCTCCCGAATCGTCCTTCTTCTTTCATCCATACCCTTACTATAGGGCATTCCGGGATTTTTGAAAACATCCCCTATCTTTCCCGTTCCCCACATTTTTGCGTTTATTTTGCGGCAGCCCGACATTTTCCTTGACATTCCCGCCAGTCCGTTCCATGATGGTACATACATATAGAATTGTAAGGAGCGCCTCTATGAGTTACACCACGGATCTTATCAAAAATGTTTCCATTGCCGGTCATGGTGGAACCGGCAAGACTACTCTCTTTGAACATCTTCTCTTTGTGGGGGGTATAATTCCCCGGGCAGAGACGGTGGAATCCGGCAAAACGGCAGGAGATTACAGCCCCGAGGAAATTGAGCGGAAAATCTCCATTCATACAGTCCTGGCCCATCTGGAACGGAAGGGCAGAAAGATCAACATATTTGATACCCCCGGATCTTCAGACTTCCTGGGGGATGTGATTCTCAGTTTCCGGGCATCGGAATGCGCCCTTTTAACGGTGGATGGCCGGGCGGGAGTACAGATAGAAACGGTAAAACTCTGGCGTAATCTTGATGACCGGAAGAAGCCCCGGGGCATTTTTATCACAAAGCTGGATGAAGAACGGGCGGCCTTTGATGCGGTCCTGGCGGATATAAAAGAGAAATTCCAGGTGAGCCCTGTTCCCGTCACCCTGCCCATGGGCATTGGCCCCGGTTTTAAGGGGGTGATCGATATCCTGGAGGAAAAGGCCTATTTTGCCCAGGATGGGGATACCATTGAAAAGGAAGGGCCCATTCCGGCGGAGTATGAGGAAGCCGTGGCCGCTGCCCGGGAACGGCTCATCGAGGCTGCCGCCGAGGGGGACGATACCTTGATGGAGAAGTATATCGACAAGGGCGCCCTGACGGCGGAGGAGATCCACGCTGGTCTTATTGAAGCCCTGGCGGCCAACTCCTTTGTACCCGCCTTTGCGGGGGTTGCCCTGAAGAATTCCGGCCTCCTCCCCCTGCTGGACTTTGTCGCCGGGATTGGCCCTTCTCCCTTTACCGCCAAGGATCTGGCCCTGACGGCGGAAGGAGAACGGCAGGAGGTCCCCATCGACCCCGCTAAACCCTTCTCGGCCCTGGTAATCAAGACCAGCTACGACCAATTCTCCGGGAAACTCTCCTGGGTAAAGATCGTCAGCGGAAAACTGAGTTCCGAATCGGATATCCTCAATGTCTCCGAAAATAAAAAGGAGCGGGTGGGCAAGATCTACACCTGTGTGGGTAAAAAACTGGAAGAAGTCCGGGAACTGGATGCCGGGGATGTGGGGATCATCGCCAAGTCGGCAACCCTCAAAACCAACGATACCCTGAGCGCCGGTGACAGCAGCCTGAACTTTGTACACCTCCGGCTTCCCGAACCGGTTCATTCGGTGGCGGTAAACGCGGTGGCCAAAAAGGATGATGACAAGCTCGGTGAATTCCTCATCCGGGCAACCGAAGAGGATAAAACCTTCCGCTATGTTTTTAATACCGAAACCAAGGAAGCGATGATCTCCGGCATGGGTGAGCTCCAGGTGAATATCATCCTGGATAAGATCAGGCAGAACCAGAAGATCGAAGTTGAAACCCATATCCCCCGAGTGGCCTACCGGGAAACGATCACCAAAAAGGCCTCCGCCGAATACACCCACAAGAAACAGACCGGGGGTCACGGCCAATACGGCAAGGTGGTGCTGGACATCAGTCCCCTGGCCCGGGGAGAGGGATACAAGTTTGTCAATGCCATCTTCGGCGGGGCGGTTCCCAAGAACTATATCCCCGGGGTTGAAAAGGGCATTGCCGAAGGCATGGCCCGGGGCACCATGGCGGGCTACCCCGTGGTGGACGTGGAAGTGACCATTGTAGACGGCAAGTACCACCCGGTGGATTCTTCGGAACTCTCCTTCAAACTGGCCTCCCGCAACGCCTTCCGGGAGGCAATGAAACAGGCCAGCCCCACCTTGCTGGAACCGATCATGAATCTGACGGTATTTGTGGAGGAAAAATACCTGGGAGACGTGATGTCGGACCTTTCAGGAAAACGGGGCAAGATCCTGGGCCAGGACACCGTAGGGGGCATCGGAGAGATCCGCGCCCAGGTTCCCCAGGCGGAACTCCTCCGTTACTCCATCGATCTCCGGTCCATTACCAGCGGCACCGGATCTTTCAGCGTGGAATTTGACCACTACGCGCCCATCTCAGGGAGGATTGCCGACGATGTGATCAAATCCGCGGAGGCATTCAGGGTGAAAGAAGAAGAGGAGTGATAAAACTCCACCGAAGATGCCCAGGATATTGCTCCTGGGTATCTTCACTCAGTTAAAAAATTAGTTCAAAATTGCCGTCCCTGCGAGCCCCGCCTATTGTGTTTTTTTAAAAACAACAGGGTATATTTTTGCACAAACGGACAAAAGCCGCTTTGAGGAACCGGTATGAATTTAACAATTCTTGTTTTCTGCGGGTCAATATTAGCTCCGGCGGCCGGGCTGTGTTGTTTCCGACAGGGACAGCCCTAGCGATCCTCCAGGGGCGTATAGTCCAGCCGCCGCTGAACGCATTTATAGGCGGGCCGAATGATACGGCCCCCGGCGATGATCTCTTCCATACGGTGGGCGCACCAACCGGCGACCCGACTCACCGCAAAGAGGGGTGTATAGAGTTCCGCAGGGATCCCCAGCATCCGGTAGATAAAACCGGAATAGAAGTCCACATTGGTACAGATATCCTTGTCGGAACCCTTAACCTTTTTGAAAACCCGGGCAATCAAGCCTTCAACAAGGCGGTAAAGATTAAATTCATCGACGAGTCCCTTTTCCCGGGCCAGAATTCCCGCCTTTTCCCGGAGCAGTACCGTCCGGGGGTCCGACTTGGTATACACCGCATGTCCCTGACCGTAGATCAACCCGGAACCATCGTAGGCTTCACCCTTCAGGATCCTGATGAGGTAATCCATCACTGCACCCTCGTCGTCCCAGCGTTTAACATTCGACTTGATGTCTTCCATCATACCAATAACCTTGCGGTTGGCCCCGCCATGCTTAAAACCCTTGAGAGAGCCTATCCCTGCGGACAGAGCGGCATAGGTATCGGTATCGGCGGAGGAGACCAGGTGCACCGCAAAGGTGGAGTTGTTCCCGCCCCCATGTTCGGCATGGAGGATCAGGGACAGATCCAGAATCTCCGCCTCCAGCCGGTTAAACTGCTGATCCGGCCGGATCAGCGAGAGGATCGTTTCGGCGCTTTGACAACTTGAAGCGGGCAGGTGGATGATGAGGCTTTCGTTGTCATAGTAGTGCTTCTTTGCCATATAGGAGTAGGCCACTATGGTGGGAAACCGGGCGATAAGTTCAATGCACTGGCGGAGTACATTTTCCGGGGACTGATTGTCAGGATCATCATCGTAGGAGTAAAGCGTCAATACGGAACGGGCCAATTTGTTCATAATGTCCCGGGAAGGGGCCTTCATGATGGAGTCTTCGGCAAAATTCGCCGGCAAGGACCGGTTTTCACCCATGAGGGTACAGAATTTTTCTAATTGATCCTTTGTGGGCAGAACACCGAACATGAGGAGATAAACCGTTTCCTCAAACCCAAACCGTCCCTCTGCAGCGGTGGCCCGTACAATATCCTCTACATCAATGCCCCGGTAGTACAATTTGCCGTCTGCGGGGACTTTTTCGCCATCCACAATGATATAACCATGGACATCCCCAATCCGGGTCAAGCCCACGAGCACACCGGTTCCATCGGCGTTACGGAGTCCCCGTTTAACGTTATATTTACCGTATAGTCGGGCATCGATATAATCGTTTCCGGTTATCTCTGAAATAAAATCTTTGATGGTGATTTTGTCACCCGCCATAGGTCCCCCGTGCATATTTATACAGATACAATACGATAAAATGCATATTTTTGCAAGCCATACCTTGTCCCTGTAAAGCCTGATAAAATATTCTCTGTTGGACGGATTGCCGGGTATAACGGATCCGCAAAAAAAACAAAAAAAAGCCTGGCGGCGACCTACTTTCCCACCCCTTCCAGAGGCAGTATCATCGGCGTAAGAGGGCTTAACTTCTGTGTTCGGAATGGGAACAGGTGTAACACCTCCACTATAGCCAC
>JAITJI010000079.1 GCA_031279015.1 Spirochaetaceae bacterium
CCGGTATGTGACCTTGTTCAGCGGCGGGCTGTTCCGCTTTATCTCCCGGCTGACGGAGGAGGGGCTTCTTCCCGGGGAGAAGGCGATAGAACGCATGGATTGACCTTGTTCCAGGGCGATAGCGATCTCCTCCCGCTCTGGGAGGGACAGATGGGCATAGCAGTTTTCCTGAGTTGTGCTAGACTTGACCATAACGGCATTACTCCTTATTGATGAGGTGGTGGTAAACACCATCATAAGGATTTGCCGTTTTTTTGTAGCCCTGGTATGGGCCATACCAGGGCTACTGGGCTAAGTGTTGCACTTCAGAGTTGAACGCGGGCCGCCCGCTTGATCTATAATTTATACCTAATTTTCTTTATTTTAACCATTGTGAGTACGGAAGATCAATACTATTATTTACTCTAATATCTTTATTTTTTTATGGAGGAAAATATGAAACGATGTCTTTTTCTGATCGCCGCTTTATTAACGGCGGCAGTGATCTCTGCTGCCGGTGGAGGACAGCAATCAAGCGCTTCCCAAAGCGGAGGAGTGGCTGCCATTACGGTAGAAGTCTTTGACCGGGGTACCGATGGCGGCAAGACCGACCCCACGAATAACGCATGGACAGACTGGATCAAGGCCAAGGTTCTGAAAGATGAAAACATTCAAATAACCTTTGTCCCTGTAAGCCGCTGGACTGAAGAAGCCGACATAGTCGCCCGTATGGCGGCCCAGGATGCGCCGGATCTCTGCTATACCTACAGTATGGACAATGTCAGGAACTGGGGGCTTCAGGGCGGGGTGTACGATCTGGCCCCCTATGTCGATACCCTCCTTACCGATATGAAGGAAATGATGGGAGAGGATCCCGCAATTCCCGGTCAGAATCTGATTTGGCACAGCAAGGATGTGGATACCGGCGCACTCTACGGTATCAGCAATAAGTACATGTATACCGCATCCCATAATACGTTTATCCGCAAGGATTGGCTCGACAAATTGGGGCTGCCCATACCCAAGACCACCCAGCAGTTCTACGATACGATGACGGCCTTCAAAAACAACGCCGCCAGGCTGGGAGTGAATCGGGTGCTTCCCTTCCTCATCACCAATGATGTGCGCTGGCAGGTATACAACATTTTCCTGTCCTTTATGGATCCCGCTCTTCCCGCCAGGGATAGGTGGGTAAACACGGTGGCTGAACGGCAACTTATGGTTCCCGGAGTCAAAGACGCCCTCCGGTTTCTCAACAGAATGTACAATGACGGTCTTATCGATCCGGATTTCCCCCTCTACAGCGATGACACGACTCCAAGCAACGTGATGAAGAGCGGTGTTGTCGGGGCCTTCCAGCACAACTGGGATCAACCCTACCGCCAGAATCTCCAAATGCAGACGGAACTGGAGAAAAACATCCCCGGAGCGAAGTTCATCCCTATCGATCCCTTCACAAATTCCGCTGGCCTTACCCCCAAGCGCGGCTCTCCTGCGGCAGGAGGGCTCATTTTCTTCGTACCAAAAACGAGCCGGAATTTGGAAGCGGCTCTCCGTTACGCCAACTGGCTCTGCCGCTATGAAAACTATCATTTTCTCCAGTTCGGCAACGAGGGAATTAACCACATCAAGACAGGCGGCGTCGAGATACCTAAGACTGCGACCGGCGCCTGGATACAAAACTCCGGCGTCAATGTGGACTACACCATGAGCATCAACGGATACGTGGTACCCGCGGAACATTTTGGACAGGTTCTTTCCGCCAGTTATCCCGGTATTCCCCCCGAAGATGTTACCGTAGCCTATCAGATGTCTTCTACCAACGCAAAGGTTGAGCCTTATGTTTCTGCAACCATCCTCTCCCTTGCTCCAGTACGCCAGGTTTTGGTGGATAAGGAAAAGACCCTCAGCGTCAATCTTATCTGCGCCAAACCCGGTGAATTTGACCGGGTTTGGGATGCGGGCATAAGGGACTGGCTCAATTCCGGCGCGCAGGCTGTTATTGACGAGCAAAAAGCGAAGTACCGGTAGGGGAATCGTCATGCAGGATGGAAACGCGATGCTCTTTAACGCTGACTGGAAATTCCTCCTGGGCAACCCGGAAGGAGCGCATAGGGAGGAGTATCCCGACCGGACATGGAAGCGTATCGACCTTCCCCATGACTGGGTCATCAGCCAGCCCTTTGACCGGGGCGAGGAAGATTCCTACACTCATCAAAATATGCAGGGCTTTTTTGCCTGGCAGGGGACGGCTTGGTACCGCAAAGAATTCTTCCTGCCTAAAGAAAAACTCGTTTCACCGGAAGCCGCCGGCGGGGTGTACCTGTACTTCGGCGGGGCTTACCGGAACAGCACGGTGTATATCAATGGACGGAAAGCAGGGGGCAGAGCCTATGGCTATTCTTCTTTTGAGTTGGACATCACCACCCTGGTAAAGCCCGGTAGAAATATCGTAGCGGTATGCTTGGATAACGGCAGAGAGGCCCCGGATCGCTGGTATTCCGGTTCGGGTTTGTACCGGAACGTGTACCTGCGGATAGCACCGGCCCTGCATATCAAAACCTGGGGTGTCCGCGTCGGCGCAAAAATCACGGAGGCCCCGGCGGGGAGCGCTGAAATAACGGTGGAGACGACGGTGGTCAACAGGGGTAATGCCGCGGGAGGCGAGGTTTGCCTTGTGATAACCGGCCCTGGCGGCGCTGCCGTTGCCGAAGTATCTTGTTCCTTCAAGGTTACGGCAGGCGGGGAAACCGTGGTACGCCAGAGTTGCCTTGTTCAAAGCCCTCTCCTTTGGAGCGCTGATAGTCCACATCTATACCGGGCTTATGTGAGCCTTGAGGGGGAGGAGGGCGAAATCGGCAAGCCGATGGAAGTGCCTTTCGGCATCCGCACGGTGGAGATCCTCCCGAAAAAGGGGATGCGGATCAACAGCAAGCCGGTGAAACTCAAGGGGGTATGCTTGCACCACGACTGCGGGATCCTTGGCTCCGCCTATTATGACGCCGCATGGCGGCGCAGGCTCCTCACCCTGAAAAGCATAGGCTGTAACTCGGTGCGGACCAGCCACAATCCGCCTGCGGAGGAATTCCTCGATCTCTGCGATGAACTTGGTTTTTATGTAATTGATGAATGTTTTGATAAATGGAGAAGCGGCTATTACGCCGCCCATTTTGAGGATGATTGGCGGCGCGATTTGGAAACGCTTATCCTGCGGGACAGAAACCATCCCTCGGTATTCCTGTGGAGCATCGGAAACGAGGTGGAGGAACAGGGAGCGGGAACCATGCCCCCAGTCCAACGGATGTTGGCATCTTTTGTCCGTACCCTAGACAGCCGTCCGGTAACCTGCGCTCTCCATCCCCATGTTATCCCGCGAAACCTGATAGGCGCGCCTGTAAGCCGCCTTGTGGAAATTATGAAAGAATTGACGGAGGACGTGGATGTGTTGGGACTCAATTACCATGAAGCCCTCTATGAAGCCTATACAGCGGCCATTGATAAACCGATTGCCGGGACCGAGTGCTATGAATACTACAGCGGTACGGCGGAAAATTATGAAGATGTGGTAAGTAAAAACCCCTGGTTCTATGTCCTGGAAAACGATAAGGTTATAGGCCAGTTTGTCTGGGCGGGCCTTGATTATCTGGGTGAAAG
>JAITJI010000117.1 GCA_031279015.1 Spirochaetaceae bacterium
GGAGGTGGACCATGGGTACAATCCCCTTGACCCCTTAGATCCCGACCCGCAGGCCGTGTCGGGGAAGGCGATAACGGCTTTTAGCATTACCTCTCCCGTGTCCGCTGCGGGAAGCATCAACGGGACGGACATCAGGGTAGACGTACCCTACGGGACTGCGGTGAGCGGCATGGCGGCGTCGGTGACCCACAGCGGGGTGTCGATCAGCCCTGATCCGGTGACGGCGAAGAGCTACGCCGGTGCGGTAGGCTGCACGGTGACGGCGGAGGACGGGAGCACCCAGACCTATAGAGTAACGGTGACCGTGGCGGCTTCAAGCGGCAGCGGTAGTGGCGGCGGTAGTGGCGGCGGTTCGACGCCCGCCGACTGGCGACTTGATGCTATGTGGGATATTTATTTTTATGCCGCGGGAGCATATTGGTATCCTAAGTCCTATACAGTAATCAACTACGGAGCAACCTGTGTTGTGCATTGAGGTTAGTTATTATGAGCGGAATTTTTCCGCTAAATCGGGGGTTGCGGGGGCAGAGCCCGCGCAAGGGATTGGAGGGGCGCATCAGACCCGGCGGGTCCGCGCGCCCCCGCAGCTCCGCCCGGGCGGGGTGAGAAGGCCGGAGCGGGGCGCTATGGGCGGACACTGCGGAGTTCCGTCCTCACGAACCACAAGCTTTTACCTTGAACTTTTACCCTGAAATTGATGCTTTTGTTCATGCAGTCCGGGTGGTTTTGGGCCAAAGGCCCGGCGGTTAAATTCCTTGCCCGTTTTCTCCTTGTATTCCTGCCCGGTAGTTGTTATGCTTACAGAGTACCCCTAAAACCGGGATTGGGGTCTATAGGTATATGGGGTCATTCGGGTAAGTAATCCTGAAATCTTAACGATTTGGAATAGAAGATGTTGAAGAAGATCATTATTGCCATTTTTATGGTAACCGTTGTCCTGTTTGCCTGCGCCGCCGGAGGCAAATCCGACAAAAATGTAAATGCCAAAAAGCCGGAAACCGGCGGAAATTCGCCGGCAAATACCTCCGCCAAGGGGGTGTCCCCCTCCGGAACTACAGCCGCTCCAAAAGCAAAAAACGGGGCGGACCCGGATACCAGTTATGCCTTTGGGGTGGTTTTGGGAACGGACCTGAAACAGACCGGGTTGCAGTTTGATTATGATGAATTTATCAAGGGCTTCAGCGATTCCCTGGAGGGTAATACCCCCCGGATATCAAGCGATGAGGCCATAGCGATCATTCAGGGCGCCTTTACCGCGGTCATGGCGATCCGGGCGGAGGAAAACCTGCAGAAGGAGACGGTCTTCCTGGCGGAAAACGGCGCCAAACCGGGGGTCTACACCACTGCCAGCGGCCTTCAGTACGAGGTTATTGTCGAAGGGACCGGTCCAAAACCCGGAGTTGACAGTATGGTGGAGGTGCACTACGAAGGAGCCTTCCTTGACGGGACCGTTTTTGACAGCTCCTATGTCCGGAACGAACCCGCCCGGTTTTCCCTGGAGGGGGTTATCCCCGGCTGGGCGGAGGGAATAATCCTGATGTCCCAGGGTAGTACCTACCGGCTTTTTATCCCCTCCGCCCTGGCCTATGGCGAACGGGGGGCGGGCAGTACGATTCCCCCGAATTCGGCGTTGATATTCAAGGTAGAGTTACTGTCGATTCTTGATTAGGTATTCGTTGATGATATCCCGCAGGTGATTTTCGTTTATCCGGACAATCATCTGCTCCCGTTTTACGCTTTCCGGGGAATCCGAGGCATGGGCGGTGTTTTCCATGACGTTGCTGCCAAATTCCCGGCGTACCGTACCGCTGGGGGCCTTGAGGGGATCCGTGGGACCCAGTACGTCCCGGATTTTCCGGATGGCGTTTTCCCCTTCGTAGAAGAGGATAAGGCACATGACGTTGCCGGGCTTGTTGCTGCCGGTGTGGCTGGCGCCTTCTTCGGGCTTGATGCCGGACATGTATTTGACGATTCGCCGGAATTGATCCCGGGCGTATGCCATGCCCACGCTGGCGGTGAGGGCCTTTTCCACTTCTTCGTTCAGGGTAAAGCCGAGTTCTCTCTCCAGAATCTCCCGGGCTTTTTTCCCATAGACGGGGGCCAGTTTTTCTTCCAGGGCTCCCTCTACGGGACCGTAAAATTCCAGGGCCTCTACCAGGGAAAAACGGTGAACCTTGAGCCCCACGATCCGCAGGCCTGTACGGGAGAACATATCGATGATGGTTCCGGGTTTTGAGGAGGGATGGCTCCAGTTATCGGGCTTGATGATCACCAGAGTCTGTTCTATCTTGGAGGGGTCCGGATACTGGATGTTTCTGATGATGTTTTCCTGTCCCTCAAGAAACCGTGAAAAAAGAGCCAGATCCTCGTCGGCGTCCTTCTGATTCCGGGGGGTAATTACCGCCGGTTCAAAGTAGGTTGGCTTGGCGGGATTGTCCGGCGACGATATGAGATCCGCATAGGTGTCCCGGATGGTTTCCCCCGTCAGGGTGTCGATATCGTTGATCCGGTGTTCTGAATAGAGGTGGCCGCAGATATCTACCAGTTTTTCGCAGGGGTTCTCTCCGCAGAAGAGGAGCAGCAGGGTCCGGTGCCGCCGTCCTCCGGAGGGGGCCAGGTTCTGTTCCACATAATCCGACAGCAGGGTGATGTCGTTTGGGGCGTTCTGCCGTCGCAGGTACATTGCATATTCCCGGGCAAAGGCCTCATCCGGGGCGATCATCTGAGCCCCTACCAGTTCCAGATCCACCCGGGCCAGCAACCGGGACATCACGCCGCCGGTCCGGCTTTTGGCGATAGTGTAGGGGGTTACTATCACGTATGAGATGGTTTGTTTCATAACACACTCCTTTGCATTATCATAGATACTTTATCGGAAAATATATACACTGGACACAGGTGAAGCGATGAACAATGACACAACCCGGCCCCACAGGGTTCGGCTGCTCCCTCTGGAGGGATTATACAATACCCGGGATCTGGGAGGATACCCCGCCGCCGGCCGGTATGTTAAGTGGGATATGTTCTACCGGGCGGGGGATCTGAAGGATCTCAGCCCCCAGGCGAAGGTCCACCTTGAAAACCGGCGAATCAAAACCATTGTAGATTTTCGGGATTCCGAAGAGCGAACCCAGGCCCCGGACGGGGAATTATCTACGGTAAAAAAGGTCTACGTCCTGTCAATTTATGCGGGGAGTATGCTGAATCTAAGGCAGATTAAAACGGGCGCCGCCGGAGAAGAGATGATGCGGCAGCTCTACATAAGCATGGTGTCCGACTGCCGTCCCCAATACCGCCGGTTTTTTTCTATCCTTTCGGACCCGGAAAACAGTCCCCTCCTGTTCCACTGCTCCGCCGGTAAGGACCGGACCGGTATCGGGGCGGCCCTGCTCCTCTCAGCCCTGGGGGTTGACCGGGAGATCATCATGGAGGATTATCTCCTCTCCCGGGAGTATATCCGGGGGAAATACCGCTCCTGGCTTGAGGAATCCCCCCATCTGGAGCCTCTGATGACCGTCTGTCCCGGCTATATCGGGGCCGCGCTTGATTGTATCGAGACCGTCTTTGGCGGGATGGATCGGTATTTACGGAATGAACTTGGGGCCAACCCGGAATTGCTGCGGTCCCTCTATACGGAGTAGCCGGGGGCCTATTGCCGCACCCGGCTCTTCCAGACCTGACTTCCCTCAAACCCTTCTATCAGCTTGATGAGGGATAACCAGTAATCGGCCTCATTTTGGGAGACATAGGGCCCCACCCGTACCCGGTACCAGGTTTTTCCGTTTACATCCCGGTTTTCGATGATCGAGGCTATTCCCTTGGAGGCCAGGGTTTCCCTGACCGTATCCGCCCGGTTTCTGACGCTAAAGGAACCTGCCTGGACCCAGAACGCATCGTATGTCTTGGGCTTTGGTGCGGCTGCGGGTTTCTGGGCCGGTTTTGGCTGTGCCTTAGCGACGGTGGTAGTCCGCGGGGGGCTTGATTTAGCCGCCGCATCGCTCCGGGGCTGTTTTGGAGGCGGGGGGGCTGATTCGTTGACTGCGGCGGTTGAAGGCCGGGAAACCGTAATCACCACCCGGTTTTCCCCGTTTTCCGTGTTTTGCGGTACCCCAAACTGCCGGAGGGTATCATCGGCGGCGGGGACTGCTGCTCCCACAGGAGCAGGAGAACTTGGAAGGGCCGGCAGATCATCGGGGTTCTGCGCTAAACCGGCAGGATCCGCCGGAACGGATTGATTCTGCGCCGGCGCCACCGGGCTGACTCCCGGCGAACCGGGGGGGATGGGCCGCCGGGCCGCAGCGGTTACGGCGCCTCCCGGAGAAAATACCAGTAACGAAGCCCCAATCACTATGACGAGGAATACCCCAACCGAAATTGCTACCAGCAGCAGTTTTTTCTTTTCCATAACATCAACCTATACTATCCGGTTTGTCCCGCCGAATCAGGTTTCCTGAAAAATCCCAATACGGGAGAGGATGGCATCGACCTGTTTTTCCGTATCATCACCGGAAAACCCATGGTTATACACGGTATAAATATCGGTTGTTTTTCTTAAATATTGAGGGATGAATCCCCTCTGGCTGTAGAATCGTTTGATCAGGGCGGCCCAGGGCAGCCTGTCCCGCCTCCGGGCCCGTAGCAGCCGGATGAGAACCGGCGCCTTTACAAGGATGATACAGTCCAGCCGCTGAAAGGCCGCTGACCGGTGGAGCAGGGCGGCGTTGATGACGCAGGACCTGCCCCGGTTTTTTTCAAGCCACCCTTCGGTGAGACGGTTTACCGCCGGATGGATGATCCCTTCCAGAACAGCCAGTTCGGCGGGTTTCCCAAAGACCCGGGCCCCCAGCAGTTTCCTGTCTATCCGGCCTCCGGCGCCCAGGATTCCGGTCCCGAACCGCGCCAGGATGGCCTCCTGTTCGGTATTGATAACCTCATGTCCCAGCCTGTCCAGTTCCAGCACCGGCAGCCCCCGCCTTTCCAGGAAGGCCGCCACGTGATTCTTTCCCGCACAGTACATCCCCGTAAGCCCGATGAGGAACCCCGGTGGGCCTCCGCTCAATGAAAATCCCCCCAGCGTTTGCCCTTTTCGACGCTTACCCGGAGGGGAATGCACAGGGTAACGGCATTCTCCATCTCCCGCCGGACAAGTTCCGCGGCCGCCGGGACATCCGCCCTGGGGCAGTCCAGGATCAGTTCGTCGTGTACCTGCAGGAGAAGCCGGGCGGGGCTCCGCTCCGCGGCCAGGGCTCTGTCCAGGTTCAGCATGGCGGTTTTGACGATATCCGCGGCGGAACCCTGAATGGGGGTGTTTACCGCCACCCGTTCGGCGGCGGCCTTTTCGGTTTTATTCCGGGAGTTGATCGCCGGGATATACCGCCTCCGTCCAAGGATCGTGGCGGCGAAACCGGTTTCTTCGGTTTTTCTGATCAATTCGTCGATGTATTGGCGGACCCCCGCATAGGTCTTGAAGTAGGCCGCGATAAAGGAAGCCGCTTCGGTCCGGCTTATCCCCAGTTCGTTGGAAAGCCGGAAGGCGCTCATCCCGTACATCACCCCAAAGTTGATGGTTTTGGCTATCCGCCGCTGATCGGGTCTGACGGCGGATTCGTCGATGCCGAAGATGAGGGCCGCGGTCCGGGCGTGGACATCCTTACCCTCCCGGAAGGCGGAGCAGAGTCCCTCATCCCGGGAAAGATGGGCCAGCACTACCAGTTCTATCTGACTATAATCCGCAGAGATGAGAAGCCGGCCGGGATCGGCGATAAAGGCCTCCCGGATCCGGCGGCCCTGCTCATCCCGGATGGGGAGGTTCTGCAGATTGGGCTCCCGGCTTGAAAGCCGGCCCGTGGCGGTGCCGGTTTGGACAAAGTTGGTGTGCAGCCGGTTGTTCCGGTCCGCCTGTTCCGCCAGGGTATCCACGTAGGTGGATTTGAGTTTTGCCAGGGTCCGGTGCCGCAGGATAAGGGCGGGTACGGGGTCCTCCCGGGCCAGCTCTTCCAGCACCGCCACATCGGTGGAGTAACCGGTCTTGGTTTTTTTTCCGGGACTGAGTTTCCGTTCGGTAAAAAGCACCTCCCTGAGCTGTTTGGTGGAGGCCAGGTTGAATTCGTGTCCCACGGTTTTCCACGTTTCCCCTTCAATGGCCTTTAATTCGCCGGAAAGTTCGATACCGTAATCGTGGAGCACCTTTTTTTCAATTTTGATCCCCACACCCTCCATCTCCGCAAGGATGGGGAGGAGGGGCATCTCCAGATTCCGGAAGAGATCCAGGGAATCCGCCCTTTGCAGCCGCGGTTCCAGCCATGCTTTGAGCCGGAGGGTCAGATCCGCGTCTTCCGCGGAGTAACGGGCGGCAGTTTCCAGGGGAACCGTATCAAAGGAGGCCCCCTTGGCTACGATATCGTTGTAGGCCGTAGGAGTGTAGCTGAAGCGATAGGCCGCCAGGGAATCCAGGGAGTAATTGTTCCGTTCCGGATCGTCAATCCAGGCGGCTACCATAGTATCCCATATTCCGCAACTCCACCGGGGAATACCCCAGCCCCGGGATACCTTATAATCGTATTTGGCGTTGTGGGCGGCAATGGTCATGGCGGGATCCCCCAGAAGGGGTACAAGCCGATCCCGTACCAAACCGGGGTCGAGGAAGGGGGCATCCGCCATATCCCCGGGACTTCGGCCCCGATGGGCCGCCACGGGTACGTAAACCGCTTCCTTTGGACGCAGGGCCAGGGATATGCCGATGGGCCGGGCATTCCATGCGTCAAGGGAATCCGTTTCAAAGTCCAGGGCCAAAAGTTTCTGTTTTTTTGCCTCCCGCAGGAAGGCCTCCAGTTCCGCCAAGTCCAGGATGATCCGGTACTTGCCTTCCCCCAGGAGGACCGGGTCCGCCTCTTCCCCCCCGGAAGCCTTCCCCGCAGATCCCTCTCCGGCGTTTCCTCCGCCGGCTTCCGGCAGGGCGGCCTTTTCCACCGCCGGATCCAGGGCGCGGGCGCTTTTGAGGAGCCCTTCCCGGAGCAGTATCCGGGCTCCGGCGGAACGATCCGGCTCTTCCACGGAGAGATCGTCGATGGCCTTGAGATCGAGGGGAACCTTGTACTCCAGTTCTATGAGGGATCGGGAGAAATAGGCGCTATCCCTGCCTTCGGCCAGTTTTTTCCCCACCGCCCCTTCAATGCCGGCGATATTCCGGTAGATCTCGTCCAGGGAGCCGTAACGGGCCATGAGTTTTATTGCGGTTTTTTCACCTACCCCTTTAACGCCGGGCACATTATCGGAACTGTCCCCGGTAAGGGAGAGGAGATCCAGCATTTTTTCCGGCGGCACCCCCCATTCAGCCCGTACCGCCGCCGGACCGACCAGTTCATAGGGGAGCCCCCCGCCGGTTCCGCCGCCGGCATCGGAGGGCCGGGACTTCACCGGCCGCAGTTCATAGGTACCCTTCCCTACGAGCTGGAGCAGATCCTTGTCAGAGGAGAGGATGTAACAGGAACGGTCCTCGCCTTGGCAGCGCCGGGCCAGGGTGGCGATAATATCATCCGCCTCGTAGCCTTCGGCCTGCAACATGGGTATCTTCAGGGCCCTCAATACCTCTTCTACCAGGGGAACCTGGGAGTGGAGGTCCTCCGGGGCCTTTTGCCGGGTTGCCTTGTATTCGGGATACTTCTTATGCCGAAAGGTGGGGGTCCGGGAATCGAAAACCACTGCCAGCCTGCGGGGCCGCCGGAATTCCGGCAGAACCGTGCCATCGGTATCGGCCGCAGGGGCCCCCTCATCGATAAGGCTTACCAGGGTCCGGACAAAACCAAAGAGGGCCGATACATTCCGGCCCCCGGTGTTCCGCAGCGGCCGGGAAAGAAAGGCAAAATAGGACCGGTAGATGAGCCCATAGGCATCGATGAGGTAAAGGGGCGGCAGATCCCCCCGTCCCGGTGTTGTTTTTTGCATATCCGTTCCCTCCCGGAAGCTGAAGGGCGTGTTAACCCTGAATATCTATCAGAGAGGGAGCGCCGGAACCGGCGTAAATGGAAGGCCGGGCGGCAAAGGGATTCCCCCGCAGGTTTTTTATTTCAGAACGTATTTGGAGCATCCGTTTTGAAAGGAGTTCCCGATTCCGGTCCAGCCGCAGGGCCGCTTCCGTCTTTAGACCCTCCAGAGCGGTTTTGAGACCCCCTATTTCCCCGGAGAATCCGGCGCCGGTAGTACCGTTACGGGATGGGGAGCCGCCGGAAACTTCAGGATAGGCGGCCCGGTACATATCCTCCAGGGGATCGATAACTCTCTGAATGGAGAAAATATCCCCTACGATCTGTTCTTCCATCTCCACATGGACCAGCAGGGCCTCCGGATTGCCCTGCTCAATCAGGTCCTGCTGCTTGTCCAACAGCTCAAGATAATCCTGGAACCGGTTCCGCTGGGAGAGCAACAGTTCCCGAAAGCGCTTTAAAATGGCCGTCCGCCGGTCAAGTTCCTCCGCCGGAAGCTCCCTGCCGGCGGCCTGCCCTGTCCCGTACTCATCCCCGGAATCAGGGGGAAATACCGGAAGAGACATCCCGGGCACCGCCTGTTCCGTGGTTACCGTGATCATACCATCCCCTATCCGGCGATATTGACGCCCTCTGAGGGCTGACCTAAGCCTCCGGTGGAAGCTTTAGCCACAATCGTGGTCCAGGCCGAGCGGAGTTCGCTGACCATGTTGCGGACCACCGTGATTCGCCGGATATCCTGGGCGATGTTGGATTCCAAAAGTTCCTGATTAAACCAGGTGTACAGGGAAAAGAGGTTTTTTGCGATATCCCCCCCCTGTTCAAAATCCAGGGAAACCATTAATTCGGTGACAATTTCCTGGGTTTTTACGATTGCCTTCCCGATTTGTTCTATTTTTCCGGGATCCCGCTTTTCCCGGGCATTTGCCGCCATGAGTTCAAGCCCATGGTCAAGCTGTTTTACCGCTTCATCGTAGAGCATGATGATCAACTGCCCCTGACTGGCGGTTTTGATCCTTGTTTCCCGGTAGGCGGACAATGCATTCGTATATGCCAAAATAATCCCTCCCTCTGCCAATAACAGTACATTCACAGAAGTACCTTCTTTTATCGGCATCGGCAGTTTAATATTAAGACATATTTAAAAAAAATAAAAGAGCGGCAGTATGGGATGCAGGATGTTTACATTTACCGCTCAATAGGGAAAAACGGCCCTAAATTCGCCCCTAAAATCCATATACAGGGTTAACTGTAAAATTTCCGGGACATTTCTATTGAATCTTGACAAGAGACCATCAAAACCATGCAAAACCATGTGAAAACTTGACAATGGGAAAAAAAGAGTAATATAATACGGCGCATAGTGAGATATTTCGAGGGAGAATAGACGTTGCAGAGCGGAAAAGATGACG
>JAITJI010000112.1 GCA_031279015.1 Spirochaetaceae bacterium
AACGATAGACGAACTCCTGCAGCAGCTGGTTGAAGAGGCGGAGGCGCCCTTTGAAGGCGTAACCCTTACCTATGAACTGTTTAAGACCTTTGGCGGGACCATATACCTGGGGCCAAACCAGACCGGGGAGGTTAGCGGTTCGACCAAGATCACCGCGGACACCATCCTGTACATACCGATCACCGAGGAGGAGGAGATTGTGGATATTGAAATGTACAGTGAACTTTTCTCCCGGTCCCTGCGGCTCCCGAGCCTCCGCCCGAACTAAGGACCTGCACAGAAACAGTATGACCGGTTGGTCATGCTGTTTTCCTTATTGAGCAAGCAATGAGAATAAGCGGATCTCTGCTCCGCGGAGGCCCGTGTGCGTCCGGCTTGCCCTGCCGGTCCGGCGGGGCGGATCCCCTAATTGGCAGGGATTTTCAGGCTCCTCCCCTCACGGAGGATGTCGTTTAAGTCCATACCGTTAGCCTCCGCCAGAACCTGGGGATCTATCCGGTAGGTCATGGCTATGGACCAGAGGGTGTCCCCCCGTTTTACCACATGGGTTCCCGTAAAGCTCCAGGCCTCTTCCCTCGCTGCGCCCCGGGAAGAGTAGGGGTCCACGGAGAGCAGGGCGGGGATCCGTATCCGCTCCCCGATTTTGAGATACCGGGCCTTAATGCCGGGATTGGCTGCGCTGATCTGCTCCACCGATACGCCGTAATGCCGTGCCAGGGCGGAAAGGGTGTCCCCGTATCTGATCGTGTAGAGATGGTAGGTGATCAGGGCAAGGTCCTCCCGTTCCAGTACCGCCCTTACCGCTTCTGCATCGCTGCTCCGTACTTTTAACTGATAGTCCGGCTCCGCCGGGGGGGTAACGTTGTAAAGGAGTTCCCGGTTGAACCGTTTCAGTTCCCCCGCATCCAGGCCCGCTTCCCGGGCGAGGATGTCCAGATCAACCATCTTGCCCGTCTTGACCCGGGTCCACCGGGGATCTTCAGGCCAGGGAAGATTCAGGCCGTAGTACCGGGGGTTGGACAGGATATGGGCAACCGCCAGGAGTTTGGGAACGTAGTGGATGGTTTCTGTTTTCAAACGCTTTTGTTCTGAAAGGGTCCAGTAGTCCCGGATTCCCGTCTGCAGGATAATCCGGTTTATCCCGCCGTAGCCGGCGTTGTAGGCCGCCAGGGCCAAGGCCCAGTCCCCCAGGAACCGGTAGTTTTCCTCCAGTTTGCGGAGGGCTGCCTGAGTAGACTTCCAGAAATCCATCCGTTCATCCATCCATTCGCTTATCCGCATGTCAAAGGGGGCGATGCTGTTCCGCATGAACTGCCAGATCCCCTTGGCGCCGGATTTGCTTGTCCCCGTGGGAAGGTATCCCGATTCGATCACCGGAAGGTAGAGTAGTTCCGGGGGCAGATTCCGCTCCTCGATTTCCCGGCGGATAAAGGTCATGTAGGGGGCTCCCTGCTCCATGACGGATTGCAGCCAGGTAAGGCCGCCGGGAGTGGAATACCGGCGGATATAGGATTGAGTCAGGGGCTGTTCCGTCCCATCGATACTCAGGGGATGGAATTCCTCCCGGTTGCCCGGAGACCGGAAGCGGGCGGGCGCCTCCGAGGGAATAGCGCGCCGGGGCCTATCCGGTTCGACGGGGAGATCTGTCCCGGCGGAAAAAACTTCATTCGCCGCGGGGTCCGTCCCCGGAAGGACAAGGAGAAGGAGAAAACCCAGGATCATCCACGCTCTCATTTTGGTCATCAGAATTTCTCTCCATAGTAGACCCCTGCCCACTCCCAGCGTCCGTGGATCTCCGGGTCTGAGGGGAAATATATCTTTCTGAAATAGAAATACCAGATTGAAATGTACTGGGACCATCCCCAGGTACGGAGGTAGGCTTCACTGGCGTTGGAACCGGCGTCCAGTTCCGGGGCATAGCGGATCCGGTTGCCCCGCATAAAATCAGAGAGGTTAAATTCCGCCATTCCCGCATTATCCTCATCCTCCTGTTCCCAAGAACGGGCAAAGAAGTTGACTTTCGCCCGGTATTGCCAGAGCCGCACACTGTTACCGGTATCCAGGGCTGTTTGAATGGCGCTCAACAGGGAATTGATGCTGTCAAAGGTCCAGTCCTTGGGGGAATTGTTGAAATCCACAATCTGTTTGGCGTAGGTATAAGCATCGGGGAAGCCGGGAATCACCGTGCCGTAGTAGGGGAGGAACTGGGTATAGGCCTGAATCACCTCATTCCATTCCCCAATTCGTTCGTAGGCCTGACCAAGCATAAAATAGGTAACCCCGGGGTCGATCTTGTCGGGAAACCGGGAGATCAGTTCCTCATAATACCAGACCAGCTGTTCCTGGTTGTCTACCAGGGTGATAAGCTGATTCAGGGCCAAAAAATGGATGGATTCCCCCCGGATCAGCAGGTCGGGATGATTCTTGATGATACGATCAAAGTACAGGGCCGCTACCGGCAGGGCGTCCTGCTGGGTATAGGCATAGGCGATCATAAAGAGGTACCAGGCGGTATAGGGATCGTCGGGATGTTTGTTGAGCCAGGAACTGAGGAAGTTGATCAACCGGCCGTATTCCTTAAGCCGGGCATATTCGTTGGCAATTTCCCGGACAACGGAGAACTGTTCCTGGCCGCTCACCCTTTCATTCTGCAGCAGGGTAAACAGATCCTGAAATACAATCCGGTTTTCCGGCGTTCCGGTAATGTTGTAGGGATCCGTTGCCGGTTTCCGGGAGGAGAAGACGCTGCAACCCGGGAACAAGAGGGCAAAGCCTCCAATTATCACCCCTGCCATAAAGAGAGACCGCTTTACAGGGGAAATGATTCTGGTCATGCCTGTTATAGTATCGGAGCCTTTTCCCATTGGCAAGAGAAGCCCGGTCTTGTTATATTTAAGATATATGAGTCATGCTGTAACCCGCCGGATAATCGCCCGGCTCGTCTTCCTTGCAGGTCTTCTGCTTATGCTGTTGGGCAGCGCTTTTCTCCTGGGCACTTTGGCGGACGCCTCCAGGGGTTCCGTATTGTTTGCCTTCCTGTTTGTGCTGCTCGGCTCCTCCTTTACCGGTTTGGCGGTATGGCTCAACAAACGTACGCTGTATCTGTTCTTTGCGGCTTTTTTTTTATTGATCGGTTTTTTTCTTTTTTTTCTGGCCCTTAAGATCATCCCCTTAAGTCTTTCCAAAGCCTGGCCTCTCTTTTCGGTTTTTGCCGGATTCGCCCTTCTGCCCGCTTGCTGGCACCGCTACGGGAAAATTCGGGCCCGCTATGTGGTCCCTGCGACGGCTTTTATTTTGCTCGGGGGTTTCCTCCTGGTTTTCTCCCTGGATGTGGTTTCCTTTTCCTTTGCACAGTTCATTAAAAACTGGTGGCCCCTCCTCATGGCTCTGGTAGGTCTTTTCCTGGTTTTTATTTCCCTGAGCGCTAAAAACAAGACTGAGGATATTAAGCCGTGATTTTTCCGGGGAATCATACCCCAAAGGTGTTCTTCCTGCTGTTGTCAGGTTCGTATTTTGTTCCGGTCCGTTTTCCGGGTATAATCGGGGTCTTGTTTTTCCTCTGTTTTTTCAGTGTCTTCTCCTGCAGGACCAATCCTCCGGTTTCGGAGACCCCCCTGCCCAGCATCCCCGTTAACCCGGGGATTTCCGCCCCTTCCCGGGGGGGCAGTATAGCTGAAGAGATCCGTTCTCTGGTGGAATCAGGAACGCCTTCATCCCTGCTGCAGGTCCTGGAACTCATCCGCAGCCGGGAGCTGGGGCATTCGGAATTCGGCAGGATGATGATCGCCCTGTCGGTAACGCTGCTGCACAAGATCTACCCCGATATTCAGGCTGATTTTCCCCTGGTGGATCCGCCTCAAACCCATATCTATACCCGGATACTCCGGGATGTGGAGCAGGGGATCTACCATCCCGCGCCGGTCAATTCCACGGATTACCTGGAGTATGTGCTCCCCTTCCTGGTGGTACTCCGGAACTCCAACGGACGTTCCCCTCCGGTGGAGTATCCCAAAAACCTCCTCCCGGATCTTCTGCGGGCACAGGAACTGAACCCCAATTCCGTATTGGCTCCCTATTTCCTGGGTATTTTCTATGAACACAGCGCCCGTCCGGATGAGGCGGCGGCGGAATACCGCAGGGTCTATGCGATCTCTCCGGACTGTTACCCTGCGGTGCTGGGACTTGCCCGGGTCATGGAATCCGCCGGCCAGAGGCAGGATGCCATCCGGATGCTCTCCGACCTGGTGATCCGTTACCCCGACAATATGACGATAAAACGGCAGCTCGCCCTGTCCTATTACAACAATCGGGACTGGTCCCGGGCAGAACCGGCCATTGCAGAGATCCTCCAGCGGGACCCCCGGGACAGCCAGTTTATCCTGATGCGGGCCCATATTCTGGTTGAACGGGGGCAGTTTCTCCAGGCTCAGGTTCCCCTGGATCTCTACGGAACCATGGATACCGGTAACCGGCTCTACCTCTATCTGCGGGCCCGGGTACAGGCCGAAGGGTACCGGAACCGGGATGCGGCCCTCAACTACCTCAGGTCCATCCTCAGAACCTGGCCCGGGGATGAAGAAGCCGCGGTTTATGCGGCCCGGCTCCTCATGGAATCGGACCGAAGCGAGGATCAGAGCGAAGGCCGGGAGCTGTTGCAGCGTCTCCTCAACACCGAAAATCCCTCCCTCCTGGTGGTCAGCCTTGCTCTGCAAAACGCTATCCGCCGGCAGGCATGGTCAGAGGCCCGTCCCTGGCTGGAGCGGCTTCTGCGGGAACGCCGTTCCCCGGGGGATCTTGTTGCGGCTTATGCGATTGAGCATGGCACAGGGAACAATGCGGCGGCCCTCCAGGCGGCCCGGGAACTCTACGAACGGGATCCCGCCAATGAGGAGGGGGTCAGCGTCTATATCTCCGCGCTGATCGATACCGGACGGCAGGATGAGGCGAGCCGGATGATAGAGAATCGCCTGGGTCTGCTCCCCGGCGGCTCCCTGAAAGGCCGGTATTATTACCTCCGCAGCCGCCTGCGAACCAATGAAGAGCTTGCCATGAACGACCTCCGGTCCAGCCTCTTTGAGGA
>JAITJI010000062.1 GCA_031279015.1 Spirochaetaceae bacterium
GCGGCGATGGCCCGGCGTATCCGTTCAAAGCAGCTCAGAGAACTGTCCTTAACCCAGGGCTCTACCGCCGCCAGTAAAACGGTGTAATGTTCCCTGCAGAACCGTTCGCAGAGGGCCTCCTTTGAACTGAAGTGATGGTAGAGGGCGCCCTTGGTGAGCCCCGTATGGGAGGCGATCTGCTCCATGGAGGTCTGTTCATAACCCTGCCTGAGAAACAGTTCCTCGGCGGAACGCATGATATCGATAAAGGTTTCGGCCTTCTGTTTATCCCTGCGGGTCACGATCCCTCCGCCTGCGGTTTACTCTGCCTTCCTTCCCCTATAGTACAGCAGCGTCACCAGGATGCCTGCGCTCAGGATGAGGATGTTCATCACAAAGGGCAGATTCCGGGAAAGCCCTGAGAGGAGGCCGCCGATCCAGCCAAAGGGGGCGCTGACAAACATGACGGTCATCTGGAGGAGCGCCAAAACCCGGGCGCGCTCCGCGGCGTCAACATGGAGGGCCACCAGGGATTCGGCGAGCATGGCCAGCATGGCAACTCCAAAACCGTCAAAGATCAGGGAGATGCAGAGACTCACATAACCCAGTCCCCCCACGGGCGGGGTGAAGATCAGAATCGTCTGCCCTATGAGGTAACTGGCAAAACCCAGGAGCAGGGGATTCCGCAGATGCACCCTGGTAAGATGGGGGATTATCGTGAAAAAGAAGACCATGGCCAGGATGGATCGCAGCATGGGGAAAAAGGGCAGAAGCGTATCGGGCACCCCGATCTTCTGATTCACGATGATCTGCCAGAAGGTGGTGTTGATCATCCCCGCAATGCTTACCAGGGCGGAAATGATAATGGCGAAGAGGGTCCCCTTCGATCTTACCATCAACCGGATAATCCCCTTGTAACCCCGGAGCAGGGAGAAAATACTTTCCTCCCGGGTTTCCTGCATGCGTACCATGCCGGTCCGGGTTTCCCGGGAAAAAATATAGAGGAGGATGAGTTTGGTGGTCATTACCACAAAGGCGTTAATATAGAGGATTCGGACGGCGGGAACCAGGGTAAACCGGGATACCAGAATGGAAGATATGGGGGCAAAGAGGGCGGAAAGATGACCACAGCTCACCACCAGGGAATAGATCCGGGTTATCTCACTTTTTTCGGCATCCTCCACGAGGAGGCAGTCCCAGGAATTGGTGGTAACCTTCATCGTACCGTTAAACAATGCGGCGATCAGAAAAAACCAGAAATTCCGCGCCCCCATCCAGATAAGACAGGGGAGACTCCAGGCGATAAAATCAAAGATCACTGTGGTGCTGCGCCGGCCCAGCTTGTCGGTAATAGGTCCGCCCAGGAAGGCGAAGATCACCTGGGTAAACATATACACAGAGGCGATAAACCCAATTTCCACGTCCCTGAGTCCCAAGGCGATCATGTACACCGATGCGTAGGGCAGGCAGAGATTCATGGAGAGACCCCATAACGGCTCAGTATACACGCAGGCCCGGGGATTTCCCCGCAGCCTTACCAGAGTGCTGATAAGAGGATTGTTCACAATACTATAGTTCCCGAAGCCCCGGGAATTTCCATTCCTTCACAGAACAAGGGCCTTATGGGTCTCCTTTAGCTGATTTCGGATGGGTAGTTTCTGGGGGCACTTGTCCTCACAAACCCCGCATTCCACGCAGGCCGATGCATCTTTGTATTGCCTCCAGGGGACTTTACCTATCTGGGCATAGTTCTCCCGGGCGAAATCGGTGATCTTGTACACCCGGTGATAATTCATCAGGGTAAAAATCTCGGGGATATTGATATTCCGGGGACAGGGCATACAGTACCTGCAACCCGTACAGTACAGCCCCGCAAGCCGTTCATTTTCCTTCATCATTCCCTCAAGCTGAAGCTTTTCCGCTTCATTCAGGGGATTGATGTTATCAGCCAGGGCGGCGTTCTCCTCCAACATTTCAACACTGCTCATGCCCGACAGGGCAATATGGATGCAGGGATTGGTGAATACGAACCGGAGGGCCACCTCCGCGGAACTCTGGACCTTCCCGGGCAGGAGATCCTGAATGACCCGGGAAGGCGCTCCCAGACGGCCGCCCCCCACGGGACCCATAATCACTATTCCCAGTCCCCGGGCATGGGCAAAGGCCATACCCTCCTCGTTGGAACGATCCAGAAGGTTGTACTGGCAGAGGAGGGAATCAAACACCCCATCCCCCCGGCGGATTATTTCGGCAAGATTCTGGGGACTGTCGTGGAAGGAAAAGGATATGTGCCGTACCACACCCTGCTCCTTCCACTTCTTTACCCGATCCAGGGGGCCATCGGGCACGGAGATCTTATTGATGAAGGTATCCAGGGAGATACCCCAAAAATGATAAAAATCGATATAACCGGTGTCCAGCTTTTTAAGGGATGTTTCCAGCCGCCTGTCGTAATCATCTCCTGAGGCATTTTCAATGGGATTCTTTGTAGAAAGGTAGATCTTCTCCCGGAAACCCTTGACAGCCTTGCCGGTGATGATCTCACTCAGGGTATCACAGTACCCCGGAGCGGTATCAAAATAATTCACCCCCAGTTCATAGGCCCGGCGGATCAGGGCGATACCCTTTTCTTCATCAAAAACAGTCTTCCCGTCTTTTTCATAAGCGGGAAGACGCATACAACCAAAACCCAACCGGGACACCTGTATCCCGGTCTTACCGAATTCTACATACCGCATAACTCCCCCCTCCTGGATGGTATGCATTAGTAATACTCCGGGATCGGCATCCTTTCAAGTCCCCGGAGAGAGAACCGCCTCTGCGGCTATGGCACCGAAGGTCTAGGACTTCTTCGTTTTTCCCTCTCCGGAACCACCCGCGGGCTTCCGGCCCCGTTTTGCCTGCTCCGCCGGGGCCTTGGCCTGCTTCACCGCCGCCGCGGGCTTCCGGCTCCGCTTTGCCTGCTCCGCCGGGGCCTTGGCCTGCTTCACCGCCGCCGCGGGCTTCCGGCTCCGCTTTGCCTGCTCCGCCGGGGCCTTGG
>JAITJI010000075.1 GCA_031279015.1 Spirochaetaceae bacterium
TGGGATTACGCCGCGCTGTATCACATTCCCTTCAGGGGAAAACGCTGCAATGTGCAATACCGCGGCGGGGAGGTTTCTATACAATAGCGCTTTTCCCAACAATAGCGCTTTTCCCAAAGCCCGGTTTCATACTATCCGGGCCATATCCTGGGCAACGGCTTGGCCTTATAATCCAAAATCACAGAGGTCCCGGCCTCCTCCGCATAGGACGAGGATTCCGCAACAGTTTTTGGACCGCCGCGGCCGTATGGAATCAAGAATATCCAGATTATCAAAACCCATAATGCCTGCATCCCGGGGAACGCATATTTTTGCGTCCCGGAAATGATTGTGCAACGTAATCGCATGAACATCGCTGGAGCAGAGGAAGGCTGTTTTTTCACCCCCTGAACGGACTGTTTCCACGGCAGTTTTGGCAAAATCCTTTTGTACCAACATTTTGCTTTGCAGTTCAGAATTTGAATTTCCATGTCAATATCTTTTTCCGTGACAGAGCGGTATTCTTAAATATCAGGATATTTACTGCCGATATTATAATGAATCCTTCTATAGTATTGAGTGTATTGGGAAGGGATTCTATTTTTTTATAATCAGGAAACAATCGTGAAAGTAATGGTACTGTATGGGAAAGATGGGGAAAGAGAGATGTCTGTACTCGGCAGGGAGTTAAAAAGAAACAAAATAAAAAGCCAAATGCGGCTTTTGGGAAATGACTGGCATACGGAGAAACCTTTGTTCTCCAGGCAGCTTGGTTCCGCCACCCATATTGTTGTTGTTTTTTCCCGCTCCACCGCCAGGTCTTCCTGGTTTGCCTATACTGCCGGTTTTACTCTGGGAAAGGGTCTGCCCCTCCTGGTCTGGGGCGCCAATGCCGGCAAAACGGAACCGGTGTTTTCAAAACATCTCATTCCCCTTTACAACGAAGCGGATCTGAGCGCTTATTTTTCCAAAGAGAAAGTCAGGTGGCCCCTCACTGCAGCCTGCAAAGAGGCAAAACTCGCCCTCCTTGAACAGGGAATACCCGTTACCGTGGAGGCCCTTGAAAATTGTATAAACGAGGGGAAGGTGACCGCGGTGGAATTGTTTCTGCAGGCGGGTTTTTCCCCCGATACCCGGGATGGGACCGGGGTTCCCCTCCTGTGTCTTGCCGCCCGGGCGGGGAGCCGGAACATCGTAACCCTGCTGCTTAAGGCGGGCGCGCAGATTAACCAGCAGGCCTTTGATCGGGAGAGCACCGCCTTGATAGACTCTGTTTCAGGAAAACATAATGATATTATGGCGGATCTTCTGGCGGCAGGGGCGGATGTAAACCTGAAAAACAAGAATGGGCAGACGGCCATTATCATTGCCGTTAGTTATAACGATGCGGTTTGTACCGAAATGCTCCTCAAGGCCGGTGCGAAAGTTGATGAACCGGACAGCCTTGGGGCCAGCGCCCGGAAATATGCGGACCTCTTTAAGCAGTCCGCCATACTTGAGTTGATCAATAAATATGCCTGCTGATACCGCCATGGAAGAGGGGATAGATTCCCTTTTTGAGATGATCCGGCAGTCCTCCTGCTGTGTCGCCCTTACCGGCGCGGGGGTCAGTACCCTTTCAGGGATCCGGGATTTTCGGGGAAAAAACGGCCTGTACAAGGAACAGGATGCGGAGAAGATCTTTGATATCAATTATTTTATCAGGGATCCTTCGTTCTATTACCGGGCGGCGGCTTCCCTTATCTATAACCTCAGGGAAAAAGAAGCCTCGGTGGTACACATAGTCTTGGGGGAACTGGAGAAGAGGGGTTTTCTCAAGGTCCTTATCACCCAAAACATCGATCTCCTCCATCAGAAGGGGGGGAGCCGCAGGGTGATTGAGATCCACGGGTCGCCGTCTATCCACTACTGCCGCAGATGTTCAGATCCGGTGCAGGTAGAAGCCCTGGCCGCCGCCAAACCCGGCGGTCCCCTTCCGGGAAAGGATCTGATGGGCTTTGATGAGGCCGCCGCCATGGTTAACGCCGGGGAACTTCCCCGCTGCGGCCGTTGCGGGGCCGTGCTGAAACCGGCAATCACCTTTTTTGGCGAAGCCCTTCCGGTCCGCG
Organism: Spirochaetaceae bacterium; assembly: GCA_031279015.1. Lineage (GTDB taxonomy): Bacteria > Spirochaetota > Spirochaetia > Treponematales > Breznakiellaceae > JAITJI01. Next base: position 2,088 of record JAITJI010000075.1, read on the forward strand.
CCCTGGAGGATGCCGAGGCGGCTGCCCAAAAGGCGGATCTGCTGCTGATCCTGGGCACAAGCCTCACGGTGTATCCCGCCGCAAGCCTTCCTGAGATAACCCTCCGCGCCCGCGGCAGGATCGTGATCGTTAATAATATGGAAACTCCGCTGGACAGTTACGCGGCGCTGCGTTTTGAGGATCTGGAAAGTGTCTTTCAAAGAATCCGTTCTCTGTTGCAATCGTAAAAGTCTGCAAAGTATACTCAAGGTAAGTGTGTTTTATGGCATTTTCTCTATTGCTGCCATAAAGTGGAGGATATTTATGAAAAAAACAGGATGCTGGCTGGCGCTCTTTGGGATTGCCCTGATAGTTACGCCCGGCCTTGGAGCTCAAAATCGGCACGGGATGGGCTTTAACGGGATAACGGGACTCTATTCAATTCCGTCAGGCTACATTGGCCGGAACGATGTGGATCTGGGGATAGACCTGGGGATGACCTATAATTTTGTCAACCGGGATCCCATCGTCAAAGCAGGTTTCAGTCTATTTAAGTGGGTGGAACTTACCGCCGCTTTTGATTTTCAGCCCAAGGTGAACTATCCTTTGGACGATAAGCAGAATAACAGCCTCAACAATACCGACATTATCACCGGCATTAAGGTACAGCTTCCGGCGGATAAAACCGCGATAGCCCTGGGGGGAAACCTGCAAATTATAAACCGGTATGTGGACAGAAGCGGCGCTGAGCTTGCCGGGCAGTTATACATAGCGGTGAGCTACCCGGCGGAATTTTTCGGTATGCCCGTGGAAACAAGCCTGAGCCTGGGGTATACCTTCCGGAAGCCTCTAGACTCCAACATTGATTTTGGCATGGGGTTTGATTTGACGCTTCTGCCCGATGTGTTTAAGGAGTTTATACACTGGCTTGTTGATTTTTCTAATTTTTCCTACAGCATTGACCCGCTGGGAAACAATGCCTGGTACCGGGGCGCCCTTAACACAGGACTGCGGATCGATCTGGCCGCCATTCCGGCTTTAAACAAATTCAAGTTTTTTATCGATGTGATCGCCGCGGATATCCTGGACGATGGAAACCGCTCTTTCATCATCGGTACGGTTTTCGGGCTGCCGCTCAAGTAGGAGGATTCTGAACGGAAGCTGAATGCCAGACAGGACATTCAAGGCTTCGGTTGCCCCCGATTCCCTTGTTCCCTACGGTTTGATTGTATGCGGGGCAATGTAAAGGGCTTGCCGGGGACGAATCCCCGGTAAGCCCCATAGATCCCCGCCTAACGGAACCTTAGTTCCACCTCAGGTATGCAGTATAAATGGGAGCCCGGCCGCTCCTTTAGCCGCCGGGAAGACTTTTTGGTGCGGCACATCATATACTATACGCTGGACCCGCCACAGCATTCATTATTGCGAAGTTGAAAAAAGTCCCGGAAAATGTGCCCATGTCAGATATGAGCGACCCAGTGTATGGCTTTCCGCCGGAACAGGTCATTCTATAGGTCAGCGTGGAGGTTTCTTTAAACCTGGTGTCCATTCTAATGTCATAAGTTTGGCTGCTGGTTGCAGTGAAGCCCCCCCCACTCACCGCCGCCGCCATATCACCCGCCGCAGTCCCGTAGGGTACGTCTGCCGTGATGTCCGTCCCGTTGATGCCCCGCAGCGGACACGGGAGAGGTAATGGTAAAAGCCGTTATGGTCATCCGTATCCTCATGCCGCGGGTCCGTCTTCGCATCGTATTCCCCCTTGTTCGACAGGCCGGACCTTTAGGGACTGCCGGTGGCGGTTTCCAGAGAAGCCAGGGCCCGGTCTACCCGCAGACGTGAACATCCCGCCCCGAGGATCCGCAGGGATCCAAAGAGGGGGGGGCTGATCCGGGCGCCGGTGATCGCCACCCGGAGGGGCATCATCAGGTCCCCCGGTTTTACCCCTGCCTTTTCGGCGGTTCCCCTTATCAGTGTTTCCGCCCCTTCGTCATCCAGCGCCGCCAGGGAACCGGAGATGTCCCGGCAGAGGCGGAGGAGCCTTATGGCGGTGGAAAGATCCGATTTTTTGGGAATAAACGCTTCCGCCGCCGGAACCGGAGGTTCGGCAAAGAGATAGTCTAATTTTTCAGGAATCTCCCGGAGAAGGGTGACCCGTTCCCGGATGAGGGGCATGGCGGCGCTAAAGATCCCCTGCTGCCGGGAATCCGGCTCCATTCCCGGGCTGCCGAAGAGCCCGGACTTTACCGCATAGGGCAGGGCCAAAACGGCAAGTTCCCCGTCCCCTTTCATCCTGATGTACTGACCGTTGTACCATTCCAACTTTTTATAGTCGAATATCGCCGGAGCCTTGTTGAGTTTGTCAAGGCTGAAACGCTCCGCCAATGCGCCCAGGCTGTAGATGCCGGTCTTTTCCCGGGAATCCGGCGTCCCTTCCGGAACCTCCCCGTCATCGTAGGAACAGCCCAGGAGGGCCACATAGTTGATCAGGGCCTCCGGCAGGTAACCCTGGCTGCGGAATTCGTCGATGCTGGTGGCGCCGTGGCGTTTACTCAGTTTTTTTCCGTCCTGGCCCATTACCATGGGGAGGTGGCAGTATTCCGGATGCTCCCAGCCGAAACCCCGGTAGAGGATCACGTGGATGGGGGTGGAAGGGATCCATTCCTGGGCCCTGAGCACATGGCTTATCCCCATGAGGTGATCGTCCACCACATTGGCCAGGTGGTAGGTGGGAAAGCCGTCGGACTTGAGGAGGACCGGATCGGGGTTTATATCGCTGTTCTTCCATTCAATGTCCCCCAGGAGGCGGTCCCGAAAACGGGTGATTGGAGCAGGGGAGCCATGCTCTTCCAGGGGGATCTTGAGCCGTACCGTATGGGGTTCCCCGGCGGCCGCCCGTCTTGCCGCCTCTTCCGGGGGGATGTTTCTGCAATACCTATCGTAACCGGTTTCGGACGAATGGGCCGCCTCCCGCTCCGCCCGCACCGCATCAAGCCGTTCGGCGGAACAGAAACAGTAGTAGGCCCTGTCCGCCTCTACCAGTTCCCGGACGTAACGCCGGTATATTGCAAACCGTTCCGACTGAACGTAGGGTCCATAGTCCCCTCCCGCATCGGGCCCTTCATCCCAGCTAATGCCCAGCCAGGAAAAGGTGTCGTAAAGGTTTTGCACAAAGGCCGGATCCGACCGGGTCCTGTCGGTATCTTCCAGACGGAGGATGAATTTGCCTCCCCGGGAACGGGCAAAGAGGTAGTTAAAGAGGGCGGTTCTGATGCCGCCGATATGCTGAAGTCCTGTTGGAGAGGGCGCGTACCGATCACGGATTTCTCTGAACATACTCCGAATATACCATCTGCCCCGGGGAATAGCAATCCTGCAATGAATATCTGTAGCGGATACCCCGCGGGGCTTAGCCGCCGGGCGGGACTGTTATTCCGCCCTGTTTTTGTCCTTGATGATCGATCTTTCCGCCCCAGTTACCCCGCCGATCCGCGGCATCCCGGTCCCGGTTCGACAGAAAACGCCGTTCCGCCAGGGTATCATCCAGGAGGGTGAGGAAGTCCTGCCGGTCTATTTCCTCCCCGCCCAGGCTGCGGAGGTGATCCGAGGGAACCTGGCAGTCGATAAAGCGGACCCCGTCGGCAAAGAGGAACTTTGCCAGGCTGAGAAAGGCCGCCTTGGAGGCGTTGGAAACCCGGGTGAACATGGATTCCCCAAAAAAAATCCCTCCCAGCCGTATGCCGTAACAGCCCCCGGCGAGTTTCCCCCGGAAGTAGCTCTCCGCCGAATGGGCCCAGCCCAGCCGGTGCAGTTTCATATAGGCTTCAATGATGTCCCCGGTAATCCAGGTGCCCCCAGACGCTTCTCCATCCTGGCCGGGCCGTTTCACCGTGGCGCAGCCCCGGATCACCCCGGAGAAATCCCGGTCCAGGTACAGATCAAAGGTTTCCCGTCCAAAGACCCTGGCCATGGATGCGGATACATGGAGTTTTTCCGGAAAGACAACAAACCGGGGGTTCGGGGACTGCCAGAGGATTGGGTCCTCCGGATTGAACCAGGGGAATATCCCCTGTTCGTAGGCAGAGAGGAGCATCCCCGGTGACAGATTACCCCCCACGGCGACTATGCTGTTCCCCCAGGTATCCGGATGGGGAAAGAGATACCGGTCCTCTTCCGAGAGGTAGGGAAAAGAGGGATCGGGTCCTGCCGGAGGCCGTTTCCGCATCAGCCCTCGGCGGGACACCGGGATTCCGGGACGGTTTCACCCGGAACGGCTGCGAAGGATCCCTCCAGGTCGATGTGAAAGGCGCCGTCCCGGTAATCCGCCCGGGCGCTGCCCCCGGCGCTGAGGCGGCCAAAGAGGACTTCATCCACAAAAAAACCCTTGATCCGGTCTTCGATGACCCGGCCGGCGTTCCGGGCGCCAAATTCCCTGCTGTATCCCTCTTCGGCAAGGCGTTCCACGCAGGAATCCGTAACCTTCAGGGTGACCTGCTTCTCCGCCAACTGCGCTTTGAACAGTTCAAGTTCCTTGCGGACGATGGAAACCATGATGTCCTTTGACAGATGGCTAAACCGGACAACACCGTCCAGCCGGTTTCTGAATTCCGGGGTAAATATCCGTTCCACCGCAGTGTTCACTTCGGATTCCCCGGCGACCCGGTCCCCAAAACCGATGAGGTTTTTCCCGATGTCCCGGGCGCCGGCGTTGCTGGTCATGATAAAGACCACATTACGAAAATCCGCCTTCCTGCCGTTGTTGTCCGTCAAGGTGGCGTAATCCATGATCTGGAGGAGAATATTGTAGACATCCGGATGGGCCTTTTCAATTTCATCCAGCAGTACCACCCCGTGAGGCTGTTTCCGTACCGCATCGGTGAGGAGACCTCCCTCCTCATAGCCCACATAACCCGGAGGGGAACCGATGAGCCGCGAAACGGTATGCTTTTCCTGGTATTCGCTCATGTCAAAGCGGTGCATGGAAATCCCCAGGATATCCGCCAGGCTCCGGGCCAGCTCCGTTTTCCCCACCCCCGTGGGCCCTACAAAGAGGAAGTTGGCCACCGGCTTGTTCTCTGCGCGGAAACCCGCCCGGGACCGTTTTACCGCCCTTACCACCGCCTGTACCGCCTCATCCTGGCCGAAGATCCGGCTCTTGAGTTTTTTCTCCAGGGTACGGAGTCTGTCCTTTTCGCTTTCCCCTACGGATCGCTCAGGGATCCGGGCGATTCTGGCAACCACGGTTTCAATCTGGGGGAGGTCTATGTCGATGATCTCCACGGAACCCTCCTGCACGGATACGGTGGGTTCCGTCTGTTGCTGCCGCCTGAAGGCCTCTATCCGGGCAAAGGCGCCGGCCTCATCGATCACATCGATGGCCTTGTCCGGCAGTCGCCGTTCGGTGATAAACTGGGCAGAAAGCCGTACCGCCGCCGCTACCGCATCATCGCTGTAGCGGACCCGGTGATATTCTTCATACTTTGATTTAAGGCCCATGAGGATGGCGATGGCATCCTTTTCACTGGGTTCATTGATATCGATTTTCTGGAAACGCCGGGACAGAGCCCGGTCTTTATCAAAGAATTTTCCGTATTCTTCGTGGGTGGTGGAACCGATACACCGGATCTTTCCCGAGGTCAGGGCAGGCTTAAGGAGGTTTGAGGCGTCCAGAGCGCCCCCCGACACGGAACCGGCCCCCACCAGGGTGTGAATCTCGTCAATAAACAGGATGGCCTTCTGCTTCCTGAGGATCTCCTCTACCACCCGCTTGACCCGTTCCTCAAAATCCCCCCGGTATTTGGTTCCCGCCACCAGGGCCCCCATATCCAGGGAGAAGATGGTGAAACCCCGCAGGGTGGGGGGTATGTTTCCCATCACAATACGCTGGGCGAGTCCTTCGGTAATGGCGGTTTTTCCCACTCCGGAATCCCCTACATGGACGGGGTTGTTTTTCAGCCGCCGGCAGAGCACCTGAATGGTCCGATCCAGTTCCGCCTCCCGGCCAATCACCGGTTCCAGTTTGCCCTCCCGGGCAAGGGAGGTAAGTTCCGTGGCGTACTTTTCCAGAGCACTCCGTTTACCGGCCTTGGCCTTCTGGGACGTATCCGCGGTTTCCTCGTCGGCGGGTTCCTCCTTCCCCTCATCCTCAAAGCGCAGGGCATCCGGATGTTTTTTGTTGAAATCGTAACGGCCGCCGCTCTCTACATCATAACCATGGGAGATGCTCTCCAGGAGTTCAAGCCGTGTAACGCCAACCTTCCGCAGGTAATAGGCGCAGTAGTTCCGTTCCTCATCGTAGAGGGATACGAGAATATCCGCCACATCCAGGGTTTCTTTTTGGGAAGACTGACTCTGAAGAACCGCCCGTTCCAGAACGCTCTGGAATCCTACGGTTTGGGTGGGTTCCATATTGTTGATTACCGGCACCTTCTGCTCAAAAAAATTCTCCATCCCGTGTTTAAGCTGATTCACATTGGCTCCGCAGGCGTTGAGAATCCCCTGGACCTCATCAAACAACAAAGCGGCATACAGAACATGTTCGGGAGTCAGATATTCATGATTCCGGGCCTTCGCTTCATTGTACGCGGCGCTTATAATGGCCTGTACGTGGGGGCTGATTTTCATCTTTTTATTCTCCACCCTATAATATAAATTAATACAAACAATATTGGCAAATACTTTATACCCCTCAGATCTGTTCAACAACACACCGGAGCGGGTATTCGTACTGTCTGGCCAGACTGTGGACCTGTTCCGCCTTGGTTGTCGCAATGTCCCAGGGGTAGATTCCCACGATTCCCCGGCCCTTCCGGTGTACATCCATCATGATACGATAGGCATCTTCCTCATTTTTATGGAAAATATGCATGAGAATATCCACCACAAAATCCATAGTGGTATAATGGTCGTTCAGGAGGATAACCCGGAACTCCCCGGGCTCTCTGAGCTTTTCCTCCTGTCTGGATGCAACCTTTGTACTGTTTCTGTCCTGTACCGGCATAGATTAAAGATAGCTTAAAATACCAAAGGATACAACTCCTTTCTTTCCGGATTGTTTCCGGTTATTGCGGCCCCCGAAACGCCTCATTTTAATGTTACCGGACGGCCCCTTGCCAGAACTTTGCAGGGTGTTTTATACTAAATACAATGCGTATCCTCTCATGGAATGTTAACGGAATCCGGGCGGTAGAAAAACGGGGTTTTATCCCCTGGCTCTCAAAAGAAGCGGCGGATGTAGTTTGCATTCAGGAGACAAAGGCTAGTCCCGGACAGCTTTCACCGGAATTACTGCAACCCCGGGATCAGCAGGGGCGGCCTTATTTTTCCTACTGGGCCAGTGCAAAACGGAAGGGCTATTCCGGAACGGTTATCTACAGTAAAAACGAACCGCAGGATCTGCGGTATATGGGAATCTCCGCCTTTGATGATGAGGGACGGGTATTGCAGGCGGATTTTAAGGATTTTATCCTTATCTGCGCCTATTTTCCCAATTCTCAGGACGGGGGAGTCCGGCTTGGGTATAAGATAGATTTTTGTACCGCCATGCGGGAACTCTGCGATTCGATTGTTTCTTCCGGCCGGCATATCCTGCTCTGCGGGGATTACAATATTGCCCACACCCCTATCGATCTGGCCAGGCCCAAGGAAAACGAAGGGAACGCAGGGTATCTGCCCGAGGAACGGGCCTGGATGGATACCTTTACCGCTGCGGGTTATACGGATACCTTTCGGCATTTCCATCCCGGTGAGGGAGGGCACTACAGTTGGTGGTCCTACCGTGCCGGCGCCCGGGAGCGGAATGTGGGGTGGAGAATCGATTATCATTGTGTGGACCAGGGCTTTATGCCCAGGGTGGCTGCTTCGATAATACGCCCGGATGTGGAAGGATCAGACCACTGTCCGGTACAGATTGAACTACGGTTGTCCTGATCATCAACACCACGATTCCGGAGGGCTTTTTCATGAAGGATATTCCGCTGACAGAAAAAAAACTGAAGAAATTTGATGCATGCATTGCTGCCTATGTGTCCGGTCAAGAGGGGGATTTTTCCCTTTCCGATATGAAAGGGGACCCCTGTATATCCGGGAACAGGGATTTTGCAAAACTGCCGGATGCGGTCCTTGTCGATGGCCTGCGGCGAAGCCGTCTTGTGTTTTCCCGGAACGATCAGGTTTTTAGTCCCCGGCAGCATTACTTTGCCCGCGCCCGGTTTATCGTTTCTCCCACAAAAGAGGAAATTGCCGCGGGTATTCTCATTCCGGGGCACCGGTTTTTGCCCTTCTACGCTCCGGACATCCTTCCCTGGGAATGTACCCTCCTGGCGCCGGACGGAAAAGCGGTGGCAAAAAAAACGGTGACCAGATCCTGTGATTCCCTGCGGCTCTATTATGCCTTCCTGGGCTGGGAAAATTCGATCAGCTTCTTTGTCCTGGATAACAGTAAAAACCAGCAGGTTTTTGGCGGCTTTGAACTGACGGGGAAGGAGAAGGTGACGATCAGCGTCTATGATTTTTCACAGCTCTACCGGGACTGGAATTTCAGGGACGGCGACGGGATCCTCTGCCAAACGGAAGACTGGCTCAAGGGCGTTTATACCATCACCCTTGTTTCCGCCGAGGAATGCCGGAAACTGATGGACCAGTCGGCGGATTGGGTTCAGAAAATGGAAAGGGGATTCAGGAAGACCTTCGATTCTTTCAAGATGAACATATCCATTGAAGAGCAGATAAGCTATGCTTACTATTTTGCCGGCAGGAGGATCCTCAAAAAGCCGCCTCTCCATTTGGGAAAGCTGGTGAACAACTCCTCCGGCATCTATTTTGTTGCCTTTGGCATGGAATCCCGGTTATGGTATGAGGAACAGCTCACCTTGTCCACCCTGGGGATCGACAAAACCGGTAGCCGGAGGGAGTTCCCGGGAACCTTTAACGGCGTCCTCGAATCCCTGGGGGTGATCTTTACGGAAGTTGAGGTAGAGGCCTATTTGCGGGACGCCCTGTTCAGCTGCCGGGGCAACCGTGATGGGGAAGATGCCATCCATGATGCCGTACTGGAACGGCTCTTTCCGGGGGGGACGATCTTCTTTGCCTCGGAGCAGACCGCCCAGGAATTCTGGCGGCACTTTATGAAACTCCGGAACCGGGTAATGCGGACTTATAACTACTTTACCGATCAGAAGACGGGGAAGATCCGGGCGGAGGTGCTGGGCATTCTCGACGCCCACTACGCCTGGATGCGGAGCCTTGATGAACAGGAAGACGAAATGAACCCGGACAATTTGCCGATTCAGGTGTTTGCCGGTATCGTGCAGGCCATGGGATTCCTTACCAGTTTTCTGGAACTGCTGAACAAGGGAGAGGCCATGGCCAGGGAGAATGCGGATCAGCTGGTCCGGTATCTGCCGGAGATTAGGCATTCCCTTGAAGAGTTTAGGGAGGATGTGGAAATTGGACTGAAAACCAAGACCATACAAAAGGGGAAGGCCGCTTCCCCGCATCTGCGGCTCGTGTCCTCCGGGGAGAAAGCGGAAGCCAAGGGTGGCGAAAGCGGCGGACAGGAGGACCTGAAGCACCTTTTTGTTTTACGGATAAGCCTTAAGCGTATCAGCCCGCAGATATGGCGGAGTATTCAGGTTCCCGGTTTCATCAGCCTGGGAGATCTGCACCGGATCATCCAGATTGTCATGGGGTGGAGCGATTCCCACCTCCATTCCTTCCGGATCGACGGAATCACCTACGGCATTGACAGTGAGGCTTTTGATATTGATATGGAAGAAGAGAACGAGGATTGTTACAGCCTGGAAGATCTGAACCTGTGGGAAAAACAGCGTTTTTTGTATACCTACGATTTTGGGGATAACTGGGAACATCAGATCCTGGTGTCCAAGATACTGTCTCCTCCGGCGGGGTCCTCCGACGCTTACCTGCGGCCCTGCTGTCTCAACGGCAAGCGGGCCTGTCCCCCGGAGGATTGCGGCGGGGTTTGGGGCTACGAGGAACTGCTTGAGTGCATCAGTCAACCCCGTAAGAAGAGAAGCCGGGAACTGGCGGAATGGGAAGAGGAATTTGATCCTGAATTTTTTGACGTGGATATAGTAAACGAACTGCTCCTGAGCGGATGGGAGGAGGATCCCTGTGCGGATTAAGTACAACGCGCCGACGGTGCTTACCTTTACCTTTATCAGCGGGGTGGTACTGTTCCTGTCTATGATCATAACCCCTTCCCTGACCCGCTACTGGTTTATGGTGCCCGGCCGGGGTAGTTTTTCCCCCCGGAGTATCCGCAACTGGATAACCCTCTTTACCCATGTACTTGGTCATGCGGATCTGAACCATCTCCTCTCCAATTTTTCGTTCATCCTTCTTATCGGCCCCATACTGGAAGCAACCTATGGTTCCCTCTCCCTCCTCTTTATGATCGCCATAACCGCCCTGGTTACGGGGCTGATGAATATCTTCTTCTTCCCCAGCGCTCTCCTGGGGGCTTCAGGGGTAGTTTTTATGATGATCCTGCTGGCCTCCTTTACCAATTTCAACAAGGGGGAGATTCCGCTGACCTTTATTCTGATCCTGGTGTTGTACCTGGGACGGGAGTTCTTTAACTCCTTCAGGTCCGATAACATATCCGAATTTGCCCACATCGTCGGCGGTTTCTGCGGCAGTCTCTTTGGGTTTGTCCGTCCCGCAAAACGTTGAGCCTGAGGGCGCTCCGGGTGATTATTCGGATGGTATATCCTGTGTGCCTCTATTATTGCCGATTTTAATGTAACTCATATCAACTCCTGGCAAACCTGTGCAGCGCGGCTGTTTCGGTCATGGGTTTGACATTTGCGAAGGGAGTCGCCGCAGGAATGTCGCAGCCGGGCATCAAAACAAAGCCGCCGCCGTCTTCTGCATCGGCAATGCACTGCCCGCCGGCCTTGACGATATCCTCAGCCCTTCCATCCTTGATTAATCAACGGGATTTAAATTTCCGGCCAGCGCAGTTTTTGTCCCAAAGACTTTCCGTGCTTTTTTGATCCCCGCCTTATTTGGAGAATTAGGGCAGGGCCTTCAAAAAATCCTGAAGCTCCTTTACGGTGTAGAGCCGTAGATCGCATCCGGTGTAACTGAGATGCCGGTACAAACAGATCCACAGGGTCCTGCCTCCCAGCAGCCGTACATTTTCAATTTCATTAAACACATGGTCGCCGATGGACAACAAAGCACGGGGGCGATCCAAAACATCCGGTACAAACCGCTCCAGGCA
>JAITJI010000064.1 GCA_031279015.1 Spirochaetaceae bacterium
AACCCAGGGCCGCCGTTTTTTTGGCCGGCGCTTCCATCGGACGGGGGACGCGGGTATGACCGTCTGGCCGTAAGGTCCCCATTATCCCTCCCCGGGGCCGGCGGCCCTCTTCAGCGCCAGGAGCTGTTCCCCCAATTCGGCGACGGTCAGGACGGTTTCTTCAAGGGGGATCTCCCCCCTGAGCTGCCGGGCAAGACGGATGATCTGGGGGGGGAGGATATGAGTCCCGGCGAGTTCTTCCTCGCACCCAAATACATCCTCCACCCTGCCGTCCCACAAAACATGTTTCTGCATCATCACTATGGTACGCTTGGCATATTCCGCCACCAGGGACATATTATGGGTAACAAAAACAATGGTGCGCCCCATCCGGTGCAGGTTCTTTGCAATATCCATAATTTGATGACAGCTCCGGTAATCCTGTCCGCTTGTGGGTTCATCAAGAATAATCATTTTTGAACCCATAGCCAAAACCGATGCAATAACAACCTTGGCGCGGTCTCCCTTGCTGAGGGCCGGGGGAAACATATCCGCCGCGGCGGAAAGTCCCACGGATTCAAGGCTCTCCCGTACCTTGTTTTCTATCTCCTCCTGCCGCATCCCCGCATTAACCAGGGCATACGCTACCTCGTCGTATACGGTAGAGGCAAAGAGCTGCCGGTCAGGATTCTGCAGCACAAATCCAATCTCCCTTGATATAACCGACACGGACATGGCGCGGGCATTTTTCCCCCGGATGTAAATTTCACCTCTGGTGGGACGCAATAGTCCGGTAAGATTTTTGAGCAGGGTGGATTTGCCGGCGCCGTTCTGACCGATGATCGCCACAAATTCGTTGTCCTCAATGGTAAGATTGATATCTTCGATAGAATTGTTTTCAGAATCATAGGAGTAACTGACATGATCTATCCGAATTGCCGGTTCCATGCTCATGTACCCCTGTACCAGTCTGTTACCGTGCGACAGGCTTCTTCAAGCAGTATCGGAAAAACCTTAAAATCTTCACCCCGCTCATGCATGTAGTGTGCCAATTCCGATACATCCGGCGGCTTTATCCAGTTATCCCGCAGCAGTTCCCTGTTACTGAAAATAACCGCCGGCGTATCACAGGCCGCTACTACGCCGTTTTTAAGAATACATACCCGGTCGGCAAATTCCGCTATTTCCTCACTCTTGTGGGTCGCCATGATCACCGTAATATTGTATTTTTCACGAATCTCCCGGATAACCGAAAAAACATCCTTCGTTCCCACAGGATCGAGCTGGGAAGTGGGTTCATCCAGAACAAGGATCTTTTTAGCCATTGCCAGGGCAGAGGCGATGGCAAGACGTTGCTTTTGCCCCCCTGAAAGGGCGGCAGGCGGCTTATCGATATACCCGGAAAGGCCCACCACATCCAGGGCCCAGGTTATCCGTTCCCGTATTTCATCGGGGGGCACAAGGAGATTTTCGGGACCAAAGGCCACCTCATTCCGGACAATGGTGGTAAAAAGCTGGGCCTCGGGATCCTCCAACACCATTCCTACGCTGGTGGCGAGAGTCGCAACGGATGCTTCGGAAGTGACAATGCCGTCAACAGTAACCGTACCTTTCAGCACCCCTTCCTGTGAGTGGGGAATAACCCCGTTAAAGAGTTTACACAGGGTGGTTTTACCGGCGCCGTTTTCACCCATCACTGCCACAAATGCACCCTCCCGGATTTCAAGGTTTATCTTCTTTAAGACCCAGACCCTGGTTCGGGGGTAACGGTATGACACATCCTTCAGCGTGATTATCGGTTCCCGCATGATCCTTGCTTCCTCTTTAGGGTAAAACAAAATTTAGTGTCAGGGCTAATGCTGAATAGGCAATACCAACCGCAAAGGCAATATAATCACGGGAAGACATCTTGATGGTTTCAAGGCAGGTCTTGGTTGGATAGGCCCCAAAGGCCCTGGCATCCATGGCTATTCCCATCATCTGCGCCCGGCGCATTGCTCCTATTACCAGGGGAACCGCAAGGGCGGGATAGGCCTTTAACTTATCAAAAAACGTACCCTCCTCAAAGGCCCGCATGCCCCGCATCTTCTGCGCGTCCATGATCATCTGCGCCTCATCTTCAAAGGTGGGGATAAGGTTGATGGCCGTGGTGGTTATATAGGCGCCCTTATAATTAAGGCCGAGTTTCGTAAGGCCCAGGACCAGGACATTCACCTCCGTAGTCATGGTGAGCATGGGCATGAGCACAATAAGAGCGATGAGACGGAGGCCGATGATCAACCCCAAAAGGAGACCATCCCATTTCAGGGAACCTTTGCCGCCTATCAACGGCACCGATTCCGGAATAAGCGGCTTCAGGATGTAGTTTGTTCCCGGACCAAAGATCGTCTGCATGATGGTAATAAAAACAATAAGCCAGAATAAAAACTTTATATAGGATTTGAGTTTTGTGAAGGGCATTTTTGCTGCCGCCCAGAGGGCAATAAAACTGAGCATAAGGGCAGCGGTAACGAAGGGCTGATTGACAATAAAGATGACCATCGTTAAAAGAAACAATAAAAGCAGCTTTGTACGGGGATCAAGGCGGTGCAGAAAGGACTCCCTTTTTGAATACTCAATTACAGACACAGGCTTCCCCCTCTTGTTCTATCGGGCAAAAGGGATCTCCAAACCCTCCGTGAAAATCCATACACCGGAAGTCCGTCTTCCGGAATATGGGTCCTGCACTGCAACCGTTCCACCTGGGGCAATATCCGTCTTTTACAATCCTCACCGCGTTTTCATTGATACTGAACATGGAGCATCCCCTTCAAGGCACAGGACGGAATATTTTGATACAAAAATTGTACCCCCGGTCTTTTATCTCCGTACTGATTATATCAGGCACAGTCTTTAACGCTGCAATCCCACAAGACCAGGGTATAGCCGGCGGCCCGCAATTGCTCCTCCGCAGCGCCGGCGAGGATGCCAAGGGGCGGACACATTGGGGGAGTTTCTACTATTTATATCCACAAAAAGAAAAGAAATCAAGCATTTTCCGGTATTTATTCAATTGCCTGTTTTTGTATTTTTATGCACAGTCGATCCTGCGCCCCTCCGGCAGGGTACCACGGTGATCATGGCGGCTCTTCACGAGATCGGCGTGGTGGCCGGCCTTGAGGGCATCAAGGCGGGGCGGCCATAGCAAGCGCGAACCGGAGGACCACGCCTTACAACCAAAACCAGCCGGTGAAACCTGATGGAAAGACGGGCGATCCCTTGAAACACCGGAATACACCGTATATTATTGAAGAAGCAGACAATATACCTCAGGAGTTTAAACCCCATGGCGAAGTATCCCTTTACCAGTATTGAGGCAAAATGGCAGCAGTATTGGGAAGAACATCGTAGTTTTCAGGCGAAAGAGGAGCCGTCTATCCCCAGGGAACGGCGCCGGTACATACTTGATATGTTTCCCTATCCGTCCGCCCAGGGGCTCCATGTGGGGCATCCTGAGGGCTATACCGCTACGGACATCTACTGCCGTTTCCTCAGGATGAAGGGCTACAATGTGCTCCATCCCATGGGGTTTGACGCCTTTGGGCTCCCGGCGGAAAACTACGCCATCAAGACCAAAACCCACCCGGCGGTAACCACCGCAGCCAATATCAACAAATTCCGGGCCCAGATCAAGTCCCTGGGTTTTTCCTACGACTGGGACCGGGAGGTGGATACCTCAAGCCCGGAATACTACAGGTGGACTCAGTGGATCTTCCTCAAGCTTTTTGAACGGGGTCTGGCCTATGAAGCGGAGAGTCCCATCAACTGGTGTCCCTCCTGTAAGACCGGACTGGCCAACGAAGAGGTAAAGGACGGGGCCTGCGAACGCTGCGGTACAAAGACTACCCGGAAGCGGATCCGTCAGTGGGTTCTGAAGATAACCGCCTATGCGGAGCGGCTCCTTACGGACCTGGATGGCCTTGACTGGCCTGAACCGGTAAAGCTCATGCAGCGAAACTGGATCGGCCGCTCCGAGGGGGCGAATGTCGTCTTTCCCATCGCGGCCGGCGGCCCGGCCAATGGCACAGAAAACCCGGATGCCGCGGGCCTGTCCCTGGAGATATACACCACCCGGCCGGATACCCTTTTTGGGGCAACCTACATGGTCCTGGCTCCGGAGCACCCTCTGGTAGAACGGATCACTACGGCGGAGCAGAAAGCTGCGGTAAGCGCCTATCTTGAGGAGGCCGCAAAAAAAAGCGACCTGGAACGGACGGACCTTGCCAAGGTAAAAACCGGCGTTTTTTCCGGAGCTTACGCGATTAATCCGGTGAACCGTGTCAAAATTCCCATCTGGATAGCCGATTACGTCCTCATATCCTACGGAACCGGGGCTATCATGGCGGTTCCCGCCCACGATGAACGGGATTGGGAATTTGCAAAAATCTTTCATCTTCCTATTATACAGGTGGTGGCCGATAAACCGCCCTCAGAACAAAACCCCGGCGCCGGGGGGAATCCTCCTGCGGAACCTGGGGAGTGCAGCGCCGCCGATGGTTGGGCGATCAACTCCGGGCCCTTTAACGGCCTTCCCACCGCCAGGGCAATCAAGGAGATCACCGCATGGCTTGAAGAGAGGGGAATCGGGAAGGGGGCGGTAAACTACAAACTCCGGGACTGGATCTTCAGCCGTCAGCGTTACTGGGGGGAACCTATCCCGGTGGTCCACTGCGAACACTGCGGTATTGTACCTCTGCCGGAGAGCGCCCTTCCCCTGACCCTGCCGGAGGTGACTTCCTACGAGCCTGCGGACACCGGGGAATCGCCCTTGGCCCTGATCCACGACTGGGTTAACACCTCCTGCCCCCGTTGCGGAGGACCGGCAAAGCGGGAAACCAACACCATGCCCCAGTGGGCGGGTTCCTGCTGGTATTACCTCCGCTACCTGGACCCCCATAACGACAGGGCCTTTGCCGGCAGGGACAAGATCGATTACTGGGCGCCGGTGGATCTCTACGTGGGGGGAACCGAACACGCGGTGCTCCATCTCCTCTACAGCCGGTTCTGGCACAAGGTCCTTTACGATCTGGGGCTGGTAAACAGCGCCGAACCTTTCCAACGCCTCCTCAACCAGGGGATGATCCTGGGGGAGGATAACCAGAAGATGTCCAAAAGCCGGGGGAACGTGATCAACCCCGATGACATAATCCGGGATTATGGCGCCGATTCCATGCGGATGTACGAAATGTTTATGGGCCCCCTGGAGGTGAGTAAACCCTGGATCACCGCAGGGCTCGTGGGGGTATCCCGTTTCCTGGAACGGCTCTGGGCTATGGGGGAAAAACCCCTGATCGAAGGTCCGCTGAAGGACAGGGAAAAGGAAGAGGCCATCCTCAGGCTCCTCCATAAAACCATCAAAAAGGTGGGGCATGACACGGAAACCCTCAACTTCAACACCGCTATCAGCGCCATGATGATCTACTCCAACGAACTGGCAAAACTACCGGAGCTTCCCCGGAATCTTTGGGAGCCCCTGGTGCTGATGATAAGTCCCTACGCTCCTCATCTGGGGGAAGAGCTCTGGGAAAAGCTGGGTCACGGCGAACCGGTATCCAGGGCCGCCTGGCCGGTTTATGAAGAAAACCTCACCGTCGAACAGGAGCTTACCATTGTGGTTCAGGTGAATGGTAAGGTTCGGGACAGGTTTATCGTTCCCGCGGGAACCGCCAAGGAGGACCTGGAAAAATCGGCACTGACATTGCCGGGGGTCCTCAAATGGACGGAGGGACAGCAGGTGCTCAAGGTAATCGCCGTGCCGGACAAACTCGTCAATGTGGTGATCCGTTGATCTTTGCAGGGGAGAAGGAAGCATGAAAAAACGCCTTGTCTTTGTCCTGTTTGTGTTAAGCGCCGGTACGGCCTTTGCGCAGCGGGTATCCTCTATCGCTGTTTTTCCCTTTGAAGCCCCGGAGGGCGGCTTTACCCCGGCCGAACTAGCGGCGGTTACCGGCCAGGTGTTAGCGGAACTGCGGT
This sequence comes from Spirochaetaceae bacterium, assembly GCA_031279015.1. Classification (GTDB taxonomy): domain Bacteria; phylum Spirochaetota; class Spirochaetia; order Treponematales; family Breznakiellaceae; genus JAITJI01. Next base: position 5,992 of record JAITJI010000064.1, read on the forward strand.
CCTGGGGAACCCTGACGATTGTTGAAGGCGGCAGCGCCGATTATCAGGTCCGGGGGCAGTTGTCAAAAACGGACAAGGGGGTGGCGTTAAGCGCCATCACCGTTGACGGAAAAACGGAGCGGACCCTAAACAGCTCCCGGGAACAGGCGGCCGATTTAAATGCCCTGGGGGGGCGTATATTCTCCTTCTGCGCCCAGGTGGTGGAACAGGTTCCCTTTCCCAATTATCTGCTCGGAAAATGGCGATCCGTCATAACCCTGGAGGATGGCATCCTCACCTGTTTAGTGGAATTCAAATCCGACAGGACGGTGATCTTTGAACAGTTTGATAGCTATGAACACCGCAACGGTTCCGCCTTAAAATACCAGGGCTTTGGAAGGGGATCCTACGCATACACCGGTCATGTCCGGCGAACGCTGGCGCTGAAGGATGCAAAGGGGGTAGTGTACCGGGAAGCGCCAATTGACGGTTCCGTCAGCTTCACCGTCTCCCTGGAGGATACCCTTCCCAAGTTTACCGCCATCAACCAGAACCGGATCAGCCTGTTTTTTAATGAAGACAAGAGTAGTTTTGAGCTGGTAAGCGCCGGCCTGGTATGCGGTGATAACTACGACGGCCCCCGCATCTATCCGCAAAGCGTGATAGCCTACAGGGATTTTACTAAAATCCAATAGGGGGTAACCGATGAAAGATTCCGGCATCCGAATGCAAAGAAGCCTCCGTCTGCTGCTGGGCCTGTTGCCCTCGTTATTCCTCCTGTCACCGGCGCTCCCGGCGCAGACCGGAGGCAGTGCAAACACCGCCGATGTCATGAAAAGCCCTGTGGGCGCCGCCCCTGTTTGGCAGCGGGATCTCCCGGGCGCGGTCTCCGGTCTCCCCTTTTTGCAGGCGGAATCGGTGGTGGTAGCCATCGACCATGGGGTGATCAGATCCTACAGCAGGCAGGGAACCCTTTTATGGGACTTCAACCCCCGTTCAAGCGTAACCCCCTACATAGCCCGTTCCCCCGAGGGAACCACCTACGTGTGCAATACCGCCGGTTCCCTCATGGCAATAAACCGGGTTGGCCGGGAACTTTGGCGGCTGGAACTGGAAAAGCCGATAGCTTTTCCCGTGGTAATCGGCTGGGACGGGAGGGTTTTTATTCCCATCCCCCAGGAGATCTCCTGCCGTACCGCCTCGGGACTGACCCTGTGGCGGCTAAATCCCGGCAGTCCGCTGAGTTTGGCCCCGGTTCCGGATCACGCCGGTGGTATAGCCACGGTTCTGGAAAACCGTGATTTCCTCCGGGTGGATCAGTTCGGCGCTGTGGAACGGATACGGCTTGACCGGACTCCGGCTCTGGTGGTCCCCCTAAAATCGGGGGAACAGAACAGCTATTTCCTCATATATATCAACGGTGAAACTGAAGAGATACGGTTGAACAGCGCGGCAAATCCAGGAGCAAAGTTGAGCCGTTCCCGGCGGCCCACCTTGCCGGCGGCTCCGGCGGCAGCGGCGGGACGGGAAGACCTGGTGGCGGTTACCCTTCAGAACGGACGGGTACTGCTCCTCCCCGGCGGCGGGGGACAGATCCGGTGGACCGGACACGGTCATGACACGGCAGAGGAACGGGGACCCGGCGCAGTAACACCCGGAGAAGTATCCATGATCTTTGATGAACGGGGGATCTTTGTGCTTTCTCCCCGGGGCGCCACGGCCTTTGCGGCCGGCGGCCGGCGGCGCTGGCTCTTCCGGACGCCGGAAGCCACCGGCATTCCCGCCCTGAGCGATGAAGGCCTCCTCTACGTCTGTGGAAATGACCGGAACATCCGTATCTATAAAGTTGACAACCAGGTGCGGAACATACCCCGGTCCATGTACGGTCCCGACCCGGAAGGCAGTTACGGCCTGGGTAATCCCCCGCCCTCCCCCTGGGTGAATAATCCGGACCGCTTTGATGAAAAGGAACTGGCGGTCATGTTTGAGCGGATCGATTCGGCCGCCAAGAACGGTCAGGTAGGGGAAAACGAAACCGCCTATACGGCGTACCTTATGGAAATGACCGCCGGTATCCTGAATAATCCGAACTATTCACCGGTCCGGCCTCCAATCCGGGTACCCCAACGGGTCGAATTGATCCGGCTTTTGGGCCGGATGGGTTCCCGGGAAACCATTCCCTTTCTGGCAAATCTCTTCTACCGGGACCCGGAACCTTCCATCAAGGCGGCCTGCTGTGAGGCCATAGGCCGCATAGGAGTGGACCCTAAGGGGGATGCCATCCGGGCTTACTCGGTTCTCCTCTCCCCGGATAACGCAAACCTGGATCCCATGACCCTGATAGCCGCAGCGTCATCCGCCGCTGCCCTGGCCCGTTTCTCCGGTCCGCCCCTGGCCGTGGCGAGCATCCGTCTCCTGATGGCCTTTGGTCACATGGATTTTCCACCCCGGGTGAAAAGGCAGGCCCGGCAGGAACTTGAAGCCCTGCGTAAGGAAGGCCTTGATAAACCCATAGAATAACAGCATCCTGAAAATGAAGGAGGATTTACCATGTCAAATGCCGCTTTAGACGCTATTTTCGCAAGACGATCCAACCGGGCCTATACCGCTCAAAAGGTGGATGATGAAACAATCACCCTCCTGGCAAAGGCCGCCCTGGCCGCCCCAAGCGGTTCCAACGCCCAACCGGTTAACGTCATTGTAGTGCAAAACGTGCCCCTCATCCTGGAAATGGAAAAAGCCGTTGTGGATTACTTCATCAGGGCCGGTGACGAATCGGTAGTTGAACGCATCAAAAAACGGAACAACAAGATCTTCTACGATGCCTCCACCGTTTTTTTTCTGGCGGTAAAAAACAAGGCCGCCGTGGACGTGGGGATCATGTCGGAGAATCTTGCCATAGCCGCCACTTCCCTGGGGCTTGCCAACATCATCCTGGGACTTCCCGGGGTGGTTTTTAACGATCCGGCAACTACCGCCTACTGGAAGGAAAAGCTTCACTTTCCCGAAGGTTACGAATACGGCCTTGCCGTAGCTGTGGGTTACGCCGCCGATGAGGGCAAACCTCACGACATCGATTTGGAAAAGCTGAGCTATATCCGCTAGTCCCCTTGTGTCGGGCATAAGACGAGTCAATGCTGTTTTTCCGTAGGGGTCCTAAGTCATGCTGCTCCGCCGCTGCCGGACCGCCTGGAGGGTTTTCCGGAGTCTGCCCTCCTCTCCGCCGGCGATGAGTCCCTTTAGCATGCCCAGGCTGCCCTCAAATTGTTCTATCCGCCGGAGGAGTTCCCGCCGGTTTTCCAGGAAGAGTTCGGTCCACATGGGAACGTTGAGCATGGCTATCCGGGTGAGGTCCTCAAAGCTGCCGCCGCCGAAGCGGGTAATCGCCGTGTCGGCCTCGCAGTCAATGAGGGCCGCAGCGATAACGTGGCAGAGCTGGCTCGTAAAAGCGATCTTCCGATCATGTTCCTCCGCAGTGGTTTCCACAATGCGGCCAAAGCCCATACGGCGGATCAGGTCCCTGAGGAATTCCAGATGCTCCGGCTTGTTCCGCCTGAGGGGGGTAAGGATATAGTTCCTGCCTGTAAAGTTGCAGCTTCCGGCGTTTTCAAATCCTCCCTTTTCACTCCCCGCCATGGGGTGACCGGGAATAAAGTCCAGGTCTTCCCGGAGGGTCCCCTCCATAGTCTCCGCGATGGAACCTTTGATCCCCGCGATATCGGTGATAAGGGCGCCGGACTTGAAGGCGGTCATCCATTTGTTCATGAACCGGAGCAGGGTTCCGGGATTCAGGCAGAGGAAAAGGAGATCGCAGCGGCCCAGCATGGCCCCGGCATCGGTGAAGCCTTCATCGATCAGTTTCGCCTTCAGGGCGGCATCGATAGTCCCCCCGTCGATGTCACAGGCCAGGACAAGCCCTCCCCTGCCGGCCTCCTCCGGGATACGCCGCAGCGCCATGGCAATGGCGCCGCCCATAAGGCCAAGTCCCACGATACCGGTAACACAGTCTTCAAATGGTTTCATGGCGTCCCCGGATTCCGGTACAGGGACTTCCCTTCAATTTCCGCATATCTTTCCAACACCCCCATGAGGGAGGCGAAGCTCTCCAGGGTGATGGACTGTTCGCCGTCGCAGAGGGCGGCTTCGGGGTTGTTGTGCACTTCAAGGATCAGGCCGTCCGCGCCGGCGGCCACGGCGGCCCGGGCCATGGCGGGGACCATCCAGGCCAGACCCGTTGCGTGGCTGGGATCGACGATCACCGGCAGGTGGCTCTGCCGTTTCAGGGCGGGAATGGACGAGAGGTCCAGGGTGTTCCGGGTGTAGGTATCGAAGGTACGGATTCCCCGTTCGCAGAGGATGATCCGGTCATTGCCCCCGGACATGATGTACTCCGCGGCCATGAGAAGTTCGGTGATGGTGGATGCAAGCCCCCGTTTGAGGAGGATGGGCTTGCGGCAGCGGCCCAGTTCCCGCAGGAGGGTAAAATTCTGCATGTTCCGGGCCCCCACCTGGATAATATCTACCCCGTCAAAGACCTCAAGCTGATGGATCCCCATAATCTCCGTCACAATGGGAAGGCCCGTTTCCCTTTTCGCCGCCAGAAGGAGATCCAGACCTTTGCAGCCAAGACCTTGAAAACTGTAGGGACTCGTCCGGGGCTTAAAGACCCCGCCCCGGAGGAAGCCCGCCCCCGCTTTTTTTACCGATTCCGCCACCAGGACGATCTGTTCCCGGCTTTCCACCGAACAGGGACCGGCGATGATCCCCAGTTCGCCGGCGCCGATATGCCGGAGCCCCCCGTCGGGTCCTGGAACATCGATCCGGGTATCTTCGGGGTGAAAAAGCCGGTTGGCCCGTTTGTAGGGTTCCTGCACCCGGAGCACCTTTTCTACCAGGTGGTGGGCAAGCAGGGCTTCCTCATCGACCCCTGAGGTATCCCCTACAAGGCCAAGCACCGTCTGGGTAAGCCCCTGGGAACAGTGGATCCGCAGCCCCTGTCTTTCCAGCAGGGCGATAAAATCCTTGAGTTCCTCCCCGGAGACCCCCCGTTTCATTGCGACAATCATAGCAAACCTCCACGCTGTTTTTCGGGAGAACGGAACCGGTTGGCCCTCCATTCCCCGGTATAAAAAAAGGAGGCCCCGGGGCAATTACCTTGCCTTCGGAGCCTCCCGATATTCACAGGACCATTAGGTCCGGTCAGCGTAAGCTTACCGGCCCGGGCTCCGAAGGATTCGAGGACAAATAATAGTAATAATAATACCCGGAGGCAGGGAGAACACTCAGATCTGTCCGGTAAACCGCGGAGTCCTTCATCAATACATTCCTACAAGAAACAGTTTAGTATACCCGCTGCTTTATATCAATAGCGGCTTCACGGCCCTTTCCGTCGATGTCTCTCTGCGGTAATCCTATCGCATTTATCCCGCCCAGTCCCAGACAAGTTCCCTCAGCGTTACCCTTCCCCCAATGGCCACGGATGCTGCCGCCCCTGCCCGCTTTACAATGCGTACCTCGATGATCCCGCCGGGCTGGGCTATCCTGTACCGCCCTTCCCCATCCCTCAGGTTCCGGCTCCTGTAGACAGCCAGGGCCGCAGACCCCGATCCGCAGCTTGATTCGAACACGAGGGAATCCGTACCGTCCACGTACACCGCAGGCGTCATGGAAAGGACCGCGGCGTCAGCGGGGGATGCGCCCGCCGCATCAGGGGGAGGGGCCGCGTCCACGGCGGCATGCCCGGCAGGGGACCCGGCAAAGAGGATCCCAAACGCGCCGGGAAGGGAACGAACAGTTCTTTCAAAGGCGGCTTTTATGGCAAAGAATCTCTCCCTGTCCGGCTCCAGGTCCGGGGCAAGCACATGGGTAATCCCCTCAAAAATACAAACCGGCAGGGAACGGCCTTCAAAATTCAGGGTGGTCATCACAGAGGGGCCGGGTATCTCCGCCTCGGCCCGGCCGGTTTCGGTGTCCGTCTGTACCGGAATGGGGACGGAAAGGCCGCTGCTTTCTATTATAACCCTATGCCTGCCATGAAGCCCTGTTTTACCTGCAACGTAGAGGCCGAAGCTCCTGGCCGCGTTGCCGCAGAATTCACCCCCCATCATCTCCAGCCGCCAATGACGGTTCCCTTCCCGGCCCGGTGGAAGCACGAAGGCAGCCTGCTCCGCCCCAATGGCGGGATCGGCCAGCAGCGCTCCGGCCAGGGCGGCGCGGAGGTCTGCCCCCATCCGTGACGGCGTCTGGTTGAGGACAAAGGCGGTTATGTTTTTTGCCGGATCGGCAATGATCAAATCGTACTTCATAAGACAGGGGACGATGCTGAGTTCATCCTCTCCAGTATAAGGGACCCTGCAATCATTGAAAAGGGGGAATGACGGAGAACTCCAATCTTCACCGGATCCTGCATCGGATTCTCCGTTCCTCTCTGTACATTCCTGACGGAATATGCTATACCTTCTTCCGGAATAATCGGTGCCTTACGCTGATGTCCGGGTTGGCAAAACCTGTAATACTACTGTTTTCAAAGGAGTAGATCATGAAAAGAATCTCTATCGTTGTTTTTCTGGCGGTTGTAACAGCCGGCGTACTTTTTGCCGGAGGGAAAAAGGATGCTGTGAAAACTCAGGGCGCGGCCGGGGGGGACACATCCCTTGCGTACATCCTGGATCGGCAGAAACTGATCCTGGGGCTGGACGATTCCTTCCCACCCATGGGTTTCCGCAACGAGAACAATGAAATTGTCGGCTACGATGTGGATCTGGCAAAGGAAGCTGCCAGACGGATAGGGGTAGAATTGGTGTTGCAGCCAATTGACTGGAACGCAAAGGAACAGGAACTCAACACAAAAGAGATTGACTGTATATGGAACGGTTTTACGATTACCGATGAACGGAAAAAGGTGATTACCTATTCCCCGCCCTACCTTGAAAACGCACAGGTGATTGTGGTAAAAGCCGGCTCACCGGTACGAACCCTGGCGGATCTTACCGGGAAGATCATCGGCCTCCAGGCGGGTTCCTCTTCGGTGGATGCCCTGGAGGATGCGGCGGAGCTTAAAGCCTCGGTAAAAGAGGTGATCGAGTACAAGGACTACCTTACCGCGCTCATGGATTTGGATGTGGGAGGCGCGGACGGAATTCTCATCGACCTAGTGGTGGCCAATGACAACATCAAGCGTTCGGGAAAAAATTTCCGTATTTTGGAAGAAACCCTGGCGGCGGAACAATTCGGCATAGGTTTCAGGAAGGGTGAAGACGCACTGATGAATAAGGTGTGGGAAACGCTGCTGGAAATGGCAAAGGACGGCACGGTCGCCAGAATCTCTACACAGTGGCTCGGCGCCGATATCTCGCTGATCGGAAAATAGGGCTTTACAATACGGCGCTATGTCCGGCTTGACTGTGCAGGACCGTACAAAACAGAGGGCTTTGTCATGCTTCAGATGATCGGCTTTATGCTGAAGGGGGCTTGGATTTCCCTGCAGGTATTTTTTCTCACCCTGCTTTTTTCCATCCCCCTGGCGTTGCCGGTCACTTTTGGCCGGATGTCCCGTAATCTACCGGTCCGCAGCATCATCGGATTTTATCTGCTTGTCATGCGGGGAACCCCCCTCATTCTCCAGATCATCTTTATCTACTTTACCCCCAAATATCTCTATGCATTTTTGCATAACAATTTTTCTGCGGCTGTTGGTTCTGAAGGATTCTGGAACGGTATACGGGTTATGCTTTCCTATAACCGGTTTACGGCGGTTATTATCGCTTTTGTGCTGAACTACGCCGCTTACTTTGCGGAGATCTACCGGGGGGGCATTGAATCCATTCCCGGAGGACAGTATGAAGCGGCAAAAGTTTTGGGGTTTACCCGTTCCGGAACCTTTTTTCGGATCATCATGCCCCAGGTGGTTAAGCGTATACTTCCCGCTTCCGGGAACGAAGTGATCACCCTGGTAAAGGATACCGCCCTGGCTCAGGTGATTGGGGTAGCGGAACTGTTCCACGCCGCCCAAAATGCCGCGGCCCGGGAATTTTCCACCATGCCGATCTTCATGGCGGGTCTCTTCTATCTTATCATGAACTGGGTGGTAACGATGGTTTTTTCCCGGGTGGAAAAAAAGCTTTCCTACTATTCCTGAAAGGCGGAACGCTGTATGGAAGTGATTGCTGTCCGGGAGCTTTCAAAATCCTTTGGCTCCCTTGAGGTTTTAAAGGGCATCTCCTTTACGGTAAACCGGGGAGAGGTTGTGGCCATCATCGGGCCTTCGGGATCGGGAAAGTCCACCCTGCTTCGCTGCGTGACCCATCTTGAACTGGTTGACGGAGGCAGCATTACCCTTACCGGAAAGAACATGGTGCATAACGGTGTCTACGCCCATCGGGAGGCCCTGCGGGAGATATGCCTTAAAGTGGGACTGGTATTCCAAAATTTCAATCTCTTTCCCCACTTTTCGGTGATGCGGAATATCACCGAAGCCCAGGTACGGGTACTGCGCCGAAGCAGGGCGGAAGCGGATAAACAGGCAAAGACGCTGCTTGACAAGATGGGCCTCTCCGACAAGGCGGCGTCTTACCCCTGTGAGCTTTCCGGGGGGCAGCAGCAACGGGTCTCCATAGCCCGCGCCCTGGCCTTGGCCCCGGAGATACTCTTCTTTGACGAACCCACAAGCGCCCTGGACCCGGAACTTACCGGGGACATCCTCCGGGTTATCCGTAACCTGGCGGAGGAAAAGATGACCATGGTTATTGTAACCCATGAGATTCCCTTTGCCCGGGAAGTGGCTGACCGGGTCCTCTTCATGGACGGGGGCGCTATCATCGAGGAAGGTTCGGCGGAGGAGGTGATCGATAAGCCCCGCAAGGAGAGGACCCGGGCCTTTTTGGCGCGCATTGCCCGAAACTGAGAAAAGCGGAAGGCAAAACGGCCATACGGCTAGAGCCCGGTTTTTGCTATGACCCTTTGACCGCAGGGTATTACACCCGCTCCAAAATCCTCTCAGGATTTTTTTTCAATTACCTCAAAACCACAGTAGGGTACCAGGGCCTTGGGAAGCCTGACCGAACCACCGGCGGTTTGAAAATTTTCCAGGATAGCGATAATGGCCCGGGAAACGGCGATGGCGGTTCCGTTGAGCATGTGGACAAAACGGTTTTTCCCGTCCCTGTCCTTGTACCTGACGTTCAGCCGCCGGGCCTGGTAATCGGTACAGTTAGAGGTGGAGGTCACCTCCCCCCATTCGCCTCCCTCCGGGGAGGGGGGAATTGCCCTTCCGGGCATCCAGGCTTCCAGGTCCCATTTGCGGTAGGCCGGGGCTCCCAGGTCGCCGGTACAGGTGTCCACCACCCTGAAGGGTATCTCCAGACCTGAGAAGATATCTTCTTCGATGGAACGGAGTTCCTCATGGATGGCCCCGGATTCTTCAGGCAAACAGTAGACGAACATCTCTACCTTGGTAAACTGATGAACCCGGTAGAGTCCCCGGGAGAACTGTCCCGCCGCCCCCGCCTCCCGGCGGAAACAATGGGAAAGGCCGGCCATCCTGATTGGCAGCTTTTCCCGGGGCAGAATCGTGTCGGAATAGTAGCCCCCCAGGGTGATCTCCGCCGTTCCTACCAGGCAGGTCCCCTCCTCTTCCAGGGTATACACATTGGACTCCGCCCCCCGGGGATTAAAACCGATCCCCTCAAGGATCTCCTCCCGGGCGATATCGGGAGTGATAAGGGGGGTGAATCCCCTCTTCTGCAGCATATCCAGAACATAGCGGACAAGGCCCAGTTCCAGGAAGACCCCTTCGTTTTTCAGGTAGTAGAATTTGGTCCCCGACACCTTGGTAGCCGAATCAAAGTCGATGATATCAAGACTCTGCCCCAGCTGCACATGATCCGCCGGAACAAAGTCAAAACGGACGGGAGTCCCCGACCGCTTTAGCTCCAGATTGTCCTTGTCCTCTTTACCAACCGGTGCGTCCGGATGGGCCATGTTGGGGATCCGCCGGGCTGCGGCGTCCAGATCGGCCTCCACCCTGGCAAGTTCGGCCTCAGTGACGGCGATATCCTCCTTGAGCTTCTTCCCCTCCCCGATAAGGGCCTGCCGGACAGAGGCTTCGAGTTTCCCCTTCATGGCGGCAGCATTCGTATTCCGCTGTTGCTGCAGGGACTGGAGGACCGTACTCAACTCGGTACGCCGGGCAAAGAGTTTTACCACGAGATCGGCATCGGCGGTAATATACCGGTTTGCGATATTCTTCTTTACCGCCTCAAGATTATCCGCAATAAATCGAAGGTCTAGCATGATGGTTATAGTGTACCGGATCTTCAGGGGATCCGCAATTCCCCGGTTATGAAGGATTGGACCTCCGTTTCTCCCCGGGGGAGGATTCGCAGCTCCCCCTCAGGCCCAATCCCCAGGATCCGCCCCTCGATGACCGCATCTGAATCGGCGGCTCCCGGGACAAACTGTACATCCCGGCCCAGAAGGTAGAGCCGTTCCTCAAGGCGCCGCCGCCAGTCCCCGGCATCGCCGGCGGGCTCCAACTCCCCCCGGAGCCGGACCAGGATCCTTTCAAGAAGCCTGAACCGGGCCTTGGGGGATTCCATGGGGGGGGGCTCCGCCCCGGTCAGGGTCTGTAGGGCCAGATGAATACTCGTCGCCCTGGCCCGGAGGTCCCGGGGAAATTCGGTTTGGGCAACGTTCACCCCAATGCCAATAAAAACCGTCCCCCCGTCCGCCTCGGTGAGTATTCCGGCTGCTTTAAAGGCGGTTTCCGTTTTCAAAGCAGCTTCCACCCCGCAGGCGGCTCCGGGCATAGGGCCCAGCATCAGATCGTTTGGCCACTTCACCATAAACATTCCCGCCAGAGCCGGGGCAAAATCCTCCACCGCCAGAGAAAGGGCAAGGCCGGTACGGAGGGTGATTGCCCGGGGAATCGATTGAAGATCCGGATACCGTAGTATAATAGTCAAAGACAGGTTTTTCCCCGGATCAGCCATCCATGCCCTGCCCCGGGTCCTGCCCCGGCCCGCCTCCTGAAAATCCGCCGTGATCACCGTACCGCCGGCTGCGCCTGCGGCCGCTAAAATCCGCGCTTCATCCATGGTACTGGACACCCGTTCCCGGTAGTACACCGGGGCGCCGAAGGGGTTTGCAATGTCAAGGGTTTGCATAGGATGTTTCCAAGTCTAGCAGAACCTTACCGGATATTCTATACTGATTCACCTGTGAAGACACCACTCTTGGGAGATCGTCATTTCTACCGTCATACCCTGACTCTTGGATTACCCGTTGCGTTACAGCATCTCCTGACCACCTCCGCCGGTTTTGTTGATACCATCATGATCGGCAGCCAGGGGGAATTGGCGGTGGCGGCGGTCGGTATCTGCTCCCAGTACACCATGCTTTTGTTCTCCGCCTACTTCGGCTTCTGTAACGGCGGGACGATCTTTATCGCCCAGTACTGGGGGGCAAAAAACGAGCGGGGTATCTGCAGCTCCTACGGACTCATGTTAAGCTGTATGATGGCTGTCGGCCTTCTGTTCGGCTCTGCTGCGGTCTTTGCCCCGGAATTTATTTTGGGCATATACACCGATAAGGAAAACATCCGGCAGGCAGGCATTCCCTATCTGCGGATAGTCGGATTCAGCTATCCCCTGCAGGTCTTTTCCATGGCCATAGGTTCCCTGCTCCGATCCGTTGAACGGGTCAAGACTCCCCTTTTTGCTTCCGTACTATCCCTGTTCTCCAACACCTTTTTGAACTGGGTGCTGATATTCGGCCGATTCGGGTTTCCCTGCCTGGGAGTCTCCGGAGCTGCGATAGCAACGGTGTGCGCGGCTTTGATCAATGTGCTGGTTCTGTACCTCTGGTGTTTTCGGGACCGGACATCCTTTGTGCTGCGGATCAGGGATCACTACCGCTGGCACCGGAATTTCCTGGGACAGTTTTTTTCAAAGAACCTGTTTATCGTGGGGAATGAAGTTTTCTACGGTCTTGGACAGATGCTGATCAACATCGTCATCGGACGGCAGATCGAATCCGGCATCGCGGCCATTGCGGTCTTCCGGGTCATTGAGGGTATCATATTTACCTTCTTTAACGGCCTCGCAAATGCCAGCGCCGTTATGGTGGGAAAAAAAATCGGCGCCGGAGAACACCTTGACGGCTACCGGTACGCAAAACGGTTTATTGTCCTGAGTCCGGCGCTGACGCTGTTGATATGCGTACTGATCCTGCCGGTACGGGGATCCCTTTTAAGTCTCTTTGGCCTTGGAGATGCGGCCCGCCGCTATGCCATGGGCATGCTGCTGATCTATACGATTACCGGGACTATCCGATCCTGCAACTACATGAACAACAATATTTTCAGGGCCGGGGGAGAATCCGTGTTCGGAACGGTGATAGAACTGGGCGGGCTTTTTTTTATCAGCGTACCCGCAGTAGCCCTGACCGGCATGGTACTGCACTTGCCTTTCCTGATTGTCTTTACGATGCTCTACCTGGATGAATTCATACGGCTGGGCATCATTGTATGGTACATGAATTCGGGAAAATGGATTAAGCCCGTAACCGAAGAGGGCCGCAAAACCCTCGGCGCCTTCCGCAGCCGCCGGCAGGACTGAGGGTAAAGTCCCGCCTGCTGTGCGGCGGGACTTTCATCACCGCTTTCTCTCCGGCTTCTTTCAGGATCCGTTCAGTGCGGCCAGGACCTGGGCTGCCTGATCAGGGGTAAGCTGTCCCTGGCTCATCATCGTCAGTCCCCTCAGGGGCATATCCTCAAGCATGGCCTCAAACATTCTTGACAGGGACTCATCCCCTGGGGCGCTGAAGGCATGCCTGATGCCCTCCAGCATGGAATCCCGAAAGGCCTTGCCCGCGGGGTGACCCCCAATGTCGTTCAGCGTGCTGTTGATCGTATAGGGTTCATCCGGCAGCCGGCGATCCGGGGGAAGGGGTCCGCCGTAGAGGGCCTCAAAATCAGCATCGGGAACATCCGGGGGTATCTTCAGTTCCCCCGATGCCAGGCGGTAATAAGCGGGAGCCTTTTCCGCAAGGAAACCGAGCTGCTCTTCCCTGCCATCCCCGGCAACAGTAACGCTGCCCTGGAGGCGTATATCCCGGCCTGAAGCGGCGGCCATGATCCGGTAGACGCCGCCTTCCACCGCCCAGGAGGCCGCAGGGACGTTGTAGTAGGAAAAACTCCGGGTGTCCAGGGTAAACGACAGGGTTCCTGTTTCCCCGGGCTCAAGGTATATCTTTTCAAAACCCGCCAGTTCTTTTTCGGCCCGGAAGATCCGGGATGTTTCAATGCCCAGGTAGAGCAGCACAATCTCTGCGCCCCCGCAGGACCCGGTGTTCCGTACATCAAGGGAAACGGAGAGAACTTCACCAGGTTTCCACTGGGGCGCGCTGATCCGTAAATTACGATACTCAAAGGTGGTATAGGAGAGTCCGAATCCAAAAGGATAGGCCGGGGCCACTTTGGCGGTATCGTAGTAACGGTAACCGGTAAAAATACTCTCCCGGTATTCCACCGTTTTTGAGGTCCCGGGAAAGCGGGGAAAACTCGGGTTGTCCTCCGCCCGCAGGGGGAAGGTTTCGGCGAGTTTGCCCGAAGGAGAAAACCTGCCCAGGAGCAGATCGGCGCAGGCGCTGCCCCCGGCCTGTCCCCCCAGGTAGGCCAGGAGGATACCCTTGACCCTGCCGGCCCAAGGCAGTTCAACCGGGGCGCCGCATTGCAGTATCACTACCGTATTGGAATTTGCCGCCGTCACAGCTTCAATAAGCCGGGTATGACTCTCCGGCATGGCGAGGGAATTCCGGTCAAAACCTTCGCTTTCATAGTCATCGGGGAGCCCTGCAAAGAGGAGGACCAGATCCTTGCCCCGGGCCATGTCCACGGCCTCTCCGATCAGCTTCGGGTCCGGCGGGCTTCCGGGTTCAAGGGAATAGCCCGGGGCGTATTCAAAATCCAAGCCCCCTTCCCGAAGGGCGTCATGGGCATTATCCAGACTGGCCGGGTTGATCCTGCTGCTCCCCGCCCCCTGGTACCGGGGCTGTTTGGCAAAGGCCCCGATAAGGGCGGCCCGGACGCCGGATGCAACCGGAAGAATCCCGTCGTTTTTCAGGAGCACCGCCGATTCGCGGGCCGCCCGGCGGGCCAGGGCATGGTGAGCCGTCGCATCAAAACTACGGACCGAACCTTCCGCAGCCCCCTGCCGCTCCCGGGCCTTCAGAATAAGATCCGTCACCCGTTCCGCGGCCCTGTCCAAAACACCTTCATCCAGAAGGCCCTTTTTAACGGCCTCCAGGATCTTCGCATCATTGACGCCCCCCGATCCGGGCATTTCCAGATCAAGGCCGGCCTCCAGGCCCAAAACCCGGTCATTGGTGGCGCCCCAATCGGTCATGACGAGTCCCTCAAAACCCCACTCATCCCGGAGTATGCTGGTGAGGAGTTTTTTATTTTCACTGGCGTAGACCCCGTTCACCCGGTTGTAAGAACACATGAGGGTCCAGGGCTTGGCCTGCTTCACGGCCCGTTCAAACCCGGCCAGGTAGATCTCCCGCAGGGCCCGTTCATCGATGACCGCATTAACCACCATACGGCAGGTTTCCTGGTTGTTCGCTGCGTAGTGTTTCAGGCTGGTTCCCACCCCCTGGCTCTGCACCCCCTTGATAAGGGCCGCCGCCATCTCCCCGCTGAGCAGGGGGTCTTCACTGAAATATTCAAAATTACGTCCGCAGAAGGGGCTCCGCTTGATGTTCGCTCCGGGCCCCAGGATCACCGCCACCTCTTCCGCCAGGCATTCCTCCCCTATGGCCCTGCCAATCTCCTCCAGCAGCTTCCGGTCAAAACTACAGGCGCTGGCCGCCGCAGTGGGAAAACAGGTGGCGGGGACACTCTGGTTGATCCCCAGATGATCGGCCGCTGCCGCCTGCTTCCGCAGTCCGTGGGGCCCATCGGTTACCATGATAGGCTCCAGCCCCAGCCGGGGTATCCCCTTGAGAAACCAGAAGTCCCGGCCTGAACATAGGGAGGCCTTCTCCTCCAACGTCATCTCCGCCACCAGATCTTTCGCTCTTTTACCCATGATACCCTCCGTTTCTATATGTTTGACCGCCGGAATTATTCACGGCAGATTAGAACCTGTCCAGCACCCTCCTGAGAATCTCCAGCCCCAAATCGATCTCACCGTCACTGATGGTATAGGGGGGAAGGAACCGCAGGGTCTTTGGCCCTGCGGAGAGGAGGAGGAGCCCCTCTTCCAGGGCGGCCTCCAACACCGGCCATGCCTCAGCGTCTATATCCACCCCGATCATGAGCCCCCGGCCCCGGATAGCCCCTACCCGGGGATGGTTCCAGTCCCGGATGACGGCGCGGATCCGCTCCCCCTTCCGGAAGATCCCGGCGAGGAAGTCCGGGGTGTTTACCGTGTCCAAAACCACAAGGCCCGCCGCGGCGGCCAGGGGATTCCCCCCAAAGGTACTGCCGTGGTCCCCGGACTGCAGCACCCCGGCGGCCTTTTCCCCCGCTAAAACCGCCCCGGCGGGGACCCCGCCGGCCATCCCCTTGGCCAGGGTGACCACATCGGGCCGCAGTTTATACGCCTCACAGGCAAGGAAGGTTCCGGTCCGGCCTATTCCGCACTGGATCTCATCAAACATGAGGAGGATATCCCGCTCGGCGCAGAATTTTGCCGCCACCTCCAGGTAAGCCGCATCCTGAGGGATGATTCCGCTTTCACCCTGGATAGCCTCCACAAGGAAGCCCGCAACGCTTTTCTCGTCCAGGGTCCGGTCCAGGGCGGCTATGTCCCGGGGGGGCACAAAAAGGAAACCCTCGGTAAAGGGGCCAAAGTCCACGTGAAACTTCTCCTGCCCCGTAGCCGAAAGGGTGGTGATGGTCCTTCCATGAAAACTCCCCTCAAGGGTTACAATGGTATGCCGGCCGGGACCGTATTTTTTCAGAGAATACTTCCGGGCGATCTTGCAGGCCCCCTCGTTGGCCTCCGCACCGGAGTTGCACAGAAAGAGCTTCTCCATCCCCGCCCCGGCGCAGGCGGCTACGAGCTTTTCCGCAAAGGCCATGGACACATCGCTCTGATAGTAGTTGCACACATGGTTGAACCGCGCAGCCTGATCCGCAATAGCCTTTACCAGGGGAGGATAACCATGACCAAGACAATTCACCGCAATGCCGGAACCGAAGTCCAGATACCTCTTCCCCCGGGCATCCTTGAGCCAGGACCCTTCCCCTTCGGTAAAAACCACCGGCAGCCGGTGGTAGGTATTCATAAACACATCACTCATATCCGCCCCTTCCCTCATCCTTCACCATCATCGTCCCAATTCCCGTATCGGTAAAAAGCTCCGTCAGCAGGGCATGGGGTTGACGACCATCGATGATGTGGGCCTTCTCCACACCGCCGTCAATAGCCCGGATGCAACATTCTACCTTGGGGATCATCCCTTTGCTTACCACCCCCTCCCGGATCAGCCCCTCCGCTTCGGATCGGGAGAGGGTTCGGATGAGGGCGCCGGCATCCTCCGGGTCCCGCAGGATACCCCGGACATCGGTCATGAGGAGCAATTTTTCCGCCCCCAGGGCAATGGCAATATGCGCAGCGGCGGTATCGGCGTTTATGTTAAGAGAAAGACCCGCCTCCTCTCCCACCCCCAGGGCAACCGATGAAACCACCGGGATGGCCTCCGAATCGAGGATGATGTCCAGGACCCGGGTATTCACCGACTCAATCTCCCCCACAAGCCCCAGATCTTCCCCCTCCATCCTGAGCCGCCGGGCCCGGAACAGTCCGCCGTCGATGCCGCAGAGCCCGATTGCCCGGCCGCCGGCCTCCCCGATGAGGGCGGTAATATCCTTGTTTACCTTGCCGCAGAGAACCATCTGCACAATCTCCATGGTCTCCTGATCGGTGTAGCGGAGGCCCCGGACAAAACGGCTTTTCTTCCCCACCGCACGGAGCATAGCCTCGATCTCCGGCCCGCCGCCATGGACCAGCACGGTCCGAATCCCCATACAGGTCATGAAGACCACATCCCGAATCACCGCAGCCTTGAGATCGGCGTTTATCATGGCGTTTCCGCCGTACTTCACCACCACCGTCTTACCCCGGTAACGCTGAATGCAGGGGAGGGCGCTGATGAGGACTTCTTCAGGACTGCCGGATCGTCCGCCTCTTGCAGCACCAATGTCCTTCATACTTCCTTCCTTATTAAAATAACCGGCCCGCTCAGGTCCGGTAATCCCCATTTATCTTAACATAATCGTAGCTCAGGTCACAGCCCCAGGCGCTGGCGCTGCCCGGACCGGGGGACCCGCCACCGGCCGGACGGAGATCAACCCGGATGCGGATCTCCTCTTCCGAAAGGACCCGTTTCGCCTCCTCCTCGGAGAAAGGAAGCGCCCTGCCCCCCCGGCAGACCGGTACCGAACCGGCGGAACTTTCAAAGCGGACATCCACCCCCGCAGGATCGAAGGGGACTCCGGCGTATCCCAGGGCGCAGAGGACCCGGCCCCAGTTGGCGTCGGCGCCGAAACAGGCGGCTTTAACCAGGCTGGAGGCGGCCACGGAGCGGGCAAGGACCGCGGCGGTTTCCTCGTCCGCCGTACCGGTAACGATAACGGTGATGAGCCGGGAAGCCCCCTCTCCATCCCGGGCCATGGCCCGGGCCAG
This sequence comes from Spirochaetaceae bacterium, assembly GCA_031279015.1. GTDB lineage: Bacteria > Spirochaetota > Spirochaetia > Treponematales > Breznakiellaceae > JAITJI01. The sequence continues at coordinate 23,661 of JAITJI010000064.1, forward strand.
TTTGACACAGAGTTCCTCCAGGGCCGCCGCAAAGGCCTCACCGGCCTCTCCTTCGGTGTCAATGGGGGTGTTTCCCGCGGCGCCATTGGCCAGGATGAGGATCGTGTCGTTGGTGGAGGTATCCCTGTCTACGGTGACCCGGTTGAAGGACCGGGCCACCGCCCGGCGCAGGGCCCGATCCAGGATATCCTGGCGAATGACGGCATCGGTGGTGATAAAGCCAAGCATGGTGGCCATGTTGGGGTGGATCATCCCCGAACCTTTGACCATCCCCCCCATACGCACGGGGACCCCGCCGATACTGATCTCCAGGGCGCCGTCCTTTTTCCGGGTATCGGTGGTCATGACGGCTTCCAGGGCGGCTTCGTGCCCCTCACCGTCGGCCCTGAGGGAAGCCCCCAGGGAAGCCATACCCGCCTCGATGACCCCGATTGGCAGGGGGACACCGATAACCCCGGTAGAGGCCACCGCCACCTCCTCCGCCTGTATGCCAAGGAAATCCGCGGCCAGGGCAGCCATACGCCGGGCTGCGGCTATCCCCGCCTCACCGGTACAGGCGTTGGCATTCCCCGAATTAGCGATCACCGCCCGGCAGGTCCCCCCGGCCAGATGCTCCCGGGTAACGAGGACGCTGGCGGCCTTGACCTGGTTGGTGGTAAAGAGCCCCGCTGCAACACAGGGCCGATCCGAACAGATCAGGGCCAGATCCCGTTTCTTTGATGATCCCTTGATACCGCAACGGACACCCCCCGCCCGGAACCCCCTGGGGGCGCAGACTCCGCCCCGCAACTCCTTCATACCGGAACTCTCCCTTAAAAATCAGCGTACCCGCTAAAAACTTGCGGGAATGGCGGTCAGACCCGCCCTTTCATCAAAACCAAAAATGATGTTCATATTCTGAACAGCCTGGCCCGCCGCTCCCTTGACCATGTTGTCGATGGCGGTGGCCAGAATGAGGGTGGATCCCCCGGGATCGAGATGGATCGAGATATCACAGAAGTTGGAGAGCCGTACCCTGCCTGATGCGGCCACAGTCCCCGGGGGAAGAACCCGTACAAAGGGTTCCTCCCGGTAAAAAGCGGCGTAGAGTTCCCGGATCTCCCGGACCTTTTCCGCAATTTCCCCCCCGGGAAACCGGACCGGACCGCCCTTCCCGCCGGGCAAGGCCAGGGGTTCCCGGAGGGGCAGGTAGATGGTGCTGAGGATCCCCCGGTTCATAGGGGCCAGATGGGAGGTAAAGATGAGGGACGGCGCCGCTTCTCCCCCAACTGCGGCCATGGCGATCATGTTCCTCCGGATCTCCGGGGTATGCCGGTGGGAACCCACCTTATAGGGGGTCAGAGAATCGGCGCACTCCGGGTAGTGAAAGGCCGGACTCGGGTCCCGGCCGCCCCCGGTTACCCCGGAAGCGGAGTCCACAATGACGGTCCCCGGCCCGGCCAGACCCCGGGCCAGGGCGGGGAACAGCCCCAGGGAGGCGCCGGTGGGATAACAGCCGGGGTTCCCCACGATAACCGGCCCATCGGCGGCAAGGGCCTTGAGTCTCCCCCGGTTTAATTCCGGGAGACCATAAACCGACCGGCGCCGCAGTTCAGGATACTCATAGGGTTTACCGTACCAGGCGCTGAAGGTCTCCTCATCATCGCCAAAGCGGAAATCCGCCGACAGATCGATGCAGGAGATACCCCGTTCCAACGCGGCCCTGGCGTAGGTCTCCCCAACTCCATGGGGCAGGGCCAGGAATACCACATCGGAAGCGGCAATCACCCTTTCGGGACTCTCCAGGGTAACCGGCATATATCCAAAGAAGTTGGGGTAGACGCTTTCAAAGGAATCTCCCTGGCGACTCACCGAGGCCAGGGCCAGCTTGCCGGCCCCGGGGTGTCCTGCCAGAATCCGGACCAGTTCCGCCCCGGCATAACCAGTGGCGCCGATAATACCCACTATCATCCGCTCAACCCTCCTCAGGAGACGATCCCGAAACCTGCGCTCTTAAACGGCCCATACATAAGACGGTTCCAAAATCTGACATTTTGAAACTGCCCCATAGTACCGGAAAATAGCCTGGGGCATTGAAAAACGGCAGGGAAATAGAACCCCGGAAGGCTCCGGAGATCCTTCAAGTCCCGAAAATTATGTATAAATATACATAGAAAAAGGGACTTGTCAATATGAATTCCCTGAACGGCTTGACTTAACGGAGAATATTTCCGAATATTTATACATTCCATATTATAATGGAAAAGGCAGGCGACTATGATACAAACAGCGGAATGGGAACGGCAGAATCCGGACGAAATCCCAAACTCCTTTACCCGTGAAGAGGCCAATGCATTTCATGGTGAAAAAATTTACTGCGCCAACTGCATCCACTGCAAACTTGTCCCTGCAAATCCAAAGGACAGCCGCGGTTATATGCTCCGGATCCGCTGTGCCGCAGGTAAATGGAAAAAGAAGCTCGGTACGGAAAAATTTTACAAATACTACACCATAACCAGGCGGTATCTTGACTCCTGCGACGCGTATGAGGAGATGGGGGACACCAGGGAATTTATCCGGGATCTCAGGAGATCACTGCTCAATGAAGAGGCCCGGCAGCCTCCGGTGCCTATGGGAACAGAGGAACTTATATAGTATACTGTATACATGAGAAACCAATCTATTGTATCATCCCGTTCCGGAATGTTTCCCCGGGGAATGGGATTTGTAATCGGTCTTTTTCTTATGGGGGCGATCCTGTCGGCCTGTGTTACCGGTCCCGTGGATATTCCCAATGATGCCAGCCCTGAAGAACTGATTCAGCGGGCCCAGGAGGCCTCCGACCGGAACCGCTTCAATCTGGCCCTCCGGTATTACGAGGCGATTCAGGAACGATTCCCCTCCAACATAGATTTTATCTGTGCGGCGGAATATGAAATCGCCTTCATTCACTACAAACAGAAGAAGTACGCCCAGGCCAGGGATGAGTTAAACGCCCTGCTCCACCGCTATGAGGGCCCCGACGCGGTGCTGCTCCCCGGTCAGTTCCGTGTGCTGGCTGAGATCGTCTTAAAACGGATTGGGGAGAAGCATAAGGAACCGGCAGGGTGACCATCGAATAAGCATCAAGGGATCACCGGATAAACGGCGGGGATCCTGAAGGGTATTGACAGGACGGGGAGAGATGTATAGTATCAATATGACAGATTGACATATTTTGTCAAAAGGTATAGTAATGGCTACAATAATAATCGCTACCGGGAGGGCAGTGCCTTCCCGGCGGGTTGGTAACAGTGAGCTTGCCCAACAAATAGATACCAGCGATGAGTGGATCCGGTCTCATACGGGGATCGGGGCGCGGCATATCGCCGGCGGGGAAACCGCCTGTAGCGATCTGGCCCTGGAAGCTGCCCGGGCGGCCCTGTCCATGGCCATCCAAGGGGGAATGATCCGGGAAAAAACCCTGGAGGAACTGGCCCTGACGGTGGATATGATCATCCTGGCTAGCACAACGGCGGATTACATCGGTACCCCTTCAACGGCCTGTATCGTCCAGGACAAACTGGGGGCCCGGAACGCCGGAGCCATGGATCTTACCGCGGCCTGTAGCGGTTTTATCTACGGCCTGGAGATCGCGGCGGGCCTGCTCGCCGTCGCTGCAGAGCGGCGGCGGATTCTGGTAATCGGCTCGGAGGTTCTCTCCCGGATTACCAACTGGAATGACCGGGGTACCTGTATCCTCTTTGGGGATGGCGCCGGGGCGGTGCTGGTGGAAAAAACCGCCGGTGAGGGGCCGGGACGGCGGGGACTCCTGCGGACCATCCTGGGAGCGGATGGTTCCGGCGCGGAGGATCTTATCATCCGGCGGGGGGGGTCCCGGAATCCCTACCGGGCCGGTGAAACCGTGGATGAGCCCCCCCATGTAGAAATGAACGGCCGGGGAATCTACACCTTCGCGGTCAAGCGGGCAACAGAAACCATCGAGAGGCTTCTGCAGGCTGAAGGGATCACCATCAACGACGTAGACCGAATCGTCCCCCATCAGGCCAATGCCCGGATCGTGGCTACCGCAGGAAAACGGTTGGGAATTCCGGAGGAGAAGTTCTTCCTTAATATTGAAGAATACGCCAATACCTCCGCCGCATCGATCCCCATCGCCCTGGATGAACTCAACCGGAAGGGTGAACTGAGGGAGGGAAGCCTCATCATGACCATAGGATTCGGAGGCGGACTAACCTACGGAGGGAATCTGATACGATGGTAAAAATACTTGCGCCGGCCTTTCTCTTCCCCGGACAGGGGGCCCAATATCCCCGGATGGCCCTGGATCTTCTGGAAACCGGCAATGCCGGAGTGGAAGAACTTTTTGCCCTGGCTTCGGATCTGATGGGTCAGGACATGGGGGCCTTCCTTGCGGATTCCGGTGAGGAAAAGCTCAGGCGGACCGATATAGCCCAACCCGTAGTTATCCTGGCCAATCTGGCGGCCGCCGCCTTTCTGCAGAGCCGGGGTATCCTGCCCAGGGCGGTTGCGGGCTTCAGCCTGGGAGAATATGCCGCCCTTGCCGCCGCCGGGATCATCGATAGGGCAGATTGCTTTGCCCTGGTGAAGGCCCGGGGTAAGGCCATGCAGGACTCGGCGGATCGCATCACCCGGGAAAGCGGGGATGCTGCTCCGGGAATGGCCGCGGTGATCGGCCTTGATCCCCACCGGGTGGAGGAGCTTACCGCCCAATGGGCCGCGGAGGGCCTTGCCGGGCTCTACTGCGCCAACTTCAACTCCCCAAGGCAGGTGGTGATTTCGGGTACCGCTCCCGCTTTGGCAGTTGCCGCGGAACGATTCAGGAAGGCTGGAGCCAAACGGCTTGTCCGGCTTTCCGTGGCGGGGCCCTTCCACTCCCCCCTCATCGCCGATGCGGCGGAGGCCTTCAGGCCGGTACTGGAATCGGTACGCTTCAGGGATCCCCGGATTCCCTTCTATTCAAATGTTTCGGGAGGACCCGTCAACTCCGGGGAAGAAGCAAAATGCCTGGCCCTCCGGCAGATCACCTCTCCGGTCCGCTGGACCGCAGAAGAGGCAGCCATAGCCGCCGCCGGTGTGGACGGATTACTGGAAACCGGCCCGGGCAGGGTGCTTCAGGGACTCTGGAAGGATTCCGGCCTCCCCCTCCCCTGCTGCGGGGCGGGAACCGTTGCGGATATTGAGACCCTCGCCGGGTCCTGAAAGGAGGATACATGCAACTGGAAAACAGGAAAGCCCTGGTTACCGGGGCATCCCGGGGTATAGGCCGGGCTATAGCGGAGTTGTTTATCGCCGAGGGCGCCGAAATTTGGGGACTCGGTACAAAGGAGCCGGAGGATCTTGCAGAGTGGGTTTCCCGGGCGGGGAGGAAATTCCGCTGGATCAGCGCCGATCTGGGAGATCTCCCCCGGGTGGAGGGGATCATCGAGGGAGCGATCAAAGAGGCCGGTGGTTTTGACATCCTTGTCAACAATGCGGGGATCACCAGGGACAACCTTTCCTTCCGGATGAGCCTTGGGGACTTTCAGAAGGTCCTGGATGTGAACCTCACCGCCGCCTTCCTCATTGCCCGTGCGGTGGGGCGGGACATGATCCGCCGGCGGGAGGGCTCCATCATCAACATGTCCAGTGTGGTGGGAATCCACGGAAACGGCGGTCAGGCCAACTATGCCGCCAGTAAGGCAGGCCTCATCGGCCTTACCAAGAGTCTGGCCGCAGAGGTGGCAAGCCGGGGGGTGCGGGTAAACGCCATCGCCCCCGGTTTCATCATCTCCGATATGACCAACGCCATGGGCGGGGATGCAAAGGCTGTCCTGCTGGAGCATATCCCCCTGAATCGGGCGGGGACCCCCGGAGACGTGGCAGACGCGGCCCTGTTCCTGGCCTCCGGCAGGGCCGCCTACATTACCGGACAGGTCCTTGCCGTAGACGGCGGGATGTTTATGTGAATTGCGGAGGAACGGATGAATAAAAAGGTTGTAGTTACCGGAATGGGGGTCATTTCTCCCATCGGCAATTCGGTGGAAACATTCAAAGAAGCCCTTGTGGCGGGAAAAAGCGGCATCGGGAGGATCGCCTGCTTTGACACCGGGGGCTTTGATGTACGGATCGCCGGTGAGGTAAGGGATTTTAATGCCACCGGCTGGATAGATAAAAAGGATGCCCGGAAAATGGCCCGGTTTACCCAGTTTGCCGTTGCCGCCACGGTCCAGGCCCTGGAACAGGCGGAGATCCTGGATTCAGGTAATGGCCGCGGAAACCCGGCCGCGGAAGCCGGTGGAGGGACAGGCCGGCGTATACGGGGGAACCCCGAACGGACCGGCATCGTCCTGGGAAACGGAATCGGCGGATACGAGATAGTGACGGAATCCTTCAAAAAGCTCTTCGACAACGGTCCCCGGCGTATGCTGCCCCTGACGATCCCCCTGATGATCGGAAATGAGGCTTCGGGAAACATCTCCATGCTCTTTGGAGTCAGGGGTCCCGCCTACACCCAGGTAACGGCCTGCGCCTCAGGAACCGATGCCCTGGGCCACGCCCTGGACCTTATCCGGTCCGGACGCTGCGATGTGGTTATCTCCGGGGGGACGGAGGCCTGCATCGTCCCCTTTGCCATCGGAGGCTTTCAGATGCTCAAGGCCCTGTCGGTTAAGTACAACGATGAACCGGAGCGGGCGAGCCGTCCCTTTGACGCCGGCAGGGATGGTTTTGTCCTGGGAGAGGCCGCGGGGATCCTGGTTCTGGAAGACGAAGATCACGCGAAAAACCGGGGAGCCCGAATCCTTGCAGAATTTGCGGGCTACGGCGCCACCGCCGACGCATATCACATCACCGCCCCGGACCCCGGAGGAGAAGGAGGCGGCCGGGCCATCAAACTCGCCCTGGCCGATGCGGGGCTGCGGCCGGAGGAACTGCAATACTACAATGCCCACGGTACTTCCACGGAGATCAACGATCCCACGGAAACCCGGATGATCAAAAACGCCTTTGGGGACCACGCCTATAAGCTCAAGGTCTCCAGCATCAAGAGTATGACCGGCCACTGCATCGCCGGTTCCGGCGGCCTTGAAGCCATCGCCTCGATTCTCGCTATCCGGGAAGGTTTCTTCCCCCCTACCATCAACCTGGACAATCCCGACCCCGCCTGCGATCTGGACTATGTGCCCAACAGAGTCCAGTACGGGGACATCAACGCCGCCGCCTCGGGCTCCCTCGGTTTTGGAGGACACAACGGGGTGGTGGTATTCAGAAAATACAAGGCATAAAATGATAGATATGGAGCAAGAATGGAAAATACTGAAATAACAGCCCTGCTGCCCCACCGGGATCCCTTCCTCTTTGTGGATGAGATCCTCCGGGCAGACCGGGAGGAGATCCGGGCCCGTCATGTTTTTACGGAAGGAGCATTCTTTTTCCGGGGTCACTTCCCCCGGTACCCGGTGGTACCCGGGGTGATCCTCATAGAGACCATGGCCCAGTCCGGCGGGGCGGGCCTGCGTAAGCTGGGACTCTTAGAGGGAGACGCCCTCTTTTTCCTGGCCTCGGTAGACAAGGTTAAATTCCGCCGTCAGGTACGGCCGGGAGAAGAGCTCCGGTCGGAAATACGGAATCTGCGGGTATCCTCCTCGGCAATCAGACAGGCCGGTAAGGCCTATGTGGGGGATGAACTCGCCGCCGAAGCCGAATGGCTCTGTCTGATAAAAAGGCAATAAGGAGAAACACCGCATGATAATCAAACCCATGATCCGCAATAACGTCTGTCTCAACAGCCACCCCGGGGGCTGCGCCCGGGTGGTACGCCGGCAGATAGCATACATACGGAACAATCCCGGCGGAATGGTCCCGGGGAAGGGGAAACCCCGGCTCGTCCTCGTGATCGGTTGTTCCACAGGCTACGGTTTGGCAAGCCGTATAGCCGCCGCTTTAGGATACGGGGCCGCCACGGTGGGGATCTCCCTGGAAAAACCCGGTTCCGCCGCTAAACCCGGAACCCCGGGCTGGTACAACAACCTCTGCTTTGAGGCGGAAGCCGCCAGGGCGGGGATCCCCGCAAAAACCCTGGACGGGGACGCCTTTTCCGACGCCCTAAAGGAACGGACCATTGCGGCCATCCGGGAATCCGGAAACGCCCTTGCAGGGCCGGCGGGGATGCCCCCCCCAAAGATAGATCTGATCGTCTACTCCCTGGCCTCGCCGGTCCGGACCGACCCCCTGGACGGGGTGATGTACCGGTCGGTGATAAAACCAATCGGCGCCCCCTATTCCGGCAGAACCGTCGATATGTTCAGCGGGAAGCTCAGTACCGGCAGCGTAGAGCCCGCCACGGATGCGGAGATCGCCGCCACGGTCAAGGTCATGGGGGGTGAAGACTGGGAACGGTGGATCGACATCCTGGCGGAAGCGGATCTCCTCTCCCCGGAGACCAGGACCGTGGCCTATACCTACCTGGGGCCTTCCCTCTCCTGGGCCATATACAAAAATGGTACCATCGGCCGGGCCAAGGAAGACCTGGAACGGGCCGCCGGGGCGATCAATGAAAAACTCACCCGTGCCTTGGGGAAGGACCAGGGTAGATTCGCCTGGGTTTCGGTGAACAAGGCCCTGGTTACCCGGGCCAGCGCGGTGATTCCCATCATCCCCTTCTACGTATCCTGCCTCTTCAAGGTGATGAAGGAAAAAGGCCTCCATGAAGGCTGCATCGAACAGATCCTCCGGCTCTACCGGGACCGGCTCTACCGGGAGGACGGCGGCGGAGTCCCCACGGACAGCGAAGGCCGGATCCGTCTTGACGATTGGGAGATGCGGGAGGATGTCCAGAGGGAGGTCATGGAGCGGATGGAACAGGCAAAGGATGAAAACATCGCCCTCCTCGCCGATGTGGAAGGGTTCAGGCACGATTTTCTTGAAGTCCACGGATTTGATGTACCGGGTATTGATTATGAAGCCGGCATCGATCCGTCGGGGATACTTCCGGAAGATCCGGTGGAGCGGCAGGAATGAACACGGACCTGATCCTCGCCATCCTGGACAAATTCAGCGCCGGAGAAACGGCGGAACTCATCTTCCGGGACGAGGGCCTGGAACTGACCCTGCGGAAGGAAAGCGCCCTCCGTTCCGTCCCGGCGGCCGCTCCTGTCCCCCGGCAGGATCCCTCCTCCCCAAAAACCGTTCCCGGAACCGTACCGGAGGCAGGCGCTGTTCCCCCCTTCCCGCCGGTCCACCTGGGACTCCCCAGCAGCCGGGCGGCTGAAACCGGGGGCGATAGGGGAGAAACTATCGCAAGCCCCATCGTGGCAGTCTTCTACCCTTCCCCGCAGCCCGGCGCCCCCGCCTTTGTGAGTTCCGGTTCCCGGGTCAAAACCGGGGACACCCTCTGTATCCTTGAGGCCATGAAGATGATGAATCACCTGGAGGCGGAATTTGACTGTGAGATCCTCCGGGTCCTGCCCTCCGGCGGGGACATGGTGGAATACGGCCAGCCCCTCTTTGAGGTAAAACGGCTGTAGGGGGATCTGTTGAACAAACAAAAGGGGATTCGGAGGCTCCTCATTGCCAACCGGGGGGAAATTGCGGTGCGAATCATCAGAACCTGCCGGGAGATGGGAATAGAAACGACGGCGGTCTACTCCACTGTAGACAGAGACTGTCTCCATGTCAAACTGGCAGACCGGGCGGTGTGTATCGGACCCGCCCCTTCGGCCCAAAGCTACCTCAACAGCAATAATATCATCATGGCGGCCCTGCGGACAGGTTGTGAAGCCATCCATCCCGGCGTAGGGTTCCTCTCGGAAAATCCCGGTTTTGCCCGGCAGGTAACGGAGCAGGGCCTTATCTTTATCGGCCCCTCTGCGGAAACCATCGAACTCCTTGGGGATAAGGTTGCCGCGCGGAATACGGCGAAGCGTTTTGGCCTTCCGGTTACCCCGGGCTCAGGGGGTCCGGTGGAGGGTATCGCCGCCGCCAGGAAGGCCGTAGCGCCCCTGGGCTTCCCGGTGATCATCAAGGCCGCAGCGGGGGGTGGCGGCAAGGGGATGCGGATCGTCCGATCCCCCGAAACCCTTGAGGAGAATCTCGCCCTGGCAAGCCGGGAGGCCCTGGCCAACTTCGCCAACGGTACGGTTTTTATCGAACGGTATCTGGAGAATCCCCGGCATGTGGAACTCCAGATCCTCGCCGACGGCAGAGGCAGCGTGGCCATCCTGGGAGAACGGGACTGTTCGATACAGAAAAACCATCAAAAGCTCATCGAGGAAAGCCCCTCCCCGGGGGTAAGGGGGGATATGCGGGAAAAGATGATCCGGGGAGCGGCGGAACTCTTCCGGGAACTCAAGTACCGGGGAGCGGGAACCATCGAATTCCTTGTGGAGGGGGACGCCTTTTACTTTATGGAGGTGAACACCCGCATCCAGGTTGAACATCCGGTCACCGAAGCGGTTACCGGCGCCGACATTGTCCGGGAACAGCTCCTCTGCTGTACCGAAGGCCGGATGGAGATAGGTCCCGGTACGGCGGAGATCCGGGGCTGGGCCATGGAATGCCGGATCAACGCCCTCAGCCCCGGCAGGATCACCCGGCTGGAGATCCCCGGCGGCCCCGGAGTCAGGTTTGATTCCTTTTTGTATACCGGCTGCAAGGTCCCCCCCAACTACGATTCCATGACAGGGAAGCTCATCGTCCACGGCGGTACCCGGGAGGGAGCCATCGCCCGGATGGATCGGGCCCTGTCGGAACTGACCATCGAAGGGATCAGGACGAACCAGGCCCAGCAGCGGTGGATCATCCGGGACCCCCTGTTCCGTTCCGGTTCCTTTGGAACATCCTATTACGGCGAAATCGCCGGGGAGGCTGAACGTGCGGAGGCTGAACGTGCGGAGGCTGAACATGCGGAGGCTGAACATGCCCCTTGACATAACTCCGGAGGCCGGGGTCCGGGCCGTTTCTGATCCGGCATACAGCGCCGCTCCCTGCCCGGCCTGCGGGGAACGCTACGGGCAGGAGCTCATCGATCAGGCCCTGAAGACCTGCCCCGCCTGCGGTTACCACTACCGCATGGAACCGGCGGAACGGCTCCTGTACCTGACCGATCCGGGGAGCTTTACCGAATTTTCGGCGAACCTCCGTTCCCTCAACCCCATTGACCTTTCGGGGTACGAGGAAAAACTCTCTGAAGCGGAAGCCAAGGCCCGGATGAAGGATGCGGTGATCACCGGAACCTGTACCATTGGGGGCAGGAGGATCATCCTGGCCCTCATGTCCTTCAACTTCATGGGGGGGTCCATGGGTTCGGTGGTGGGAGAAAAGGTGAGCCGCGCCCTGCTCAGGGGAGTGGAAGAAAAACTGCCGGTCCTGATCTACACCACCTCCGGGGGCGCCCGGATGCAGGAGGGTATCTTTTCCCTGATGCAGATGGCAAAAACCGCCAGCGCCGCTGCGGAACTGGACAAGGCAGGACTACCTTTTTTTATCGTCCTCTGCGATCCAACCACCGGGGGAGTCACCGCATCCTTTGCCATGCTGGCGGATATCACCATGGCCGAACCGGGAGCCCTCATCGGTTTTGCGGGCAAACGGGTCATAGAAGGGACCATCCGGCAGAATCTTCCCGAAAAATTCCAGCGGGCGGAATTTCAGCTTGAAAAGGGATTCGTGGATCTGATCGTCAAACGGCAGGATCAGGTCCGGATCATCGGGGAACTGCTGGACCTTCACGGCTTTGGCGTTTCCGGCGGACATGACGGCAACAATACTACCAACAGCAACCCTGCGGACAGTAACGTTGACAACAGTAACGCTGCTGACAGTAACACTACCGACAGAAATTCTGCCGACAGTAACGCTGCCGGTGAATTCAAAAGGGGGAACCGGTGACGGACACAACGGAGCTGCGGGAAAAACTGCGGGAATTCAGGGAACTGGCCGAAACCTCAGGGATAGACGCCGCAGGGGAACTGGAACGGCTTGCGGCAAAAATTGATGCAGCCTCCCAAACGGAGCGGACATGGAAGCAGGTTGAACTGGCCCGTCATCCGGAACGGCCTTACGCCATGGATTACATCAACCGGATCTTTGACGCCTTTATAGAGTTGCACGGAGACCGGTATTACGGGGACGACCCTGCCGTAGTCGGCGGTCTGGGATTCCTCGCCGGGAGACCGGTCACCATCCTGGCAAACCAGAAGGGCAGAACCCTCAAGGAAAACGTGTTCCGCAACCACGGCATGGCCAGCCCCGAAGGCTACCGGAAGAGTCTGCGGCTTGCCCGGGAAGCCGAAAAATTCAGGCGGCCCATCATCACCTTTGTGGATACCTCCGGCGCCTACCCCGGCATCGGCGCCGAGGAGCGGGGCATCGGGGAGGCCATTGCCCGGAACCTTCGGGAATTCAGTCAGTTAAAAACCCCCATAGTCTGCATCATCATCGGCGAGGGGGGTTCCGGGGGCGCCCTGGGGCTCTGCGTGGGGGACAAGATCTACATGCTGGAAAACGCCATCTATTCGGTGATCAGCCCCGAAGGTTGCGCATCAATACTGCTCCGGGACGCCAGCCGCGCAAAGGATGCGGCGGCCATGCTGAGGATAACCAGCGCAGACCTCTTGTCCTTCAAGGTAATCAACGGTATCATCCCCGAACCCGGCGGGGGCGCCCACCTGGACCCCGGCGGATCCGCCCGGCTTATCCGGGAAACCCTGATCCGGGAGGTGGAGGATCTGGGCCGCCGGAATCCTGCGGTTTTGGTCCGTTACCGGAATCTCAAGATCCGCAAGATCGGCCACTGGAACGAAGAAGGCTGAGGAGGCCCGATTTCTCACCGACCCGGGGCCGGCGCCTATTTCCGGATCTTATCCGCCGGCAGCCATTTGCGCAGGCATGCATTGAGGGATGCAAATTCGATGGGCTTGGACAGGAGGCCGCTGAAGCTATTCTCCAAAAACATGGTTTCCGCCCCGTTGATGACATTGGCGGTAAGGGCGATGATCGGCAGATTCTGCCAGGCATCTCCCAGGGCGCGGATCTGCCGGGTGGTTTCTATCCCATCCATCTCCGGCATCATGTGATCCATAAAGATGAGGTCGTAGGCGTTTTTCTGAACCAGTTCAATGGCAACAGAACCCTTTGCCGCCAGATCCGCCTTGATATCAAAACTCTCAAGCATCGCTTCGGTAAGTTCCAGGTTAATCTCGATATCGTCCACCACGAGGACCTTCGCACCGGGGGCGGAAAATTCCTCCACCTTGGCGGAAGCATCTTCCCCGGCCCCTTCCTCCGCCAGGGTCCAGGGGAGGGCCACGGAAAAGGTAGACCCCATGCCGTATTTGCTCTTAAGCCAGAGCTTACCGCCCATGAGTCCGCAGAGCCGGTAACAGATCGCCAGTCCCAAACCGGTACCAACCACATTCCGGTTTTTCCTGGTGTCAAGCTGCTCAAAGGGCTTAAAGAGCTTGCCCGCATCCTCCGGCCGTATGCCGATCCCGGAATCTTCCACATCAAACCGGAGATCACCGTCGGAGCTCAGCCATGCGGAAAACCGCACATGCCCCTGGGGGGTATACTTCATCGCATTGGAGAGGAGATTGGTTAAAACCTGCCGCAGCCGGTTTTCGTCACCGTGGACAAAGGCGGGAACCTTGTCGTCCACATGAAAATCAAAGCTGAGTTTTTTCTCTTTTAACATGAAGGCGAACATGACTTCCAGATTGTCCAGCAGGGAACGCAGGTTATAATCCGCATTGATGATCTCCAGCTTTCCCGCTTCAATCTTGGAAAAATCCAGTATGTCGTTGATGATGGTCAGGAGGGATTGGGCGGATTTTCTGATGTCCCCCAGGTACTTGCTCTGGGTATCGTCCGGATTGGTCCGGCTTAGAAGCTCATTGAACCCCAGGATCGCGTTCATGGGGGTCCGGATCTCATGGGACATGACCGCAAGGAAATCCGACTTGGCCCTGTTGGCGGCTTCCGCCCGCTCCTTTTCCCGGAGAAAATCGGTAAAATCGATAAATACCGCCAGCACCCCTGCGCTGATCCCCGCGTCTGCCCACCGGACGCTGCCAATACTGCGGAGTTCAATGGAATAGTACCGGCTTTCCCCGTTTTGACCAAAGTCTATCCACTGGTTAAGGGTCATCGTGTCTTTGCTGAAGACCACCGTGTTGATGGCCTTTGCAAATTCGGTAAGATCCTCCGGCTCAAGATAGCGGCTGAAGACCTCCCGGTAGGTTTTATTCCTGATGATGTCAAAATTATGAATACCCGTGAGGGTTAAAAACATCTTGGTGCTTAACACCAGCCGCCCGGTGTCATCCAGCAGCAGGATGATGTTCGGACAACTATCCAGAAGCATATCCGTATAGGCCCGCTGCTTCGCATTGGCCGCAGTTAAAACCGTACCCAGCGTTTCCTTGGCCTCCACGGTACGGCTAACCTTGTCAAGGAAACTTTTTGTTACCCGCAGTTCCCGGGCTAGTTTTGCATTCTCCAGTTTCAGCCGTGCTATTTCTTCCTCCGGTGAAACCGTTTTGTCATCCGCTGATGACACAAAGATCCCCCTAAAAGATACAGAGAATAATGGTGTTGTTATGAAACCGATTAATTGCAAAGGCGGCGTTTATCCGGGTTGGACAAATTTCACCTCCCGAATAGGCCAGCAGGGCCGGCACCTTTCCGGCAATCTCCCCCCGGACAAGATCCACCTCCGCAAAGAGATCGCTCCCCAGGGACATGCTGCGGGATATGCAGGAGTACCCAAGGATGACCGACGGACTTTCTACCTCCCTCAGGGCTTGTCCTATGAGTTTCCCCGAGGTAAGGAGCACGTCCCCCTTGTCAAACACCCCTATGTAGAGGGTCGAACCCTCGGGCATTGTCCCGGCGCAGATGGCGTGTTTTTGCTCATTCAAACCGATGAACACCTTGGATACCATGGGGGTCCCGTCCCCATAGTCCAGCATGAAGGGAAGGGAGGTCATGGCATAGCTGGTCTCACTTGCCTTGGTAAGCCCCAGATTCTCAAAGAATTCCACCACCGGCCGGCCGTTTACCTCCTTCAGGATATGCCCTTGGGAGGAGGTGATCAGCGCCGCCCTATCGAGAAGCTTATCCTCCGAAATGGCGGCGAGGTAAAAATGGGGGTTAATGTTACCGTAGCACAGGATCAGGGACATCCTGTCCCGGTAGTGCTCCCCATTATACACCATATAACATTCCCGGAAATCTGAGGTATCATCCACCGCCAGGGTCCCGAAACAGGGCGCTCCCCCGGAGATCCGGGAGATGACATCAACATAGCCGTCCCCGGAATTTTCCAGCAGAAAGGGGGCAAAGGTGAAGATAAGGGCGGGCTTCTCCCCTCCGGAAACCCTGGTATAGGCTTCTTCAATCGCCTTCCCCGAATCTGTCCGCAGGGAGGAGGTGATCACGGTTTTGAACTCCACATCATCACTGGTCAGGATCAGGATGGTCAAAAGCAGAGTACCCTGGCTTTCATTGGTTGCCTGCACCGATGAGATGGTCCCGGCTGTATCAAAGGGGAGACTCGCGCATATCGCCTTTGCCGTTCCTGCAAGCACGAATTCGTAATGACAGGCGATAATCCCCACGGTGTTTTTGAGAAACCCCGGCCCCTTCTCCAGCTGCGCCTGTATCTCTTCCACCGCAGCCGCCGGATCATCAATGTTTTCCGTAAAAACCGTTAAAGCACGGATCATGTCTTCCTCCTTGTATTTACCTGCCCGGCGATTGCCTTTTTAACTGAATTTCGCAATGGGCACAAAGGTCTCCGGCTTAAGAGCCGCTCCGCCCACCAGGGCGCCGTCAATATTCTCTTTAGCCATAAGCAGGGCAGCGTTATCGGGCTTTACCGATCCGCCGTACTGGATGATAATATCCCCGGCGGCCTTTGCACCGTAGAGCTTCCCCACCACCCCACGGATAGAGGCGTGGATGGCATCTGCATCCTCGGGAGTGGCGGTCTTACCGGTTCCGATGGCCCACACAGGCTCATAGGCAATGGTCACCCGGCTCAGATCCGTTGCGGAAACCCCCGCAAGACCCTTAACGGTCTGGGTCTCGCAAACCTGTTCCGCCTTGCCCGCTTCCCGTTCTGCCAAAAGTTCCCCCACGCAGAGGATCACCTCAAGGTGATGCTGCAAAGCCAGCTTCACCTTCCTGTTGATGAGTTCATCATCTTCCTTATAGGTATGCCGCCGCTCGCTGTGCCCCAGAATCACCGCCTGGACTCCCAGGTCCTTGAGTTGCAAAACCGAAACTTCCCCCGTATGGGCCCCCTGCTCTTCGGGGGCGCAGTTCTGGGCCCCCAGGAGTATGTTGGTCCCCCGGATAATAGCCCCCACGGTCTCAAGACTCGTAAAGGCAGGGGCCACAAGGTACTTATGCTTCCCATCCTTTAACTGGCTCACCAGCGCCCCGGCCAGCTCTGCCGCTTCAGCCCGGGTTTTATGCATCTTCCAGTTTCCCGCAATGTAATAAGTTCTCATATTTTTCACACTCCTATAGTTTAGACAACAACCGGCAGGAAAGGGGCAGAGGCGGATTCGCCCCGGCCCTACCCCTTCAGCCCCTGGTTACTTCGATGCCCGGCAGTTTTTTGCCTTCCAGCAGTTCCAGGGAAGCGCCGCCTCCGGTGGAAACGTGGCTCATCTTTGAGGCAAGACCGAATTTGTTCACCGCCGCCACGGAATCACCGCCCCCGACTACGGTAATAGCCCCCCTTCCGGTAGCCTCCGCTACGAGTTTTGCCACCTCTTCGGTACCCTTTGCAAAGGCGTCAAATTCAAAGACCCCTACGGGGCCGTTCCAGACGATGGTTTTCGCTTTGGCAAGGACTTCCCGGTACTTTGCCAGGGTTTCGGGACCCACGTCAAGGCCCATGAGGTTGGCGGGAAGATCGACGCCCTCCACCGGTACCGGTTTTGCGGCGGCATCAAAGGTTTCGGCCCCCACATGATCCACCGGCAGGAGGATCTCCACACCGGCTTTTTTTGCGGCCTCCAGGATAGCCTTGGCAGTATCCAGTTGATCATCCTCCACCAGAGATTTCCCGATCCGGCAGCCCTGAGCCTTGAGGAAGGTATAGGCCATACCCCCGCCGATAACCAGGGCGGCGGCGTTTTTGAGGAGGCTCTCCAGAACCGCTATCTTGGAGGAAACCTTGGCCCCCCCGATGATGGCCACCAGGGGTTTTTGGGGATTCGTCACAATGGGCTCAAGGTAATTGACCTCCTTTTCCATGAGGAAGCCCGCCACAGACAGGGGAACAAATTTCGCAATGGAGGCGGTGGATGCGTGATCCCGGTGGGCGGTACCGAAGGCATCGTTCACAAAGATCTCTCCATAGGAGGCCAGCTCTTTGGCCAGCTTGTCCCGATCCGACGCCTCCTTGGCGGTTTCCTCCTTGTGAAACCGGGTATTTTCCAGCATGATCACCGAGCCGTCCTTTTGGGATTCGATAAAGGCCTTTTTGCCGTAGTCAGAATCCTCCCCGGCAAAGATCACCGGCTTTCCCAGCTTCTTTTCGAGATAGGCGGCCACCGGGGCCATCCGGTGTTTTGCCCGGATATAGGCGGCCTCGTCAAAGGGTTTGCCATCCTTTTCGGCCTTTTCCCGGGCCTTTTTGGCATCCTTTGCAGGGTCCCCCAGATGGCTCATCAGGGTCAGGGTCTTTACCCCCTGGTCCAGGATATACTTAATCGTAGGAAGGGCCGCGGTAATCCGGGTATCATCCTGCACCACCCCGTCCTTCATGGGTACATTAAAATCTACCCGCATGATCACCCGCTTTCCCGCTAGATTCACATCTTTAACCGTCTTAATCATGTTAATTCCTCCGTTTCTGTAAAAAAGGCCCCGGCCTTGGGGTGGACGGAGCCTCTCTTTAAAATCAAACCGCTCTTACACACTTTGCAGCCGGAAAGCGCTGGGATTCCCGGCAAGATCCGACCTTCACTGTCAGCCAGCCTGTTTCTTATCGTTAATGTACTTCAGAAGATCCACTACCCGGTTTGAATACCCCCACTCATTGTCGTACCAGGAAACAACCTTGAAGAAACGCTTCTCCCCGGGGAGGTTGTTCTGCAGGGTAGCAAGACTATCGTAGACGGAGGAATGGGAATTGTGAATGATATCCGAAGACACGATCTCCTCATCACAGGCGATAAGGATGCCCTTGAGGTACGTTTCGGCAGCCTTTTTGAGGGCTGAGTCAATCTCCTCTATGGAGGTATCCTTTTCAGCCCGGAAGGTCAGGTCCACTACGGAGCCCGTTGGGGTGGGAACCCGGAAGGACATGCCGGTGAGTTTTCCCTTGGTCTTGGGCAGAACCTCACCCACCGCCTTGGCCGCTCCGGTGGTGGAGGGGATAATATTAATGGCCGCCGCCCGGCCGCCCCGCCAGTCCTTGGCGGAAACGCCGTCCACGGTCTTCTGGGTTGCCGTATAGGCATGGATGGTGGTCATGAGACCGGTCTCAATGCCAAAACCTTCCTTGAGAAGCACGTGGACCACCGGCGCAAGACAATTGGTGGTACAGCTGGCGTTGGAGATGACATGGTGTTTGGAAGCGTCATATTCCCCTTCATTGACCCCAATCACAATGGTCTTGACGGGCTTTGCGGGATCCCCCGATTTACCGGGCGCGGAGATGATCACCTTTTTTGCCCCTGCGTCAAGATGGCCGTAGGCTTTTTCGTTGGTATACAAACCCGTTGATTCGATAACGTACTCTATTCCCAGCTCCTTCCAGGGAAGTTGAGCGGGAGTAAGCCCCTTGCCGGAGAGACATTTGATCTCGTGGCCGTTGACCACCAGCACATCATCCCCCTTGACGCCGATATCCGCCTTCATCTGCCCCTGGGTTGAATCGTATTTAAGCTGATATGCAAAATATTTTGCGTCTGTGGAAATATCCACTACAGCAACAACATCAATTTTATCTTTTCCAAGCAACCCCTGTCCAACAAGAGCCTGGAACACAAGACGGCCAATGCGGCCAAAACCATTAATCGCAATTTTCATAATAACCCCCATATCGATATTTTATTAAGTATAATAAAGATAGAAGGAAAATTGCAAGAGGGGCAGGCTATGGTTCATTTTACGTGGCGCAACACGGAGGTATCAGCCGGGAGATCCCCGCGGAGCCTTCAATGAATCAGGGCGGACAGGTACTTTCGCCGGGATTCCACCAGGGATTGCAGCTCCGCAAGCATGGCCCTGTCCACATCCCCGGCAATGGGGAAGATATACCGTACCGTTTCCTCGGTATACCGGTTAATAAATTCGGGGTCGATAACAAAACCAAGGGAGATCATGTTGGATATCCGATCCGCCACCTTGAGGATCTTTGCATTCCGGGAACCGCCTTCGTGGATTCGGGTGAGAAATTCCGGCTTTGTCTCCCCGGGAAAGCGGGTTACCTCCAGGACCAGATCGTAAACTGCGGGACTCTCATAATCCACCGCAAGGATGAGATTGTGGTTAAAATCCGGTACATCCTCGATAAGATCATGGATCACCGAAGCCTTGAGGAGCACCGAATCGATATACCCGTAGTCGATGAGGGTCGCCATCGTATCGAGCTGATGCCGGAACATGTTGCCCCCTCCCTCCCGGACTTTGCCGATAAGGGCGGTGGCAAGCTGCATGTAGGGGGCAAGATAGGTACTCTTTAGATGAAGCATCTCCTCGGTGGTCATATATCACCCCATATCGCGGATATAGGATTCCAATTTCGCAGTCCGCTCCAGGGTTCCCTCCAGCTTGCGTTTCTCCC
>JAITJI010000055.1 GCA_031279015.1 Spirochaetaceae bacterium
ACGCTGAACAGATTCATAGATGTCAAGTATAGCATCCTGTCCCGATCTTTACCAGATTACCCGGAGTGAAAAGCCTCACCCCTTCATTCCCCGGCGGTTTTAGCCCATGTACGCACCCACCGGGCAAAGGCGGCGGCAAAGGTTTGTAAAAAATCCTTCGTACCCTGGTCGATAACTTCCCCCCTCTCGTTAAAAAGTTCCGCAATGTTACCAAGGTAGACCTCCGGCTGCTGGAGCAGGGGAATATTGAGAAAGACCATGGGCTGCCTCAGATGGTGGTTAGCGCCAAAGGCCCCCCAGCTTACCCATTGCTGCTATCCTCTTACGTTATTGCCAAAAACTGCAAAAGAACAGATTCGCAGGCCCGTTCCTCAATTTATTGAAAAAACTCAAGAAAGAAGATGAACTTGTTATGAGATTGCGTTTCTTAAGATCCTCATTTGCTAACAGTGTTTGAAAGCCAATCCTTGTGTATGTTCTTGCCCGGTAAACCTTCCCCGGTTAGATGGCATTTTGGAAACACTAAAGAACCCGGAAGCAAGCTTCTGGGTTCTTCGTTGGATGGGAGATTTATTATACCGGCGATTGGCCGGAATTGCCGGTACGGAAAACTATTCAGCCTTGGGTTTGCGGGGCTTCTTTTCTTCTGCCCCGGCAGGGGACGACGGGTCCTTGGAGCCACGCTTCACGGGAGCGGTCTTAGCCGTTTTTTTTACCACTTCTTCGGGATCGATAATTTTAGCGACAGGGGCATTCTTTTGTATTGATTTAATACCTTTAAGACACGCCGCCTTGGTTTCATACGCCTCGCTTGCGGCGATGATTTCCCCGTTACTGGCCTTGAGGTGGAACCGGTATTGTTTTTTCCGGTCAATGAAAATTTCAAACTTTGCTGCCATGTGGAGCTCCTTTATAGATTTTATACTTAATTATAACAGCTTGGAAAATTTTATGCAAGTAGACGCCGGTTCATCAGCAATTATAAAGTAAAAATACCTATGGAAAAATACGGGGTTGGTAAATACAAGCCACAACACCAGCGGGTTTGCAGTGGAAAGCATCCCGCGTTGGCGGAAGCCGGTTGGCAAGTTAACACTTGTGATAACGAAAAAACACACTTTACAAATTATTTAGGTTTTATACGCAAAGTGCAACAAACTGCCAGTATTTTCGGAAAACGGATACGGGCGCCTTTTACATTGTTGCCCGGGCGGATCTCCTGCGCCGAGAAAGCCTATGCCGGATACCACCTGAGCGGCGACTCTTCCGGAACCCCGTTCTTCAGGCTCATGAATTACGGTAAAAGCGCCTTGCGGAGAATCCGGCAGCCTTCACTCAGCTTATCCGGTGGCGTACCGGGCGCATATTCAAGCACCAGGTTGCAGTCCCCTGGAATATTTTGTATCGACCTGAATATGGCGGGCCAGTTCAAACTGCCCTCGTACATGGGAAGATGCCTGTCCGCATCGGCTTTATTATCATGCAGGTGAATACCAACGATCCTGTCTTTCAAGCGGTCAATCAGGGCCGGTACATCCCAGTGGTTGAGGTGCGCATGCCCCGTGTCGATAAGGTAGCCAAGGGTTTCGTCCAGACCGTCCAGGGCATGGCAGAATTCTTCATCGGTATAAATTGAAGAACCGTGATAGCCGACATTTTCAAAGGCCAGGCGTAAACTTAAGGATTTCGCTTTTACGGCAAGTCTTTCGGCTGCCTCCCGGGCCAGACTGCGGGCCCTGCTTTTATCAAAGGCGGAAGAATTGCAGAAACCCGGATGGAGCACCAGATGGGAAGCCCCGATCTTGTGGGCAAACTCAATTGACTTTTCATGCAGCACATAGGCGGCGTCCCTGAGTTCCCTGATGGGACTGGTCAAATTAATGTCCCATGCGGGGGGGTGCAGGCTGAAAGATGCTCCGGTTTTGGGCAGCTCCGCCGCCAGCCTGTTCCAAAGGCCGCCAAGGTCATCCCAGCCGTCGCCGTCCGCCATTAACTCAATGTTCGGGCAGCCGGCCTGCATCAAGTCACGGACATTTTGCAGAACCGGTTTTCCCAGAAGGCTGAGTTCAGAAAAAACAAATTTCAGCATACCATTTCCGTTTACCCCTGCTCCCCGGATTGCCAATTCCTGCGTTTTTGTATACCATAATCATTTTTTTCTATAAAGCCAATATATTCCGCCAGGCTTCTGTCCCAAAAATGCCATTCATGGAAGCCGTCCCATTCCCGGTATGTAATATCAAGGGAAGTATTTTTTGCCGCCCTGAGGAAATTCTGATTTTGGGTATAAATATGATGTGAAAGTTCATCCTGCCTGCCGCAGGTTATAAAGATACGCTGTCCCAGGGCGCGGGATTTTTCCGCCGCTTTCACGGCTGCCTTGAGCAGATCCGCCTCATCGGGTACGGCAAGGTTTTCGCCAAGAACAGGCGCCAACAGCGTCCGCCCCGCGGGAACATTGATCGACATCGCCGCCGAGGCGGCCAGATCCATGGCCCCGGAAAACGCGCCGATGGTCGCGTACCGCTCGGGAAACGCAAGGCCTATACGCATGGCCCCATAGCCCCCCATGGAAAGACCGGCTATGTGGTTTTTTTCCCTGTCCCCGGGGATCTTAAAAATTTTATGCAATTCCCTGGGCAGATACCCGGCGAGAATATCAAACCAGGGCGGACCGTAGGTCATGTTGCGGCAAAAGGAATTGCCCACGCCCGGACATATCAGCAGGTAGCCGGTATCATAGGCATAACGGCCCGCGGCGGTAAGCCTGAGCCAGTCTTCCCCGCAGCCGTAAGCGCCATGCAGCAGGGTGATGACTCCCTTTATTTCACCCGCTTCAGGATTCCACCTCCGGTCATTGGGGAAAACCATGGCAACATTAACATTCATATTCGCTTCCGGTACAAAGACCGCGGTATTTACAAAAGCCACCGCGTCCCCCTAGTTTCCGCCCGCCGGGGATTCCGCGGACCCGTTCCCCGGACCCTCCTCCGCGTAGGGACCGATTTTGTTTTTTTTGTCCCGCAGCATGCGCCAGGGAATGGCAAAGAACAAAATGTAAAACATCAAGGGACCGGCCAGGGTGGTCAACAGCACATAACCCTTGTTGATGATGGAGATGATTCCGAATCTGCTCACAATCATACAGAGGGTTATCAGAATAATGTTAAAAATTAATCTCACAAAAACATCGTTTTTTATTTTTATAAGTTTTTTGAAATGATTATGAAACCGGACTTCGGTCCCGTAGATCATCCCTATTCCCGTACTCAGCATGGCGGCCAGGGCGATAATGAAATACAGAACGCGGCTGACAGAGGGTACATGTAAAACATTTTCAAGCATGTAAAGAACCGGGATGGGTTCTTTTGTTACCTCCGGCATACCGGCGGACAACACCATGGTAAATACCAGGTTGCCCAAGGTCATAAACAGCGCCGTGGCGGCCGAAGCCACGAGCACATCAGCGCGTCCCCGCAGCCCTTCAAGGCAGGCGGGAACAACCGCCGGACGGCCGCAGACCCAACTGACCGTGAAGCCCAGGATTATCACCCAGGCCATGACCGGTGAGAATCCAAACTCGGCCGGCGGGATATTGCCCCCTGCAAAGGCGCTTATTTTGTCCCAGACCGGAACAATGCCGATGACGGCCAAATAGACAATGATGGCGATAATAAAAACCGTCAGCACCGAGCTGACCTTGACCACCAGCTTAATTCCCCTCATGGTGATTATCAGAACACAGGCCGCAAAAAGAACAGTGCCGGCCAGCATGGGAATCCCCAGCACGCTTCGCAGTAAATTCGCGGCGCCGTTGACCATAACTGCAATCAGCAAAAAAAGGCCCAGGTTGGTAATAAGATCCGCATATAAGCCCAGAAACCAGCGGAGAACCGGATTCCGGTATGTCATGTCGGATTGTTCCCGGTAATTCGCGGGCCGGTACACCCTGCTGAATTCAAAAGTCAGCAGGCACCAGAAGAAGGTGAGTACGCCCAAAAGTATGGGGCCGGTAAATACGCCTATGGAGCCTTTTGTCAGGAAGTAGGCTACGGTCAGCGTTCCCGACGCAAAGCCCGGCCCGACATAGACTGAAAACATCAGGGCCGCCAGGGCTATGGGGCCGGCGGTAACATACCAAAGCAATCCTTTCTTCGCGGGTACATTAGTTCTTTCCATACGACTGTCCTCTCCTTAAAATTATTAGTAATAATTTTGCAAGTATTTTTGTGTAATTACACAATTATTTGGTCATTTCGACTATATAATGGCTATTTTATGTCTGTCAAGCAAATATTTTTAAAGTTTTGTTAAAAATTACTTGTTTTTTTGTTAATTATATGTATAATATATTACTAATATATTACTAATAATTTGGAGATAAAATGATGAAATATAAAAAAATAACCACTGTCGATATTGCCCGGCAAACCGGAGTCTCCCAGTCGGCGGTATCCATGATTCTGAACCGGAAGAAAAATATTTCTTTTTCCGAAAAAACGATCCGCCGGGTTCTGCACGCGGCAGAGGAACTGAATTACCAAATAAAAACAAAAAAGCCGGAAAACAGCGGCCCGCAAATTATCGCAGTGATGGTTCCTACCCTGGCGAATCCCTATTACCCGGCCCTGATGCAGACCATCAAGGCCGAAGCGGCAAATGCAGGCTACGATCTGTTTGTGTATATCATCCGGAATGATGAAGGCACTGAAAAAATACTGGCGTCTCTTTCCTCTCTGCCTATCCGGGGTATCATTTATACTTTTATGCCCTATAAGCCGGAATCCCTTTCCTCTATTGCTGAAAATGTACCGGTGGTTATTATCGGAGACAAAAACGATGATACCAGCATTGATACCATCGGGCTGAACAGCGTGGAATCCGGTTCCATGCTGGCGGAACATCTGCTTTCACTGGGACACCGGAACATAGCTTTTATTTCCACCCCTTTGGGCCTCAACAGTCTTCCCCGGAAACGCCGCCTCGAAGGCGTCGCCTTGGCGTTAAACAATTTCGGTAAAAAGTGCAATCTTGTGGTCAAAGCGGCGGATGAATCTTTTTCGGCGCGTCTGCACGACGCGAACGCGGAACCTCAACTGGGGTACGAGTTGACCATGAAAGTCCTTCAGGACCGGAAGGTAACCGCGTTTATCGGTGTCAACGACATGGTAGCCTTTGGTATTTTGAACGCGCTGACTGAAAAAAAATACCGCATCCCCGATGACTATTCTGTCTGCGGTTTTGACAATACATTCCCCTCCTCTTTCAGGAATATTTCCCTCACCACGGTTGAACATTTTATCAGCGACAAGGGTAAAGACGCGTTTGATATTCTCCACAAGAAGATCAACTATCAGCTTTCCGGCCTTGTTCCCAACAGTATCTATAAGATTGAGTACAAGCCCCAGCTCATTGTCCGGGGATCTACCGGCCCTGTCCGATAGGAAACCCGCAAAGGCGGACAGCCTGGCCTATCTCCAGGATCTTGAGGGGATTGTTGCCGCTATCCGGCAGATGTTCGGATTTCTGAAGGAGCCCTTTCAGATCAGGGCGATTTCCGTCCACCCTTCAAAAGAGTTCCCCCTGGGGGCATGGGGCCTTTTCCTCCTCCCCTGCGGGCTTGGTCTTTCCGGTCCCTTCCCCGCCCCGAAGGGCGGCTTTGGCAGGATCGGCCAGGAGGGCCAGAAATTCCTCTTCGTCTATGATGGGGATCCCCAGGCTCCGGGCCTTGAGGTTTTTGCCGGAACCCGACCGGGGATCGTTGGTTACGAGGAAGGAGAGGTCCTTAACCACCGAGGATTTGGCGGATCCCCCCAGAACTTTTATCCGCTCCTCCGCCTCACTCCGCTTCATCGAGGCAAGTTCCCCGGTAAAACAGAAGGAAAAACCCCGGAAGGGCAGGGTTTCCTTGGCCTGCGGCCGGACAATGGTGATGATCCCCCCGGCCAGCAGCGCATCCATTTCTTCCCTGGCGGTCTCCAATCCCTCGGCAATGGTCCGGGCGGTAATTTCCCCCAGACCGTACACCCCGGCAAGTTCCTCCGCCGGGGCAGCCCGTAATTTCTCCAGGGTGTCAAAACCGGCGGCAACCGCCTTTTCCATGATGAGTTCCCCCACACCCTCAAAATCAAAGCCCGCAACAAAGGCGGCCAGGGACAGTTCCCGGGGACTGCGGATATGCCGTACCACCTTGGCGGCGGAAAGCTCCCCCATACGGTCAAATTCGGCCAATTCTTCGGGACTGATGGTATAGAGGTCCGGAATCCGCTGTACCCGCCCGCGGTCGTAGAGCTGGCGGATCAGCTTTTCCCCCAGTTCCCGGATATCCAGCACGGATACCCATTTTTCCAGCCGGTGGAGGAGCCGTTTTGGACAGGATGGGTTGGGACAGAAGAGACGGGTTCCTCCGTCTTCCAGGACGCTGCCGCAGCTATCACAGCGGCTGGGGAATTCGATCTCCCGCTCCGCTTCCTCCCCGGGGCCGCCCGGGGGACGAAGGGGGGCAGGGGCGATGCCTTCAATTTTGGGAATGATCTCCCCCCTCTTAACCACCAGGACCGGGGAACCTATCTTCAGGCCCATGGTCCGGATCATGTCGGGATTGTTGAGGTTGGCCCGTTGTACGGTGGTACCGGCTAACCGGACCGGGTCCACGATGCCGATGGGGGTATAGGTAGCGCCGGATTCGCTCCACTCCACATTCCGCAGGATGCTTACCGCCACTTCGAGGTCAAATTTAAAGGCGATCTGCCGTTCCGGCCGGACTCGCCGGAGATCCTCCGGATCGGTCTGCCGGTCCTTCACCACAAGGCCGTCAATATCCACATCAAGGGAAAACCGGGTTTCCGCCACCTCTTCCCGGTAGCGTATCACCTCCTCAGGATCGGTAAATTCCCGGGTTGGGGTGACCAAAAACCCCTGACCTTCGAGCCACCGGATCTTTTCAAGCTCGTCAGAAAAAAACCGGTCATCCCCGGATGCCGCCGCATCGTAGGTGATAAGCCTGAGATCCTCACAGCCCAGGCCGTCCTTGCGGCGCATGATACCGTTGGCGGCGTTCCGGCAATTGGCCTTATCCGGATATTTTTCCTGCCATACCTTCCGGGTCATCACCACCTCACCCCGAACCCCTCCGGTAAAGGAACCCTTCAGCCGGGGCAGGACCCCTTCCATCCGCCGGGCGTTCCGGGTTATCTCATCGCCGATGATACCATCCCCCCGGGTTATGGCCCGGCGCAGAGTCCCCTTTTCGTACTGTAATTCCAGGCTGGCCCCGTCCAGTTTGTACTGCACCACGTAAGAGGAGGGGGCGATCCCGGCGGCCCAGGCCCGGAATTCCCCGGGATTGGCGGCCTTTTCCTGACTCCCCATGGGGATGAGGTGCCGGGCCTTGGGAAACCCGTCGGCCTTATCGGCCCCGACCCGGGCAAGCACGGGACTGTCCGGGGCAAGCCTGCCGAGTTCTTCCCAGAGCATGTCAAATTCCCCGTCCGATATCTCCGCCTCTCCGTTGTAATAGGAGTCCTGATAGGAGGTGATGAGCCGCTCCAGAGCTTTGATCCGGGCATCCTTTGCAGAAATTCTGTTAGCCATGATGAGCCTCAAAATATAATTCCCGGACTCTGTAGGATTGGGCAAGGCCCTTCCGTTCAAATTTGGTTTCCGGCCGCCAGTCCCGGGGCGGGGCAAAACCGTCATAGGGATTCCGGAGCCCGCCGGTGGCGGAGAGTTCCCGGAGAGCCCAAAAGGCGTAGTCTTCCCAGTCGGTGACCATGTAGAGGTAAGCCCCGGACTTAAGTTTCCGGGCCAGAGTACCGGTAAAAGGCCGGGTAACAAGACGCCGTTTGTGGTGCCGCTTCTTTGGCCAGGGATCGGGGAAAAAAATATGAAAGGCATCAACGGAACGATCCGGCAGGAGCAGTTCCATCCCTGCCACCGCATCGTACTCAACAATCCGGATGTTCCGCAGATTCCGTTTTTCAATTTCCCGGAGCAGGCTGCCTATCCCCGGCCGGTAAACCTCAAAGCCCAAATAGTTTTTCCCGGGATTCCCCTCCGCAATGATGGCGGTGGCAATGCCCATGCCAAAACCGATCTCCACCGTGAGGGGATTCCCATTGCCAAAGATATCCGCAGGCTCCGGAACCATGCCGGGGGGATCCGGCGGGAAGGGAATGCACCAGGCCGAACGGAGGGTGTCATAGGAACGCCGCTGGGCATCACTCATCCGTCCGGCCCTGAGGACATAGGTCCTGATGCTTGAATCTCTAGGGTGTGGCGACAACATCGGTAAGGGCCGAAACATGGTATTCGGGATCCTCCGTCCAGAGGGCCACCCCCGCTACATTCGACGGAAGATCGAGGTCCGTAAAAACACCCTCATAAGCCGTAAGGGGCTGGGTTTTAATATAGTTCCCTTCAAGATCATAGCAGATCAGATAATTATCCGGATATCCCGATTCTACCCGGTAGCTGCCCCCGGTAAGGGTAAAGAGGGGGAAGGGATACCGGGACTCTTCAGGGGCGTCAAAGGCAAAGGTTCGCTCCGACTTCTCACCCCCCTTGTCAACCAGAACCGCCCGAAACAGGCCCCGGGGCAGGGGTTCGTTATCCGCCATGGCGATATTGTGGCTGCCGATCCAGTACCGGCCCTCAACTTCATAACTCACCCAGTCCACGGCGCTGAGTTGCCACATAAGACCTTCCCGGTCATGGTACAGGTACAGTTCCTCAATATCCTCAATGCCGTCATTGTCCTCGGGGAGTACAAAAAAGGAAAACCGTTCCACAGGGTTTTCATTGCTCTCAAGGTACACCAGTCGCATGACGCCATAGGCTATCTTGGGTTCCGAACGGGAACAGGAGAAAAGCAACAACAGCAACCCGCAGAGGATCATCAATAGTTTGCTTTTTTTCATAGTATGTTTTATTATACTGCATTTCATAGTAACAGGGAAGTATGGGCCAGGGCGAGCGCATCATGTACAAGGCCTACGCCGGCGAGGCCCTGCCCGCGGGAACGCCGCCCCTCCCGGAGATACGGTACCAGTACCGGGACGGCAAAACCCCGGATCAGGAAAGCCCTGGGGCAAAAAAGTCCGGGAAGGACCCTTCTTCTTCTTGACAAAATGAATAATCATCGTTAACATTAACGATAATGTTTGAAGGAATTATCTTTGACATCAAGGAATTCGCGGTTTTTGACGGGCCGGGTATCCGTACCACCGTGTTTTTTAAGGGATGCCGAAGCGCTGCGGTTCAGCCGGGTTCTGCTCAACGCGCTGGGCATCCTTGAAGATTTTGCCGAACGGTACCGGACAGAAGCGCTGCGGGCAGGTAATATCCGGGCCGCGGAACTGCTGTCCGGAATTCCCCGGGAAAAACCGGCCTCCTTTCATGGGGCTATGCGGAACAGGATGCTTACAACTACGTGGTGGCGGCATACTGGGAGTTCATCGTACCCGGCGCGGGCATGGATATTGTGAATATCAACGGCTTGTCTTTTGCCCGTGCGGTTATCGCCGCCATAAACCGCAGCGCGGAATGGAACACCTTTGCAATGCTTATGAAAATTGTCAGGGAAGAGATCGCTACCCGGGCAAAGGAGATTATGGACGCCACCGCGGATATATACATGGAACCAAGCCCCTTCCTGAGCCTTATGATGGACGGCTGTGTTGAAAGAGGCCGGGACATATCCCTGGGAGGTATCTATAACAATTACGGCATCCACGGCACGGGGCTTTCCACTGCGGTAGATTCTCTGGCGGCAATCCGCAAATATATCTTTGAGGATCAAAGGATATCCAAGGAGGAACTAAAGGAGGCATCAGATGCAGATGAACGCGGTGAACCGGGACAAATTAAAGGACGCCCGGGAACACCCCGAAAATTACCGGAATCTGATCGTGCGGGTCTGGGGTTGGAGCGGTTATTTTGTGGAATTGGATGAGGTATACCAGAACCATATTATTGAACGGATGGAGTTGAATATATAAACAGGCCATGATATTCTGGGGCTATGGATCGGTTCCTTCGCAGGACTACGACTCTTAAGGATATAGCCCGGGCGGCGGGTTACAGTGTTAATACCATCTCCCGGGCTTTAAGGGATAAGGACGATATCGCTCCGGATACGGTGAAAGCGATAAAAAAGATCGCCGCCAAAATGGGCTACATCAACAATGCCGCTGCCGTATCTCTGCGGCTTGGACATACCAACGTGATTGCGGTTATTTTGGGGGATATATCCAACCCCCATTTCAGCATCATGATGAAAGAGATTGAGAAACGTTCCCGGTCGGCCGGATACGATTCTTTTCTGATGAATACCAATGAGGATCCGGAGATGGAGCGGGGGGCCATACAGGCGGCGCTCAATAAAAATGTTGACGGTATTATCATCTGTCCTTCCCAGCATGACGATTCCAATATCCGTTACCTCATCGAAACCGGGATTCCCTTTGTGCAGATAAGCCGTCATTTTGATCTGCCCGGTGCAGGCTATGTGATCTGCAACGATGAATTGGGAGGGTATCAGGCAACAAAATATCTTCTGGATAAGGGACACCGGGACATAGTCATGCTGACCGGTCCTTCGTATATCTCCAGCGCCAGGGAGCGCCGGGACGGTTACCACCGGGCGCTCAGAGAACAGGGGGTCAAATACCGGTCGTATATGGTACGGGAATCCTCCCTTACCGGCTGCTCCGGCGTAATTGAAAAAATGCTCAAGGAAAAACTTGAATTTACGGCTATATTTGCCTTCAGCGATATGCTGGCTTGGGACGCCTGGACATCCCTGCGTAAATTCGGCCTCAGGGTTCCGGAGGATTGCTCCATCGTCGGTTTTGATAATATCCAGTCCCGTTTTTCAATCCCCTTCAGACTAACCACCATCAGCTCCTACAAGGCGAAGATGTCAACCTTCGCGGTTGAAAGCCTGCTCTCGGTAATAGTAAAAACAATTTCCCCTGAAACAACCACACTGGTAATTGATACTGAACTGGTTGAAGGTGAAACGGTGAAGCGCCTGGGCGCCGGCGGTGATCAATGACTGTTTGGCAAACCGCCGGACCTGCGGGCTCCTGCCGTCCCTTAGGACCCGCGCAGGAATAAAATGCCATGCATTATTCTAATTGCTTACTCAATACTGCGCGGGTCCTTAGGGGATGTGTTTGAAGTATACACAAAAGGGAATGTCCGCGGTTTTTTCCGGGTCCAGGGTGTATTGACCATTCCAGCAGCGGATTGGCTTGCCGGCTGTATCATGCAAAAACCAGATAACCCTGGACATCCCCTTCCGGATCCACCAGAGCGTAACGGCCCGGTGCTCCGTCACGGGAAGCGGAAAGAGTCCAGTGCGGCTCTTCCCCAGGCAACCACCGGACTGCCTATGGCAAAGAACAGAATGAACGCAAAAGACAGGCCGATCATCATCCTCGTTTTTTTCATTTTCTTTCCTCCTGTACTAAATGGTATTTATTTGACATAAAACGTTAATTATCGATACATTATCGATACATTATCGATAACCATAACGTTAATGTCATAGAATATGGTATAACCGCCCGGATTATATGTCAGGCATTTTTTTCGGTATTGCCGTAAAAAAGGAATACTTACCTATCTGATATCGATGGATTGCGTATGCCAATGTATTCAGCCAAGGATTTGACGTACCGGTAATTACCGTCCGCCCCTGCCCGGACTGTACGAAGAGGGTGATTTTGACTATGTTTTAAGGGTGAACCCTTTAGATGACGGCGAATTTGCCCCGGACCCGCCGGTGGAGGAGATCCGGTATCCTCTGTACCGTTTTTTTGGGGAACCCCTTTTCTTGAGTGAAAGGACGGGGATAATAATCTTCCTCTCCACAGCGGCCATTCTGATCTTCCTCTTCCTGGTATATTCCGCGGTATGCCGGCAGGAACTATTCCGGCAGATAGGGATTGGATTACGCTACTCCTGGGTGGTACTGATCCTCTTTGGGGTTCTCTACGGATCCTTCTTTATCTCGGATCGCCTGCTGGAGTATCTGCTGACCCTTCCGGGGATTCCCCCGGGGGCTGCCCGTTATAACGGATTGGGCCAGATAACCTTCATGGGACTGGCCATCTTTTACCTTCTCACCGGATTCATCCACCTGCTTCCAATCCCCAGACTGCCCCCTTTCTACGGAAACACCGCGGTGATCATCGCCCTCTCCGGTTTCCTGGCGGTTCTTGTACGGGACATCACCCGGATGCCCCCGGAGCTCTGGTCCCTGCTCTGTATCATCCTGGGGCGGTCCTTTAAAAAAAGCGCCGTGGTATACGGCTGCGCCTTGCTGTACCCGGCCCAGGCGCTGGCGGCCCTTTTCACCGGCCTGAGGGCAGCCGGGCATGGGGCCGGCAGGCTATCCGGGCTATCCCCCGCCAATGAGACCCTGCTTTTTATCGGCATAAGCCTCTTCTTCCTGCCCCCCCTGCTCCTGGTCATGCGGGGAAACGCCCTTGCCGGGGCTTCCGGACGGGAGGAGAATCCCCGGGAAGATGCCGGCGGGAAGCCGGGAGATGCCGGCGGGAAGCCGGGGGCTACCAGCGGATATTGAGGGTGAAGGGAGCCGGGGAGGCTATAAAATCGCCCAGGGGCGCGGAAAATTCAATGACGCCGCCCTTCACCGTTACGGTCCCCGCCGGGGGAAGGGTGAGGGGCTTTCCTGTTTCATCGGTCACGGTAAGCTCCGCGTTCCGGGGGAGTTTGAACCGGATATCTATGGAATACCCTTCGCTTATCCCCGCAGCCAGGGCGGCCAGATCCGGATCCCAGGGCTCATGATTCCCCCCCAGGGTGAGGGAGACGCAGTCCTTCCCCTCTTCCCGGTAAAAACGGGCGTTCCGGCCGCTTGAATCCAGAAAACGAAAAAGCGTTTCCGGATCGGCGAATTGCAGTTTCGCCTTCATGGTAACCGGATCGTCCCGGGTGTTTGCCGTAAAGGAGAGGAGTTCCAGCCCGTCGATCCGGGCAACGGTCCGCTCAAAATCCGCCCTTCCTACGGGAACGGGGGGCCAGGCGGCGTTGCCATCCAGTTTCCCCAGGGATTCCAGAAGCCGGGACATCCGGTATTCCAGGATGATGATCCCCCCGCCGTCCCGGTTTATGGTGATATCCGCCTGCACCCCGATACAGGCTCCCAGCATACAGAGGATCAACAGGCCCATACATACCGCCGCCGGGATCCTGCTCCGCTTCCGCCCCGCCCTTCCCCTTGTCCTGTAATACATGGGAACCTCTTAAAATTCTTCCGAATGGATCCGGACATCCTGAATCCGGACGGGCATTTCAACCTCTATCATCCTGAACGCCTTGTTCAGCACCGTTTCCCCAAAGCTCCTTGAATTCGATACCAAAGCCCCGCCGATCTGGGCAAAAGACAGAGAATCCTGCAGATCCACCTCGGCAGCGCTCATGTGAAAACGGCGCTGTAATTTATCCTTCACCGACCGGATTATCCGCCGTTTATCCTTTATGCTTTCCACATCGGGAATCTCAAAGAGCAGTTGTATCATCGAAACAATCATAGGCGCACAATCCCCAGTATAGACTATAATATAATCGTAATGGACTATACTATACATCATTCATGATTTTTTTGCGAGGGACCGGCCTGCGGGCTATTAATCATCCTTCTTCCGGTATGCGGACCATCAATCAGGACCTTTGCCGGAGACCCGCCGGACGCCACGGTGCAGTATCCGGCAGAGATCCCGGGGTCCCCGCTTCCGAAACATCATGCTCTAAGGACCCGCATACCAGCCGGCCCCTCTGCGCAGCCTTTTATTTCTGCGCAGCGCCTTAGACTAAACAATGGATAAATACCCATCCATCATCACTCTGCCGGGTTTCCGCTTTATCACTTAAGGCGCCCACTGCCTGAGAAATCTGCTTATCCGCTCTTCGTATTCCTGACCGGCGATAGTGTAAGCCACTCCATGACCGGCGCCGGGAACCACAAAAAGTTCCTTAGGAGCGGAACAGGCCTCGTACAGGGAATAGACCATATTCGTGGGGACAAAGGTATCATCACCGCCATGGATAAACAGGATGGGAACCTTGATTTTTTTTACCTGCTCCAGGGCGGAAGCTTCGGCAAAGCCATAACCCGCCCGTTTTTTGGCTACCCGGGAAGTGGCGTTCATGAGCCAGCGGCTTTTCAGGTGATACCGGCTTTTCATTTGATAGTACAGCTGATCCTCCACCGAAGTATAACCGCAGTCTTCAATAATGGCCTTGACTTCCGGGGGCAAGGCTTCACCACCGGTCATCATCACCGTAGCGCCTCCCATGGATATGCCGTAAAGCACGATCCGCAGCGGGGTGTTCCCGGCAGCGGGACCGATCCGCTCCTTTACCCAATCGATCCATTGCATATAATCCAGACGGTCAGGCCAGCCCATGCCGATATAGGTCCCCTCGGAATCCCCATGCCCCCGATTCTCCGGTATAAGTACGTTGTATCCCAGATCTTCATAAAAAAACCGGGCAAAAATGCTCATTTGAAGGGCATTGCCGGTATAGCCATGGGCAAGAATGGCCGTATAGGGGGAAATGATGTTATCCGGGGTGTTGGCGTTTTGCGCGGAACCGGCGGGATCAGGGGCGGAGAGAAAGCAGGCGTTAAGCCGCAGGCCGTCATGGGAGGTGATACCCACGATCTCGTAAGGCTGGCTCGTAAGCCAGGGCGGGGGCTCATCGACGGCGGCGGTTTTCCGGGTCAGCCGGGAGACAGGACTAATCGAATGGGGCGTCTTTCGTTTGAGTACATAGGCATAAAAAAACTCAGGCGCTCCCCATACAATGGCAAAAAACAATACCCCAAGGATACAAACAATAATTCCCAGGTTCATGAACAACCCCCTTGATTTGCGGACCGTAACAATTCCGGTTAACTCTATTCATGAACCTTAACAGCAAAAGTATCAAGCCTTAAAAACCCGGGGTCTGAAAAAATAAAAACCCAGGGAAAAGCGTTCCCCTGTATGCGGTTTTCTGTATCTGGGGGCCGCCGCCCTGTGAATTCCCCCTTAGCAATTCTCAGTACAAATCCGGGGAAAACTTTTTGACGATCCGCCGCCCGAAAGACTTAAGGGTAATTCCAAATCAATGCTCCTGAGAAAGACCTCATCCCGGAGGAGTTCCGCGGCCTTGCCCCGGGCGGCAATCCGCCCCCGGTGGAGGAAAAGCGCCTCTCCCCCCAGGTCCAGCATCATGTCCAGGTCGTGGCCGGCGATGATCCTGGCGCAGTCCAGGCTTTTGAGCAGGGCGATGATGTTCCGCCGGGACCGGGGGTCCAGGGC
>JAITJI010000042.1 GCA_031279015.1 Spirochaetaceae bacterium
TTCAGGGCATCCTGGAGCTTTTGTTTTTCGCCGGCAACCAGCTCCGGCGGGGCATTCCTGATAAAATTTTCGTTTGCCAGTTTTGCCTCTAGTCCCGTGATAAATTTACAGTCCTTTTCGAGTTCCCGGCTGAACTTCTGTTTGAGGAAGGCCATATCCGCCGCTTCAGCAATATACACGAAGGCTTCAAACCCCGTTCCCGCAAGACCGATAGCCCCCTGGGGCCGGGACCTCCCCCCCCCATCA
Organism: Spirochaetaceae bacterium; assembly: GCA_031279015.1. GTDB lineage: Bacteria > Spirochaetota > Spirochaetia > Treponematales > Breznakiellaceae > JAITJI01. The sequence goes on from JAITJI010000042.1 coordinate 247, forward strand.
CCGATTTCAAGGTCTCCGATCCCTGCCAGGAGCCTGATGAGCCCCTGGTTAGCCCGGAGGAAGCCGCCGGCCCCCTCCCCTTCCGGACCTTGCCCCGTATCCCCGCCGCGCCCCGGCCATACCAGGACCCGGATTTTCTTTTCCGGAGGAATGGTACATTCACTGCGGAGGGTCCGGACCATCCGGACCAGTGCCCGAAGAAGGGTAAAACCGGCTTCCACCGGGGGATCATCCCGATCCTCCCGGTACACCGGGTAGGGGGCGTTGATGAGGAGTTCCCCCGCGGAATTGCCGCCCCTAAAGGGAAGCTTGCCGTAGATCTCCTCGGTGATAAAGGGCAGCAGGGGGTGGAGGAGCCGGAGGGATTCCGCCAGCACATCAAGGAGGACCGTAGCCGCCCGGTCCTTCTCCCCCTCATGCCCCTCCCGCATGGAGAGCTTTGTAGCCTCCACATACCAGTCGCAGAAATCGTTCCAGAAATACTCGTAGGCTGTCTGGGCGGCGTCGTTGAAGCGGTAGGAGAGGAAGGCTTCGGTCATGATTCCGGCAGCGCCGTTAAGCCGGGAGTATATCCACCGATCCACCGGCAACAGAACCGGATCCGGAGTCAAATTCCGGCCCTCCAGGTTCATCAGGATGTAACGGGCGGCATTCCAGATCTTATTGGCAAATTTGGAGCCCAGTTTGAAGGATTCCTTATCGATCAGGATGTCCTGACCCTGGGCGCATAGAAAGGCCATGGTGAATTTGAGGGCGTCGGCGCCATATTCATCCACCAGTTCCAGGGGATCAAGGCCATTGCCCAGGCTCTTGCTCATCTTCCGGCCCTGCTTATCCCGCACGAGGCCGTGAATATAGATGTCCCGGAAGGGGACCTTCCCGGTGAATTCAAGCCCCGCCATGATCATCCGGGAAACCCAGAAGAAGATGATATCGTAGGCGGTTACCAGGGCAGTGGTGGGGTAATAGGTCTCAAAATCATTGGGAGCGCCCGGGATCCCGCGCTTGTCTGCGGCTTCCGGCCAGCCCAGAGTGCTGAAGGGCCAGAGCCAACTTGAAAACCAGGTATCCAGCACATCCGGGTCCTGTTCAACCCCGGTGGAACCGCAGTGGGGGCAGACGGTGATATCCTCCCGGGATACCGTCATTTTACCGCAGCCGGAACAATACCAGGCGGGGATCCGGTGACCCCACCAGAGCTGCCGGCTGATACACCAGTCCCGGATGTTGACGAGCCAGTGCCGGTAGGTATGCTCCCATTTCCGGGGATAGAAGATAAGCTCCCCCCCCCTCCAGGCGGCCAGGGCCTTTTCCGCCAGGGGCTTCATCCGCACAAACCACTGCTGCGAAAGGAAGGGTTCAATCACCGTATGGCAACGGTAACAGTGCCCCACCGCGTGGGTAATATCCTCCTCCCTGATATAGAATCCGCCGTCCTTGAGGTCCGCAAGGACCCGCTCCCGGGCTTCAACAACCGTAAGCCCCCGGTATTTTTCCGGCGCCGCATCGTTGAGCCGGCCCTGAGGGGTGAGTATACTGATCACGGGGAGATCGTGGCGCTTGGCCACCTCCCAGTCATTGGGATCATGGGCGGGGGTGATCTTCACTGCCCCGGTACCGAATTCCCGGTCCACATAGGCATCGGCCACCACGGGGATCCGCCGGTCCGTCAGGGGGAGGCAAAGCTCTTTGCCCACCAAATCCCGGTAACGCCCGTCTTCCGGATGAACCGCCACCGCCGTATCCCCCAGAAGGGTTTCCGGCCGGGTAGTGGCGATTTCCACAAACCTGCCCGTCCCGCCTGAACCCGGTACGGCGGAACCCTCCGTCAAAACGCCGGCCACGGGATAGCGGAGGCGGTACATCTTCCCCCCAACCTCCTCATGCTCCACCTCGTCATCGGAAAGGGCGGTACCGCAGGAACTGCACCAGTTGACCAGGTAATTGCCCTTGTAGAGCAGATCCCGTTCGTAAAGGGTAACAAAAACATCCCGTACCGCCCCGGACAAGCCCTCATCCATGGTGAACCGTTCCCGGGACCAGTCAACGCTGGCCCCCATCCGGGCAAGCTGCCGGGATATGACGGCGTGGTGCTCCTCCTTCACCTCCCATACGGCTTCAACGAATCTTTCCCGGCCCAGATCGTGGCGGGTCAGCCCCCGGGCCTGAAGCCGTTTTTCCACCACATGCTGGGTGGCAATCCCCGCATGATCCGTACCGGGAACCCAGAGGGTAGGTTCACCCCGCATCCGGTGAAACCGGATAACAATGTCAATGAGGGAAACAACAAGACCATGGCCCAGATGCAGGACCCCGGTTACATTGGGGGGAGGGATAACGATCACATAGGGGGCAGAACCTGAGCCGCCCTCCCTTTGAACACCGGACTTTGGCTTAAAGGCTCCGCTCTCCAGCCACCGGACATAGATCCGGTCTTCAAAACTCTTGGGAGCAAAGGCCTTTTCCAATTCAACCGCCTGCATTGGGGCTCCTTACAATGGTACGAATACATACAACATACCGCAAAACGGAAAAGTATTCAACGGAGGGCGTTTTACATCGGCAATTTAACATTAAGCGCCAACTGTGGGGCTTTAATCTATAAAAATCCGTATATACCTGCCCTGCATATAGAGCGTTAACGGTTAAACTGCCGGTTCTGCAATTCCGGACCGGATCCGGCCTTAGCGGTCCATGGCCAAAAGGGCCCCTTCGATTTCATCGATCACATCATCAGGGGTGGAAGCCCCGGCGCTGAGACCCACCACGGAACAGGCGGCGATTTCCCGGGGAATATCCCCGGCGCTTTCCACAAGCCATGCAGGTTTACCCAGAGCTTGGGCCATGGAGAGGAGCCGCCGGGTGTTGGCCGAAGCCCTGCCCCCTGCCACGATGAGGGCATCCACCTGCCCGCAGAGTTCCATCAAGGCCTCCTGCCGGTCCCGGGTGGCCTCACATATAGTATCCTCAACCCGGAGGTCCGGGAAAAAAGGACGGATAGCCTCCCCAATGGCCCGGTACTCCCCGGGAGACAGGGTGGTCTGCCCCAGCAGGGCGGTTTTTATCACGGCAGGACGCTTCCCCGCCGTCTCCCGGTACAGATCCGCCGCCGCCTCCGCCGCCTCTTCGGGACTTGCTACGACAATACAATCCCCCGCATAGGCCCGGATACCGATGATCTCACCGTGCTGTTTCTCCCCCCCCAGGAAAAGCCGGTACCCCGCCCTGCCGAGGGACCGGGCCAGATTCTGACTGGCCTTGACCTTTGGGCAGGTGGCATCCACCACCCGGCCGCCCCGGAGAGAAACCTCCGCCTCCAGAACAGGGCTGACACCATGGGCGCGGACGATCACCACCGCCCCCCGGAGATCCCCGGGAAGCCGGGTTTCATCCAGGACTTCCACTCCCCGGCTTTTGAGTTTGGCGAGTACCTGCGGATTGTGAATGAGGGGACCAAGGGTATAAATCTTGCCGGCGCAGGGTCCTTCCCGGGACGCCAAGCGAAGATCGGGGACCGGCGCCGGAGCGCCGCCACCGGAAACCCGGGCGGTCATTTCCACCGCCCGGCGGACACCCATACAGTACCCCAGCACCCGGGCACGGATCACCTCCATCGGTACAAAAAAGCCGCCCGCTTACAGGGTCTACGCCTTCCCCGAAACCGGTACACCGGCGGTCCTCTTTTTGGACCGTTTCTTCATGGCTTTGTCCCAAAAATTGGCGAATCCTGAGGCAATAAAGATCGTAGAATAGACCCCCGATACCATCCCCACCAGCAGGGCAAGGGCAAAATCCTTCATGGACCCGGTGGTAAAAAGGTAGAGGGCCAATACCGCCAGCATGGTAGTAAGGGTGGTTATCACGGTGCGGCCCAGGGTTTCCGAAAGGGCCCGGTCAAGGATATCAACAAAACTGTCCTCCGGGTATATTCGCCGGGTTTCCCGAATCCGGTCAAAGATAACGATAGTATCGTTGATCGAGTAACCCAGGATAGTGAGAAGGGCGGCAATAGAGGTGGTGTTGAATTCCATCCGGGTCCAGGTAATAAAGGCCACCATGATAAGGGCGTCATGGGCTATGGCGAGCACCGCGCCGATGGCAAACTGGGGCTTAAACCGGATAGATGCGTATACCAGGATGAGGATCAGGGTAAGCCCCATAAGGAGCCCCGCCTGATCGGTAAGGTTTTTGGAAAACCGCGAATCCACTTTATCGGATCGGGTTATCACCACCTCTCCGGCGCCGAAATACCGTTCCAGTGTCATGGGAATGATACGCTCCGCGGAGATCCCGCTGCTCTTGTCAAGCTCATTGTCATCCAGGCGAATGAGGAAACGGCGTTCCGCCGGCTCCCCCAGGACCTGGACGGAAACTGTTCCCAGGGACACAAGACCCGCCCGTACCTCTCCAATGTCTATGGGAACGGCGTCTACGGGAAGATAATGCACCACATAGGGCTCCTGTCCAAGCCAGGGCTCACCGTGGGCGCTTTGGATCAGCTGTCCCGAAGGGACGTTCCCGGGGGCGGACACGGAAACCCTGATACCCTCAACCCTGTCCAGGGCAGGGACGAGGGCGCCTATGGTACCATAGGCGCTATAGGGGAAACTGTGGGTCACCCCCTCAACGCCGGAACCGGAAACCACGATAAAAAAATTACTCCGATCCAGGGAGACGGAGGCGTTCCCCGGGCCGGAATAGGTGATGCTGAAAGCCGTAGGGGCAAACTGAATCTCCTGCATAAGGCCGGCCCGGAAATCTACCCCCAGGTTAAAACCGCCATTGAGAATATAACCCACAATACCCAGGACAATCAAAATGAGGGAAAATACCATGGCGGGAAGAAAATACCTGGAAAAACGAACGATCCGCTTCATTATTTGATCCCCCTTATAACTTCACCGAAATTTCGTTGGGGAACCCAGCTCACGGAGAGCCCCTTACTGCCAAGCACGTCGGTTCCAAAATCAAAGATAAGCCGGGAAACAAAGAGGGCGGTAAAGACCGAAGAAAACACACCGATGGCCAAACTAACCGCAAAACCCTGGATGGGTCCTGATCCAAGCTGGGAAAGGAACAGGGCGGCGATAAAGGTGGTGATGTTGGAGTCCATAATGGCCCAAAAGGCCTTGTCAAAACCGGCATCCACCGCAGCCTTGCGGGTTTTTCCGAGGCGCAGTTCTTCCTTCATACGCTCAAAGATGATGACGTTGGCGTCTACCGCCATGCCGATGGTGAGAATAAATCCGGCAATGCTGGGCAGGGTCAAGGTGAAGTTAAAGGCCGACAGTATACTGCCCATAAGGTAGATGTTGAGGATCTGGGCGATTACCGCATTGATCCCCGCAGTCTTGTAAAAGGCGAGCATAAAAACCATCACCGCCGCAAGGCCCCCCGTCAGAGCCAGAAGCCCCTGACGGATGGTGTCTTCACCCAGGGACGCGCCGATAGTCTGCTGGTTTACCACCTCCAGTTCCACCGGCAGGGCGGCGGTCCTGAGGGTCAGGGCGATATTGTTCGCCTCCTCCTGACCAAACCCGGTAAGCTGTACCGCATTCCGGATGGCGCTCTGAATGGTGGCCTGGGACTTAACCCGATCATCAAGAACAATGGCCAGAGGCTTCCCCACATTGGCGGAGGTGAGCTGGTAGAATATCTCCCCCCCCTCGGAATCCAGCATGAAGGTAACCTCGGGCCTGCCGTCCAGATTATTCCGCTCCACCAGGGCGCTCTGAATATGATTCCCGTCCAGACCCACTTCTTTTTTGACCGCCGTATACCCTACCCGTTCATCCAGACCGTACCGATCCTTGGTATAAACCCCCAGGATCTGCACATCCGCGGGCACAATGGTGGCATCGATCAGATTCCCCCGGCTGTCAAAGGTGGTAGTCGGGTGGGCGCTGTAATACGCGTTAAAGATCCTGGCCGCATCCTCATCCACCAGGTGAAAGGCCAGTCCGCCCCGGCCCATAATGATGGAATTGATCCGTTCCGGATCGGCGGTTCCGGGGATCTCCACGTAGATCTGATCCGGTCCCTGGCGGCGGATCACCGGTTCGGTAAGGCCAAACCGGTCGATCCTGCTGTTGAGGACCTCCAATGCCCGGTTAACCGCATCTTCCCGATCAACATCGGTCAGAGGCCGGCCCAGCCGCTGCTCCAGGGCGTTCATATCGGCCCGGAGGATGATGGAAAGCCCGCCGGACAGATCTAACCCCAACTGGACCGCATTTTTCTGGAGATCCTTAAGGGCAAAAATATCGTTCCGGTATTTGGTTTCTATCGCATCTCCGGCCTCTTCCCGGTTGGCAAAAGCGGACAACACCCCCCGGGCATTCCACCGGGAAGGAGCGGGAAGCCTGGCGTCCTTATAGTTCTTTTTAGCCTGAGAAACCAGAAAGGACAACTTTTCCGGCACATCCCCGTCATTGCGGGCAGCGCCGATCAATTCTTCAAGATCGAACAGGGCTTTTTGGGATGCATACTCTTTTATCTGTTCCCGGGAACCCAGAGCAATGGCCTGATCTTCCCTGGACACCATAAAATACCAACGGATAGTGGGGAACAAAAACACAAAACACACCAAGAGGATCACCAGGATGATGAAAAACCGGTACCGTTTACTCATAACTATGCTCCATCTGTATATTAATTCCCGGATTTTTCAGCGGCACCAGCGTTCCGCGTCTCACTGGTTCCTTCACCCTTCTTCTCTTCCGCTTCAGCCTTCTCATTTTTTTCGATCTTTTCCGTCTTTCCCTCGGTGGCAACCGTGGAAATGGCGCTGCGGCTTATCTCCAGCTTGGTGCTCTCATCCACCTTGAGGATCACCGAGGATTCTTTAACACTCTGAATAACCCCGTGGATTCCGCCAATAGTGACAACCTTGTCGCCCTTCTTGAGGGCGTTCAGCATACGCTGGGTTTCCTTCTGCTTTTTATTCTGAGGACGGATGATCAAAAAATAAAATATACCAATAATCAGGGCAAAGGGGATAAGGGTAGTAATGAAATTACCGGAAGAGGCGCCCCCGGACGCATCGGGAGCCCCCATGAGCAGAGACAAGGCAAATGAATTCATATAAAAACTTCCTTATAGAGAAAACTAGATGGGGGCGCCTAAAATACGATTTTGCAGGAGCCGCCTTACCTGTACTCCATAAAATACCATGTAGAACAAGGAGGGTCAAGAGCGCGGAGCGGCTTAGGACCCGCCCAAGAATACGCTGCCATGCACTTTATTCCAATACTGCGAACCTCCGCTTTGGCGCAATAAGGATAACCGGTCACGTTGTTTCCGCACGGTTCCTTAACGTATTGGGACCCTGGGGCTTACAACACTATGGCGCGTCTGACTTCAATGGGAAAGACCCCAAACAAGCGGTCCGGGGAAGCTCCGGAACTAAAAACAACGCCGGTAATTTTATTGTAGATTTCCAGCACCATATTCAACTCCGCAGGGTTTTTTGAGTAGACCGCCGAAGAATAGGCGGCCCGGAAGAGCCCTTTTTCAGCCAGTTCCCGGGTATTCAGCCTCCCGTAACGCCGCTTCGCCTGCCCATCCACCACCGCCTGGGGGCCGTCATAACCGATAGTAAAGATAAAATCTTCCCGGGATAACATGATCCCCTCCTGTCAAAATACGTTTTCAGGATTCCCCTGTCCGGAAAAACCGGGGCGCCCCGGTCATGCTGAAACACTTCATCAATATGATTACGGACTATACGGCGGGAGAAAAATCGCCCTTAGACACCCCACAGAGTGGGCAGACCCAGTCATCACCGATGCCTTCAAAGGGAGTCCCCGGGGCTATGCCGCTGTCGGGATCCCCCGCAGCGGGATCGTATACATATCCGCATACATTACATACATATTTTTGCATATTCACTCCTTTTGACCGCCCATTAAGCCATTCCGGTCTTACAGACGATCCATATCGTTCTAACTATATTGTTTTCCAGCGGATTTAACAATACAAGGGGCCATATCTTCCGCAGCCGGCAAAGCTCCCCGTTTGAAAAGGTAACCGGAAATCCGATTTGACAGCTTAATAGTGAAGGTTAAGACGGATTCTTAAGGGAGTTATGCCCTAGACAGTCTCGGTTTTTGCGGAACCGGGAATTATATTGTAATATTTCTCCTTGCCATTGTATTTATTGCTGTTTTGATATATACTAAAAAAAATATTTTGTTCTTTTTTTGAATCTTGGGGGCTTTTATGAAATTGCGATTACGACTTACACTGATTACGGCGGTGTTGCTGGTGGTGGCCGTGGCGGCAGTGTCTATAATTCTGCTTATGCAGGCGCGGGTCCTGCAAACGGAGGAGGCTTTTGAAAATTTGGAGGGACTTACCGGCAGATACGCCATGATGATGCAGAATCGTTATGAAAATTACCTGTCCGTTGCCAAGACCCTGGCGGACATCATGAACTCCTATGAGGGGGTTCCCCCCGAAGAGCGGCGAGTCCGTTATGATAATACAATACTATCCATTATGGAATCCAATCCCACATTCATGGGAATGTTTTCCATCTGGAAACCCAACGCCATTGACGGTAATGACGCGGCATTTATCGCTGATTCGGGGACCGATGCCACGGGCAGGTATATGCCCTGGTATTCCCGCAGGTCGGGAATCCTGGAAAAGCTGGCCCTTTCGGATTACGAGTCTTACAACGACGTGATTGCCAACATAGACATCACCGATCCGGTCATAAGCCTCCCGTATAATACCCATTATGCCGGGAAATCGATCCTTGCTACAAGGCTCTGCTATCCCATCATTACCGATAAGGGTATCGTGGGACGGGTGGGGATCATGGTGGATCTTACCTCGTCTTCTGAAGTCATCGCCCGGGTAAAACCCTATGGAAACGGCCGGGCGGTCATGTATGCCACCGACGGAACCATTGCGGCCCATTACAATCCGTCCCAGGTTGGCCGGAAGATAAGTGATGCCGAATCGCTTAGTATCCTTGGCCAACAGGCGGTAAATGATACCCTGGAAACCATGAAAACCGGAGAGCCGAATTCGGGACAAAATCACGGGCGTATATTTGAAAGTTATCCCTTTTATG
>JAITJI010000091.1 GCA_031279015.1 Spirochaetaceae bacterium
TTTTATCGGAAAAACCCTTATTAAGTGGGAGCCAGGCCAGAGCGGAACCCTGCCGGTGGATCGTTTTGCCTTTACCGACGGCTGGGCCGTGAATTCCGCCGGGGTTCAAATCGTCGCCAACGCCGCAACCCTTGGCGCGCCGGGAGAAGAGGCCGCGGCCTACCTTGGCCGGGAGGCCGTCCATTTGTACCGCTTTACCCCGGTATATAACAGAAGCTACAATGTTACAACTTCCGGACCCGGCTATTTAAACTATGCCGCTGCCTGGGCGGACGGCAGCGGAACCCTGATGACCGCGACTAGTAGTTCTTACACTTCCCCGGCCTTTGTCGCCAATAAAACGGTGGATATCATCATCATGGTGGACCGCGGTGACCGGGATGGGGCAGCCTATACGCTGCGCTACAACGAGGCGCCCTAGACCGGCGCGGGGACCCGGAAGCTTCGGCTTCCGGGTGCTGCCCCGGGCGCCTGGGGCGGTAACCGGGATGGGGCAGCCTATACGCTGCGCTGCAATGAGGCGCCCTGGATCCGGCCCTGCGGGGGATTGTTCTTCACATCCACCCGGTCTATGTCCCGTTGCAGGCTTTCCTTGACAAAGCGACAGATCACCGACTTAAAGCGGGACTGCATGTTGGGGAGGAAGAGGAATATCCGGACATCCTGGTCATCCTGGCGGTTTCCTATCAGAATGGCGTCCGACATGACAATGCCTCCCCGGAGGCGCAGTTGGATATTGTCCAGCCTGGAATTGGGGGCAAAGTCAAAGGTCCTTGCGCTTATTTTGGCGGCAAAGCCCGCGGTGCTTATGTCCAGCAGCTTGCCGTAAAAAACACCCTCCGCTGACTTGAAATTCATCACCGCATTCTGGTCATCCTCACAGCTGGCCCGGATGTGCTTCCGCCGCCCCCGGGCCTCATTTGCCGCCAGGGCGTTGAGGATGATCCGGGTGCTTGCCTGTAACCCCAGCTTCAGTTGAATGTAGCCGCAGGGGACCGACATATCCATAAGGTACTTCGCCATAAGCTGTTGATCCGTGTTGTAGGAGAGGATCCCCAGCCGGCATTCCCGGGTATTGGGGTTTCCCTGGATCTCCCGGATATAGGCCTCCCACTCCTTTTCCGCAAGAACCATGTCAATGTTGATGAACATGATCGAATCGGGAAAACGTTCCAGAAGAAACCGGGCCCGGACATGATCCCGCAGGCCATAGGCTTCATAGCCATTCATAACGAGGAGGTCAAACATCTCATCCTGAATAACACTGTGAGGGTATAAAAAAAATATTTTTTTTCCTGCGGCGCTGGAATGTTCCATGGCTTTCTATTAAATAGTATGTCTTATTTTACGTCTTGACACAATTCCCCCCCGTACCCGATAATAATTGTGAAATATTTCACAGGGTATGGTTGATGAATTTGATTCCTGAACCGACAAAGGAACGTCTCCTCACACTGATGCGGCTGCTCGAAAAAAACAGCCCTGCCGCCGGCAGGGCCGCCGGTAAGACCGCCGTTACCTCCGCTGAACTGGAAGCCCTTACCGGCTGGTCCAGTCAAACCATCCGCAAAGATATCTCCTGTCTGGGGGGCTGCCTTGGCGATGAATCCCGGGGAAGCCCCGGAAAGCTGGGAAGCAATGCCGGTTACACCGCGGAGAATCTTGTCCCCCTCATCAAAAGGGCCCTGGGCCTGGACCATCCCCGCCGTTTTTGTATAGCCGGCCTGGGCCGTCTCGGTTCGGCCTACCTCAATGTCCGGTTCTTTGAAGCCGGGGAATTTGAACTCTGCGCCGGTTTTGATACCAACGTAAACCGGGTGGAGATCCTCAAGTCCCCGGCGCCCCTCTATCCGGCCTATAAGATGGAAGAGGTGATACGGCGTTTTTCCATAGAGATAGCCCTGCTCTGCGTTCCCGGCGACGCCGCCCAGGCGGTGGGGGAAAGACTCGCCGCCGCCGGTATCCGGGGCATCCTCAACTTTGCGCCGGTGGCGTTGAATCTCCCCCCGGAGCTGGCGGTCCGGAACGTCAACGTGGCGGATGAACTGCGGGCGCTGGCAATGAAGATCAATGTATGACGGAAAACAGATGAACAATCAGGAGGCGTGCCATGCGGGTATACAACTTTTCTCCGGGACCTTCGGCGCTGCCGCTGCCGGTTTTGGAAAGGGCGGCGGCGGAGATGACCGACGCCAACGGTTCCGGTCAGTCGGTAATGGAGATGAGTCACCGGTCCGGGGATTTTAAGGCTATCATCGAAAAAACGGAGGCCCTGCTCCGGGAACTCATGGAGATCCCCCCCAACTACCGGGTGCTCTTCCTCCAGGGGGGGGCCTCTCTCCAGTTTTCCATGGTCCCCCTCAACCTGGCTGCGGTGGAACCCGGGGAATCCAAAAGGACGGCGGCCTACATTGAGACGGGTATCTGGGCAAAAAAGGCCGCGGAAGAGGGGGCCAAATACGTAGAGCCGGTCATCCGGGCCGGTTCTGCGGACAAAAAGTATACCTATATTCCGGAGGCTCCCCCGCCGGACCCCGGGGATGCCTACTACCATATCACCCTGAACAACACCATCGTGGGGACCAGGTGGCCTTCCCTGCCTCCGGCCGGGTTCCCGGCGGTTCCCCTGGTGGCGGACATCTCAAGCTCCATCCTCTCGGAACCCCTGGATGTTTCCCGGTTCGGTATCCTCTACGCCGGGGCCCAGAAAAACCTTGGCCCTGCGGGAACCACCGTGGTTATCATCCGGGAGGACCTTATCGGCCATGCCCATCCCCGGACCCCGGCGCTTCTCCGTTACGACATCCACGCCGGGGAGGGTTCCCTCTACAACACCCCTCCCTGCTACGGCATCTACATCACGGGCCTTGTCCTGGAGTGGCTCAGGGAATTGGGCGGCGTCAGGACAATGGCAAAACTCAACCGGGAAAAGGCGGAACTGCTCTACAGTTGGCTGGACCGGTCCCGGCTCTTCTACTCCCCCGTGGAAAAGCCCTTCCGCAGTCTTATGAACATCCCCTTTCTAAGCCGGGTGGCGGATGGGGAAAAGCGGAAGGCCCTGGAGGAGGAATTCGTCAAAAAGGCTGCCGCGGCGGGCCTGGTGAACCTGGCGGGGCACCGGCTTGTGGGGGGGATGCGGGCCAGCGTCTACAATGCCATGCCCATTGAAGGGGTGGCGGCGCTTATCCGCTTTATGGAAGACTTTGAACGGAGCAGGGCATAACAGGAGGCGGTGATGTTTCGTATTAGGACGATGAACAAAATATCCCCCCGGGGGCTCGAATTGTTTCCCCGGGACAAATATGAGGTTGCAGGCGGGCTTCCTAACCCCCACGCCATCCTGGTGAGGAGCGCGGATCTCCACAGCGTTGAGCTGCCGGATACCGTAGAGGTCATCGCCCGGGCGGGGGCGGGGGTGAACAATATCCCCCTGGGGGATTGCACCAACCGGGGAGTGGTGGTCTTTAACACCCCCGGCGGGAATGCCAATGCGGTAAAAGAACTGGCCATCGCCGCCCTGTTGTTCTCTTCCCGGAAGATCCTGGAGGGGATTACCTGGGTTTCTTCCCTTGCGGACAGGGCGGATGAGGTGCCGGATCTGGTGGAGCGGGAGAAGTCCCGGTTTGAAGGGCCGGAACTCCGGGGCAAGACCCTGGGGGTAGTGGGTTTGGGATCCATCGGGGTGATGGTCGCCAATGACGCCGCCGCTCTGGGGATGGATGTGATTGGCTACGATCCCTACATCTCCGTGGATGCCGCCTGGGACCTCTCCCGGCATGTTCAGCGGGCGGATACCCTGGAGGGGCTTCTCGCCAAGTCCGATTACGTCACCCTCCATATCCCCCTGGGGGATACCACCCGGGGCCTTCTGGATGCCGAAAAGATCCGGTTTATGAAGAAGGGAGCCCGGATCATCAACCTGGCCCGGGGGGGCCTGGTAAATGAAGCGGATATTATCGGAGCGCTGGAGGCGGAAAAACTGGCGGTCTATGTGACGGATTTTCCCAGCGCCGAGCTTCTGGCCTGCAAAAAGACCATCTGCATTCCCCATCTGGGGGCCTCCACTCCGGAGGCGGAGGACAACTGCGCGGTTATGGCGGCCCGGCAGCTCATGGACTTTCTGGAATCCGGGGCGATCAGGAATTCCGTCAACTTTCCCCGGTGCAAGCTGGATCAGCGGGCGCCCTTCCGGCTCCTCGTGGCAAACCGGAACATCCCCAATATGGTAGGCCAGATCACCACCATCCTCGCCGGAGCGGGGATCAACATCACCGATCTTATCAACCACCACCGGGATGAATACGCCTACAACATCATCGATACCGAACAGGCAATTCCGCCGGTGATTCTGGCGCGGCTGCGGGTGGTGGACGGGATCATCCGGGTACGGACCATTGAACGGGATACTGTTCTTTTTTAGCATTTTTTCATTTTTTTCTTTGAAAAAATTTTTTTTTATAGCCCCGTTTTTGTTTTTTTTTGAAAGAATAGCGGTATATTATAGTAAATCCTGTGTTACTGATAATAATGTTTGATTCAGTACCCGTTTGTCATAGAGATATTATTCCAAAATAGTAAACTTATTCGTAAGATAGCTGAAATGTGGGAGCAGTATGTTGAAGTTTGAGTTGTGGTACCCTGTGTTGACCGGTACGATTGTATCTGTAATAGTATGTTTCTGTGCAATTTTTCATCGATATCCATCCGAGGTAAAGGGACAAGACAAAGAAATCTTCCGGTTTGTCGAATCTCCGGAATTCGATATTCCGGAAGACCCGGAAGAGACGCTCCGGGTTGTTCCCGTGTCCTTTTCGGGCTGGGAATTGCCCTCCGGCGCCAATCTTATCCTCGATGCCTACCGGAACGATGAGGTCCGGGAACGGGTAGTGGAATTCTTCAGTGAAATTATCCGGTCCCGGGACCTGGCCGTCATTATCCTGACCAATGCCGATGCCTTTAATATAAGTCCAAGCCTTGCCTTTGCCCTGTGCTGGAAGGAAAGCCGTTTCAATCCCCGGGCGGTGAACCGGAAAAACCGGAACGGCAGTATTGACCGGGGGCTTTTTCAGTTGAACAGCATTTCATTCCCCAAGTTGACGGAAGAAGCCTTTTTTGATCCCGGTCTCAACGTCTATTACGGTATGGCCCATCTGCGCTGGTGTCTGGACACGGGCGGATCGGTGGTTAGCGGGCTTGCCATGTACAATGCCGGGACAAACCGGGTCAATACGGGGGGTACGCCGAAGAAAACCCTGGACTATGTCTCCCATATCCTGATGATTCAGGCCGGCATTGAGGAGTTATTTGCGGAGTATCAGGTTCCGGGCACGGAGGCCCCTTCCGAGGAGGTTCCGGCGCCCTCCCTCTCCGAGGCTGAGCCCAAAGATCAGCCCTGGGAGGTGGTATCCCGGCCTCATCTGGCTTTGCTCTCACCGGTCCGGGGCTATCCCTAAGCCCGCCGGGCCGTCAGGATCACTTCCCCGGCATAGCCGCTGTTCGTCACAAGGATCCTCCGCTCCGCCGGAACATAGTCCGCCCGGAGTTCCGGAGCCTCCCCCCCGGCGGGGGTTCCGGCGTGTATAACCGGCCTTTCCCCCAGGCATTCCGGGGGGGCAAAGATCTCCGTCGCCGCGGAGATACGGGGTTCCGCCTCGTACCGGTACCGGAAGAGACCTTTTTTCCGGTTCCAGGTAATGCTGATGGGCTTACCCGCAGTAGCCATGGGGTAGGGCCTCTGCCAGCCCCCCAGGGCCCGTTCCCCGCCGCAGTAGATGGACAGGTCCTCCCCGTTCCAGTGGTCCCCGTCCTGGTTGGTGTTATCCGCAGTATAGGTCCAGATGGTTGAGTGGAGCAGATTCGCATCAATGGCGTCGTAGTAGAGGGATAGGGCCTCTTCGTGGAGGCGGTAATCCCCGGTTTTATAGGCCTTCTTCCCATTCATATCAAAGGGAAGCCCAAATTCCCCCAGAAGGCAGGGCAGGTCCCCCATGTGTTCCCGGGACCAGGCCACATTTTTTGCCAGGGCATCCCGAAAGTAGGCGGCCACCCTTTCCCGGCCCAGGAGGATCCTGGCGGTATCGGTGTTGACGTTAAACCAGGGGCGGAAGAACCGGGAGAACAGGGTGTATCCGTCGTACCAGTGGAAGGCGTTTACCACCCCGGAGGCCTTCTCTTTGGACCAGGAGGGGTGTATACCCATGGGAATGCCCTCAATAAAGGCAATGGTCCCCCTGTCCGCCTCCCGGATTCGTTCAATAAAACGGACCATAAAGGGGGCAAGGAAGTCGTCCGTAAAATGTACCGGTCTCCCCTTGTAGACGGCAAAATGATCCCCCCTGAGCAGACGGATCTCTCCCCCCTCACTGGTCCATACCCCCGCCTTTTCCCAGGGGCAGCTATACCCCTCCCGGAAGAGGGATACCCCCCGGGGGTTGACGGTTTCCCGGCAGACAGGCCGGGGCCCCAGAAAGCCCATCCGATAAACCGGCGCCTCCCGGGGGTAACCGGAAGCGGCGGCCATGGTGTCAACGGGACTGAGCATGGGTCCCATATAAACGATGGGGTTTTCTATCCTCCCCAGGTCCTTAAGGCCGATAAAACCGGGGTTTGGTTCATTCATGATGCCCCATCCGGCAATAGCCTTGCAGTTTTTAAGCCGCCGGAAACAGTGGCGCATACAGGCCAGATACCGCTCCTGGAGCCAGTCCTGGGCGCTTTCACCCTCTATCCGGGTCTCCGGGGCGTAGGTGTTTCCGGCAAAAAAGAGGGTAAAGAGGGTGGCCGCGGCGTAACGGTTGTAATTGGTGGGCCAGATCATCCGGGGAAAGGGAGCGCCGCCGTGGAGTTCCCCGTAACCCTGGTGGGTAAGGGCCGCTCCGGTAATCTCCAGCTTTTCCGGGTCCATGCCCAGCTTTTCCAGAGTCCACAGGGGGGCGCCGTCCCCGCCGGTCCAGCGGCTCCACACATCCTGATGGGGGTCAATGAACACGGATATGCCCTTTTCCTCCGCCACGAGGAGGATCTTTCTGAGGTAGGCCATGTATGCCTCGTCGTATATCCCCGGCCCCGCATGTTCCAGGGCCTCCCAGGTGATGATAAAGCGGAGGAAGGTGAAACCCCGTTTTTTCAGCCGGTCAAAATGGGCCTCCGCCTCTTCCAGGGGGAAGGGACGGCCTATAAAGGACGCCTCCGCCGGATCGGCCAGGGAACCGGGGTCCCGGGTTGTTCCGGGGGGCTGCGTCGGAATCTTAGAGCTGCCCCCAAGGTTGCAGCCCCGAAGCATCAGGGTTCTGCCCTGATCATCAAAAATATTCCGGCCTTGTATATACATACTCTTTCCCCTCCCTATATATTATTTTCTATTATTATGGTACAATTAATTAATATAATATGATAAAATTATCAAAGATTGTAATTTTTGACCATAATTAAGGATGAATACAGAAATGAAACGGTTTATAAGTTTTTGTTTATGTTTTCTTGTTGCCGTAACCCTTTTTGGGGCTTCTGAGGAACTGGATATGTATACCAGATTGTACACCTTATCCACTTCAGGGGCTGATCATCTGGGTATTATTCAGCAGGTGGCGGAATCGAACATCTCCGATTCTGCTGAATTTTATGCCATGGCCCTGGAACGCCTTCTGGCCAGTTATCCAACCTTGAGCAGTTCTACGGAGAGGGGCTTTGCCGATGAAATTGCCCGGCGTCTGGCGACGCTTCTGGGGAATGCCAAATACGTTCCCGCCGCGGGAAACCTCTGGCGGGTGGTAAACACCTTTTCCAACCCCCTGGTTCGGGCGGATGCCATCATGGCCCTGGGCGCTATGGATGCCGTTGCCCTTCTCCCCCAGGTTGTCAAGGTTCTTACGGATCTGAATGAAACCCCCACGGTGGATCGGCTGGGGGGGGAGCAGATCGCCTTTTCGGCCATTGTGGCCCTGGAGAGCTACAAAGATGCTTCGGGGTATCTGCCGGTATTTCTTGCCTCCGCGGATTCCGCCTGGTATTCGGAGCGGATAAAAACCCGGGCCAAGGTCGCCTATCCCCGGATTCTGGAGGATCCTTCGGAACCCCTTACCGGGGTGCTCCAGAGCCCTGCCTATCCCTACGCCATAAAATACATGGCCCTCCAGGCCATAGAGAACACCAATATTTCGGAGGATAAGAAGGCAGCCTTTGCCTTGATCGCCTTTGGGGAGGCCTGGCGGGCTTCAACCAATGACCGGCAGCAACGGATGATACTGGTGAATATCAGGAAGAGGTCTATCGATATGATCCGCCGTTACAAAACCGGGGATGCCGCAGTATACCCCCTGCTGGAGCGTTCCTACCGGGAGGGGGTGGATGAGGAGGAAAAATTGGGGACCATTGCCACTCTGTCAACCCTGGCCACCGAAGATTCCGCCAAACTGCTGGGATCTTTCCTCACGATCATCAATCTGAAACTCCAGGATGGCTCCCTCACCCAGGGTGATGAGCGGTTGATCCGGGCGCTCATCCCCGCTTTGGGCAATACCGGCCGTACCGAGGCGGCCCCCCCGCTGCGGACGGTGCTCAGTCTAAACTGGACCAACCGGGTAAAGAGCCTTGCCATGGAAGCGCTGAAAAAGGTACAGTAGGGGGTCCCGGGCTCGGTCAGGAAACCCCTGCACAAGCCCCCTGGGGTGCAGGGAGCGTCCGGCTGTTCCCCGGTTTAAGGTCCGTGCAGAAAATGCCTGGCGTTTTATCCCTGTCCGGGTTCTTAGCTATTCAGCGAGGATTCGCAGAATCTCTTCCGCTGATGCGGCCTTGAGGATCTCCGCCCGTTTTTCGGAGCTCTTAAAGAGCAGGCTGATCTCCGCAAGGAACTGCAAATGGGGACCCGTTTTTTCCAGGGGAGAAAGGGTCATGATGAATATCCTGCAAGGTTCGTGGTCTAGCGAATCAAATTCAATAGGATTATCGGAGATACCGATGCAGGCAACCAGGTCATGAATGGTGGCGCTCTTACCATGGGGAATAGCGATACCGTGTTTCATACCGGTGGACATCTTCTGTTCCCGCTCCATAACCGCCGTATAGGCCGCTGCCCGGTCCTGAATTTTTTTCGCAGAGACCAGCACGTCAAGCAGTTCATTGATCACAGTCTCTTTTGTGGTCCCTTTGAGATGCAAATTTATTGTTTCTTTGGTAAGTACTGTTTTCAGATTCATAAGAAAAGTTTAGAGCCAATAGCTTGAAAAGTCAAGGATTTAGAATCAGGATTTTGGTATGAACAACAGACAGGATGAAAAATTTGTCCGGATGACCGGGGAGCCGGTAGAGAAGTTGGTTTGCAGCCTGGCCCTTCCCTCCATGGCGATCATGCTGATCTCCGCCTTTTACAACATGGCGGATACCTATTTTGTAGGTTCCCTGGGAACCAGCGCCGTGGCCGCCGTGGGGGTGGTTTTTCCTCTGATGGCGGTGATACAGGCCATGGGCTTTTTTTTTGGTCACGGATCGGGAAACTACATCTCCCGGCAGCTTGGGGCACGAGAGGTTGAGGCGGCATCCAAAATGGCGGCCACGGGTTTTTTCTCCGCCCTGATCCTGGGCGCCTTTCTGGGGGTCCTGGGGCTCGTCTTCATCGGGCCCCTGGGACGGCTCCTTGGGGCTACCCCTACCATTCTTCCCTACGCCCGGGACTATATGCGGTTTATCCTGATCGGCGCGCCCTGGATGGCGGGTTCCCTGGTGCTGAACAACCAGCTCCGTTTCCAGGGGAGCGCCGCCTATGGTATGGCAGGGATGATCTCCGGCGCGGTTCTCAATACGATCCTGGACCCCATCTTTATCTTCGGCCTGGGCCTTGGGGTAACCGGGGCTTCCCTGGCTACCGCCGTAAGCCAGGGCATCGGCTGTATTATCCTGGTGCTGGGGACCTTCCGCAGGGACAACCTCCCCATCCGGTTCCGCGGATTCTGCCCAAGTCCCGGTAATTACCGGGAGATGGTCCGGGGCGGCCTTCCCTCCCTCTTCAGACAGGGTCTGGCCAGTGTAGCTTCCATCCTGATCAACCATGCCGCCGGGGCCTACGGCGATGCGGCTATTGCAGCAATTACGATTGTTAACCGGGTTAGCATGTTTGCCGCTTCCGCCCTGGTAGGCTTTGGGCAGGGGTTTCAGCCCGTATGCGGTTTTAACTACGGAGCAAAGCTCTATGGCCGGGTGAAAAAGGCCTTTTGGTTTTGCGTAAAAATCTCTTTCGTGGCCCTGTTTTTTATTGCAGCAGCGATCTTTATCTTTGCCCCCCAGGTTATTGCCCTCTTTCGTCGGGGAGACGCCGAGGTTATCCGGATAGGCGTCCTTTCGCTGCGCATCCACTGCCTCGTGTTTCCCCTTACCGGCTGGGTGGTCCTCTGCAACATGATGATGCAGACCATCGGCAAACCCCTGGAGGCCAGCCTTTTGGCTATGTCCCGGCAGGGGCTCTTCCTCGTGCCCTTTCTGTACATCCTCAACCCCCTCTTCGGCTTGCTGGGAATACAGATCTGTCAACCCGCCTCCGACCTGGCGGCCTTTTTCTTCTCCATCCCCATTGCCGTCAAGGTGTTGAAAGGTATGAGGGATGAATATTGAAAATTTCTTTTTTTTGGGTATAGTTATACCATGCAATCGAAGCAGGTTGTTTACCATTGTATTATCTCCTTTTTTATTGTAGTCATGCCGGTTTGCTCCCAGGAACTCCCCGGCGTCTCCCGCCGTGATGCCCTGCAAAATTACCGTATCGGCCGGGACCTGGAAGCCCGGAACCGTATGGCTGAGGCTGAGATCTACTACAATGAGGCGGTACGGATATGCAATGACGAAATTGCCCGGAATCCCTCCAACATGGATTCCTATACGGTTCTGACCTGGACTCTGCAGCGCCAGGGGAAGTATACGGAGGTGATAAACTGGGGTGAGCAGGGCCAGCGGATAGGGGGTACCGATTACCGAATCATAGAGACCATGGGGGAAGCGTATTTTTACCTGACCAATTACGATCTGTCCCTACAGTTCATGCAGCGCTATGTTAATTTCCTGCCCCAGGGGGAACGGACATCGGTAGCCTACTTTTTTATTGGGGAAATTTACCGGCTCCGGAGGAAATTCCGGCATGCCGATATTGCCTATACCACCGCTGTCCGTCTGGATCCGGGATCCGCCCTCTGGTGGTACCGCCTGGGGACGGTCCGGGAATCCGCCGGCGAATACGCCCCCGCGGCAGAAGCCTATGAACGGGCCCTGCGGCTCAATCCAAACTACCGGGAGGCAAATGAAGGCCTGGCCCGGTCCCGCCAGTCCGGCCAAGGGTAATGTCCGCAAGGCAGATCCATCCGGTCATGGTCCCCCCTTCACCCCGCCCCGGGACCGTTTCCCCGGGCCGCCGGACCCGGGTTTACCTGGGGCTTAACGGCCATGGCAGTGTTTGTATTTTTTCCCGCTGCCGCAGGGACAGGGATCGTTTCTGCCGATCTTCGGACCGGCCCGGACGACTGTTTTTGGAGCCACTTCCCCGTCTTCGTAGAACCATTGGCCTTCCACCCGTCTGAATTGCCCCTGTTCATGGTGAACATCCCTCAGGCCGTTCCGCTCATAGGTCGCTTCGAATTCCACAACGCCGTCGTCGTCTTCGGGGCCGCCCCTGGTAACGGAGAGGATCCTAAGCCCCAGCCATTGGGATTGTTCACTCCAATTCCGGGTCTGCTTTGCGTCAATTGCCTGCCGGCCTTCTTCCCGCAGACAGGTTTCGATGATGTAGTCTATAGCGTGTTCGGCATAGGCGGAGTAGCGGCTGCGCATAAGGGCCTCCGCGGTGGGAGGCTTTTTGATCCCCCTGATATAGGGCTCGCAGCATTCGGCGTAGGGAAGGCCCGAATTGCAGGGACAGGATTTCATGGCGTACTCCTTTTTTTAGCGGGGGTTTACAGGGTCTCCAGGACCTCAACCAGGGTGGAGAGATCCGCCGGAATGGTCAGGAATTCCGGGACCCGTTGCATCGCCTGCTTAAGGGAATTGGGAACGGGAAGGGGACCGGTAAGGGGCTCCACGGTTTCGGCAAATTTAGCGGGATGGGCGGTAGCCAATACCGCCAGGGGGCCGCTGTTGGAGGAAGACCGGGGTACAAGGTTGTCCGCCGCCTCCCAGCCCACGGCCCCATGGGGATCCAGAAAGTACCCGTATTTTTCCCGCACCCGGAAAATGGCCTTACGGGTGTCCAGGTCGGAAACAGAGGTTCCCCGGATATCCTGCCGCAGGGTTTCGTAGGACCAGTGGGCGGACATCCGTTCAAAGTTGCTTGGGGCTCCCACGTCCATGGCGTTGGATATGGTTGGCCGGGATGGCCGGGCTTCGTAAAGCCCCGTGGCAAGGTAATCCGGTACGGTTTTGTTGATGTTGGTGGCGGCGATGAAGCCAAGTATGGGGGCCTCCATCTTCATGGCGTACAACCCTGCGGTGAGATTCCCAAAGTTACCGCTGGGTACGCAGAAACTAATCGGTTGTCCCGCCTCTGTTTTTTCCGGTTCAGTCTCCGTTATCCGTGAAACCAGGCGGGGAGTGGCCTCGCCGTCATCATCGACACGGCCCGCAAAGGCCTTGCCCGCCGCCGCGGCGTAGTACACCGCCTGGGGGATGAGCCGGGATATATTGATGGAGTTGGCCGAAGAGAGGACCAGCCGCTTCTGTAGTTCCTTGTCGCTGAAGGCGGCCTTTACCAGCCGCTGGCAGTCGTCAAAGCTCCCCTCCACCGCCAGGGCGCTAATGTTTCCGCCAAGGCCGGCGATCTGCCGCTCCTGGAGGGGGGAAACCCGGCCTTTGGGGTAGAGTACGGTCACTGAGATGCCGGGTATGCCAAAAAACCCGTCCGCCACGGCGCCTCCGGTATCCCCTGATGTGGCAACCAGGATACGCAGGGGCCTGTCTTCATTCCGGCGGAGCCAGGAAAAAGCCCGGGCCATAAAACGGGCGCCAAAATCCTTAAAAGCCGCGGTAGGGCCATGAAAAAGTTCCAGCACCAGACGGTCTCCCACGGGGATCAGGGGCGCCTCAAAGGAATAGGCGGAAAGTACCAGATCCATGAGCTGCGAGTCGGGGATCTCCGGATGGACAAAGGGTTTTATGGTTTCAAAGGCAATATCGTGAAAGCGCATGGTCCCCAGGGATGAACGGACCGCCGCCGGATAGGGCGGAATGTTCTCGGGGATAAAAAGGCCTCCGTCCGGGGCAAGGCCCGTCAGGGCGGCGGTTTCAAAATTTACCGGATGAGACCGATTCCGGGTGCTGTAGTAACGCATGTTTCCTCTCTTTGGACTGGCGTCCTGATGCATACCAAAAACACGGCCGGATGGTCATGTTTTTTTTAGCGCAGTTTTTTTCGCAGTTTCCGCCGGCTTTTCCGGTTCGCCGCCTTTTCCGCCTTCCGGTCGGCGTTTCCTTCGGGCCTGCCGGCAGGATTGTCCCTGGCCCTTCCGGCATAGTTTCCCCCGGATGAAGGGTAGATCAGGACCGGTTTACTATTCGGCAGCCGGGACGCCACAATCAGCCACAGGACACCCGTGAGGATCATCATAAAATTAAAAATTTGGCCGGTGGTGAAGTTGAAAAGGGAAGAAAACAGGGCCGGAGGAAGGCCGTCATGGACAAACTGAATCCGGTACCCCAGATCGGCATCGGGCTCCCTGAAGTATTCCAGGATAAAACGGAAAAAACCGTAACCCAGAAGGTAGAGACCGCTGAGGAACCCCTTAAAGGGTTTCCGGTTCCGTACCAGCCAGATGATGATCCAGAGCAGGATCCCCTCAAAAAAGGCTTCGTATAGTTGGGAAGGGTGACGGGGCAGATTTATCAGGGCGCTCCCGTCGGGAATGGGGATCCCCGCCCGGTCCGCCGCCTCCCGGACCCAGGGTTCCTGAACCGAAAAACGCTGGGCGTTTGGGAAGATCATCCCCAGGGGGCCGGCGCTTACCCGGCCATAGAGTTCGCCGTTGATAAAATTACCGATCCGGCCAAAGGTATAGCCCAGAGGGATGCTGGCGGCGAACATATCGCCGGTTTCCCGGTAATCAAAACCCTTTACCGTTGAATAGATGAGAATCGCCAGGATGCCGCCGATGACCCCTCCGTGGTAACTCATACCCTGGAGGCCCGTAAACTGCCCGTTCCGGAAGGGCCAGAAGATGAGCCAGGGCTGTCGCTGGTAGATATCGCTGGTTTCATAGACCAGGGTGGCAAAGATCCGGGCCCCCAGAAGCAGCGCCAGGATTCCCCAAAGGAAAAGCCCCGACAGCTCATCTTCCGTCATGGGAAAATGCCGTTCCCGTACCTGTTTCCGGTACAGGAGAAAGGCGATGCCAAAGGCCACCACGTACATGAGCCCGTACCAGCGGATGGGAAGTCCGGGAATTATCTCCGGGGAGAGCCAGGGCGGAAACTGAAGGGCTAGCAGCATGGGACCTCCCGTTATATCCTGAAACCCTGGGACAAGGCCCCGGCCAGTTTCAGTTTTAAAAAGTTATTTTCTTTTTTCAGCTTTGACAGTTCGATCTGCTGGGACTTTATCGTTTCCAGAAGGTCTCCTTGGGACAGAGCCCCGGAATTGAGCAGTTCTTCCACATATTCGGTTTTGCTTTCAAAGTCTATTTCCGCTTCCGTCGCCGCTTCCTGGAAGCTGTCGTTGATATCCTGTTCATTCAGGATAAAATCCTCCTCACCGGTTTCAAGGATCTTGTCGGCTATCCGGTAAATTGCCTGGGAGAGGATTGCGTGGGGCTTGTAGAGCACCACCGGCAGCCGGGACGCCAGGGCGGTGTCCTGGATCACATCCCGGTAGATGACTCCCAGATGTTCAATTCTGATGTCCAGGTATTCCTCACAGGATCGGCGTATCTTCATGGCCACGTCGGCATCCTTGGGGTTGTCGATCATGTTCATGATCAACCGGGGGTGAAAACGCCGGATCTGAGCTTCAAACCTGGCATGGGCTTCCGGGTCGAGCTTCTTTATCTCCGTCAGCATCTGGGGAATGTAGGATTTCCGCTGCCCTGAGCCATCCTTCCGGATCTGTTCAAGATACCCGTAGGCTGCGCTTCCCCGGACAAAAACGGAGTACATCAGTCTGAATACCGTATTTTTCAGAAACACATAGGCGTTGAGAATGGCGGTTACTGCCGGAGCGGTGACCACGATTCCCTGGCCGGAGAGGAGAAAGAAGTCCAGGATGGACTGGTGGGTTCCCGCCCCCAGATCCAGGATCAGGATGTCTGTATCATCTTTCAGGGCCAGCAACCGTTTGATCAGGGATTTGCGCTGGGCAGGCTTCAGGGTAGCCATACCGGGGATCTCCCCATCGCCGGGGATGAATCGCAGTCCCCGTACATCCGTATCGGCGATGATCCGGGAAAAGTCTGACCGGGTATCGTTTAAAAAGGTGCCGATTCCCGCTGCCGGAGCCCGGTGCCCAATTACCAGGTGCAGGTTGGAGGCTCCCAGATCAAGGTCCGCCAGGACCACCCGCTGCCCCGCCTGGGCAAAGGCTACCCCCAGATTTGCCGCTACCAGGGACTTTCCGACCCCCCCCTTACCGCTTGCCACCGGAATTATCCGCATCATAAACCTCCGTTTCGGAAACTCTGCACCGTGGTCCCCGCCGTATGGGTAGAGGTTACATGGCCGGCCTGCTTGACCGACTCTGCGGCAATTTGGGTAAAATCGCCGGGAACGGAGGAGGGAAGCTTCCCGTCTTTCCGGTTTAACCGGTTCCGGAGCAAGAAACATCCCATCACGGAGAGGGTATCGGTGATGATCAGGAAAAGCACCCAGAGTCCTGAAATGTAACGCCCAATCTGATCCCTGTCGATTCCGGGCAGCACAAAGAACAGCCAGCCCAAACCCGACGCCACTATCACGATTTTTCCGGCGATGTAGAGGGTAATGTAGGGGTTATAGGCGGAAAAACGGAGCCACAAGAAAAGGGTCATCAACGGAAAAAGAGCATTCGGCGCAGTGTATACCAGCAGGGGGAATATCCCTCCGGATTCTGCGGTATCGACTCCCAAAAAGGGCAATAAAATAGCCCAGAATCCAATCAACAGCAACAACCGGATACCGTCATAAATAAAAAGGGCAAGCCGGAGGGGCCGGTATTCTTTCATATATAAAAATCTACGGTTCTCCGGGAGAAGGGTCAAGGGGGTCCCCTGCCTTCCTGCAAAGGGGTTCGTTTCATTTTTCTCTGTTGTCAGGATCTGTTGATCCACCGGTATCCGGTATATACTATACAGTAGGATATTAGATACAATTATATAGGGGGTTCTCATGAGTGAAGCCTTTGATTTTACCATTGAACAGTTGGGCAAGCCCGGTATTCCTTCGCCCATAACCATGTCAAAGATACATGGCGATTTTATTGCGAATTATGTGACCGAAGAAGAATATGTCCGGTTAAACCCGCGGATATCTCTGGGGGAACAGAAGCCGGTTGAACGGAGTCAGGTGTTTGAAGCCGCCGGTCCCAGGGAATTCATCTATTTTATGCCCAAACACGTACATGCGGGAATCGTAAGCTGCGGCGGCCTCTGCCCGGGGATCAACGATGTGATTAGGGCGGTGGTTCGCTGCCTCTGGTACCGTTATGGGGTCAGGCGGATATCGGGGATCCGTTACGGTTATAAGGGTTTTTTGCCGGAGTATCAGTTTAATATCAAGGAACTGACTCCCGATGTGGTAGACGATATCCACAAGATCGGGGGCACGGTCCTGGGAAGCGCCCGGGGGGGCGGTAAAGAGGTGTCCAAGATCGTGGACGCCATTGAGCAGCTTAACCTCAACGTGCTCTTTACCATTGGCGGCGACGGGACTCAGAAAGGCTCCCTGGAGATAGCCGATGAAATCGTCAAACGGAAGCTCAAGGTTGCCATGATCGGGATTCCGAAAACCGTGGATAACGATTTTCAGTTTATTCAAAAATCCTTCGGCTTTGACACCGCGGTGGCTAAGGCGGTGGAGGTGGTAACCGCCGCCCACATGGAGGCCAATTCCCAGATCAACGGTATCGGCCTGGTAAAGGTAATGGGCCGGGATTCGGGTTTTATCGCCACCCATACGGCTTTGGCCAGCCATGAGGTTAACTTTGTCCTCATTCCCGAGGTCCCCTTTGAAATTGACGGTCCCAACGGCTTCCTGCACCATCTGGAAGAGCGGATCAGGCGGCGGAAACACGCGGTTATCCTGGTAGCCGAAGGCGCGCTTCAGGATCAGCTGAGAAGGGAGGTCAAACAGGATGCCGGCGGAAACCTCAAGATGGTTGATGTGGGAACCTTCCTCAAGGATCGGATCCAGGAGTATTTTGACGCTAAGGAAATCGAGATCAACCTGAAGTACATCGATCCCAGCTACATGATCCGCTCGGCTCCGGCGGAGCCCAGCGATTCGATCTACTGCGAACGTCTGGGGAACGCGGCGGCTCATGCGGCCATGGCGGGGAAAACCAAGGTGCTCATCGGCCTGGTAAACAACGAATTTGTACACCTGCCTATGCGGGTTGCCGTTTCTCAGCGCAGCAAGGTTGATCCTGAGGGGAATCTCTGGCGGGACACCCTGGACGCCACACATCAGCCTATCCTGATGGTAAACAACCCCATGGGCAACATCTTTGGTACTGAAGATGATCTGATGGACAGGTGACGGGGCTGTCCGCCCTTTCCATGGGGATGATAGGCATCGTTTGGGGGACAGAATGCCGGATCAAAGGGAAGCCATCCGTGACATGGCCCTGGGGGCGGGTTTTATCAGGGCGCGGTTTTTTTCGCCCTTTGATCCCGGTCCGGCATCCCTCCTGGTTGTTGCCCTGCCCTACGGCAATGCGGAAGACGGAGCCGGGGAGCAGGATGTCCCGGTTTATGCGGGCCGTATTGCCCCCTTTGCCCGGAGGAACTACTACCGGGAGGCGGTGAAGCGGCTCAAGACCCTTGCCGCGGAACTGCGGGGCGGGGGCGGAAAAAAATCAGATTTCAGAATCTTCTGTAATTCCCGGATACCGGAAAAACCCCTGGCCATAGGATGCGGGCTGGGCGCTCCGGGACGGAACGGGCTGGTTATTTCCCCCAAGGGGGGGTCCCTCTTTGTTATCGCCGTCCTGACCCTGCCCATGGCCCTGGAGTGTGACGACCCGGAGGCCTCTTTTGCGCCCTGCAGGAACTGTGACCCCGGTGAGCCGCCATGCAAAAGGGCCTGTCCGACCGGGGCCCAACGGGGGGATGGGACCATCGATCTGCAGCGGTGCATCCAGTGGTACGCTTCAGGAAATGAGGAACGGATACCCGGGGATGTGGCCCGGCGCTGGGGGCGGCGGCTCTACGGGTGTACCGCCTGTCAGGATGCCTGCCCCTGCAACCACCCTCCCGTTGCCGGCATTGAAACAGCGGAGGGACCCCTGCCGGCATGGCTTGACTGCCGGGAACTGCTCGTCCAGAGCGACGGGGAGATCAAGGCCCGGTTTAAGGGTACCGCCATGGGGCTTTCCTGGCTGGGACCGGCGGCCATACGGCGGAATGCGGAAATGGTTGTCGCCGGGTGGTAAAGGCTGGTCCGTGTCCGGTTCCTGCAATGCCCGCCCGGAGGCTCAAAAGGGATTGTAAAACCGGTTGCCGTCTCTAAAGGTAAACCACATGCCCAGGGCAAAGAGGGCCGCCGACAGGATCAGTACCAGCGCATCCGCGGCGGTGAAGGAACGGGAGGCATACCAGGTGCGGCGTTTGTATTTTCCAAAACTCCGCAGTTCCATGGCGTGACTCACCACGTCGATACGGTCCAGGGAGGAGAACACCAGAGGCAGGAGTATGGCCGCGGTTCCCCGGAGGCGCTTTATCCAGGACACCTTTCGGGAGAGTTCGATACCCCGGGCCTGCTGGGCCTGGGATATGTTTTCGTAGTCCCGCTGTACATCGGGGATGTACCGCAGGGCAAGGCTCACCGCATAGGCAATGGTGTAGGGTACCCCGATGCGGTTCAGGGAGGCGGCGAATTCACTGGGGTTGGTGGTGACGATGAGGAGGAGCGCCGCAGGGGTGATCATGGAATATTTAAGGAGAATGTTGAATTCGTAGAAAAGCTGCTCCGCCGTCAGGGTGAAGCGGCCTTTCCCCTCAAAGATGATATGCCGGGAACCGTAAATGACAACTCCCTGTTCGGGAGCAAAGATGTATATGGTAACAAGGTTGAGGAGCATAAAGAGGAAAAGCATCTTAAAGATGAAGGATACCTCCCGAATCCGGGTTCCCGAAAGGATAAACATAAGGATCCCTATTGCGGTCATGATCAGCATGATCCGGGTGTCATAACCGGCCATTGCCAAAACCGACCAGAGGAGAAAGACGATCAGCTTGGTTGCCCCGGACAGGGCGTGGATGGGGGAGCGTCTTTCTATGTAGGCAAGCATAAACCGGTTCATAAGGGGGATGCCTTCCGCCGGGAGTCTTCGTAGTTGATGAAATGCCTGACAAAAGCCCGGGGATCCGTAATCTCCGCCCGGAGAGCCAGATCGTAGAGGGATGTCCGTTTCAGACTCGCCGCTTCAACCAGGCTGTCGTCGGTGAGGATCTCCGCCGGGAGCCCGGAGGCCAGAAGCTTCCCCCCCGCCAGAACCAGGGCCCGGTGGGTATACTCCAGCATCAGGTGCATATCGTGGGTGACAAGGAGAAAGCTCAGCCCCTGTTCACGGTTGAGTTTTTGCAGAAACTCCATGATGTCCGAGTAGTGACGGTGATCCTGTCCTGCGGTCGGTTCGTCCAGGATGAGCAGGGATACTCCCATCACCAGGATTGAGGCGATGGTGAGCCGCTTCTTCTGTCCAAAACTCAGGGCGCTCACCGGCCAGTTCCGGAAGGAGTAGAGGCCGCAGATACTGAAAACCTCCCCGACCCGTTCCCGGATCTCCTGCTCATCGATCCCCCGGGCCCGCAACCCCAGGGCCGCCTCGTCAAAGATCAGCGAATGGGAGATCATCTGGTTGGGGTTTTGCATCACGTACCCTATCCGTTCGGCCCGTTCCTTGATGGAGAGGCCCGTCAGATCCTGTCCCCCAAACCGGATCGACCCGGAAACGGGCTGATTAAAACCGCAGATGAGTTTTGCCAGAGTAGACTTTCCCACTCCGTTTTTTCCCACCAGGCTTACACATTCGCCCTTTGCCAGGGTAAAGGAGACCCCCTCAAGCACAGGCCGTTTTTCAAGATCCCGGGGATAATAGAAGTCCAGGTCCCGGACTTCCAGCAGCGCCGGCCGGTGTTCCTCCGGGGCAGGGACCGGCAGGCTGTCCGCCCAGTTGCCAAGCCGCTGCCGGTCAAATTGAATGGTTTGTACCGATTCGGGCTGCATCTCGGGACGAATTTCAATACCGGCGTAACGAAGCGCGCTGAGGTAGAGGGGTTCCCGGATACCGGTTTTCCGCAGAACATCCTTCGCCAGAAGTTCCGCCGGCGGCAGGTCGGCGATGATCCGGCCTTCGGCTATCACCACGATCCGGTCCACCGGCCGGTGGAGCGCATCCTCCAGACGGTGCTCTACGATGATCACCGTTTTCCCCGTCTCCCGGTGGAGGGTGTCGATGAGTTCTATGGCTTCCTGCCCGGCGGCAGGATCGAGGTTTGCCAGGGGTTCATCAAAGAGGAGAATCTCCACCGCGTCTATCAGGACCCCGGCGATGGAGACCCGCTGCTTCTGCCCTCCGGAGAGGTCCTGCGGGGCCTTGCCAAGATGGTCCTCTATCCGGACAAGCCGGGCCGCCTCTATGACCCGGCGGTGTATCTCTCCGGTGGGAATACAGTCGTTTTCAGCGGCAAAGGCAATATCCTCCCCGGCGCTGAGCCCCACAAACTGACCATCGGTATCCTGCAATACCGTTCCCACCTTCTTTGATATGTCAAAGATGCCCAGACTTCCTGTTTCCTTCCCCAGGAGGGAAAGGGAACCTTCCCTCTTGCCGCTGAATGCATGGGGAATAAGCCCGTTAATACAGTGGACCAGGGTAGACTTCCCCGATCCTGAAGGTCCCAGAATGAGTATCTTTT
The DNA here is from genome assembly GCA_031279015.1 of Spirochaetaceae bacterium. GTDB lineage: Bacteria > Spirochaetota > Spirochaetia > Treponematales > Breznakiellaceae > JAITJI01. The sequence continues at coordinate 21,072 of JAITJI010000091.1, forward strand.
CACCCCGTCTAACCGACAACCGTATATCGTACAGGGTTGGTTCGATCTGGGCCTTGTAGGTAAAGGTAAAATCATCAAAGGACAGTACCGGAATTTGAGCGGGACCCTGCGAATCAACAGGAGAGAAGGCGGGGGAGGTTTTTTTGTTATCGTAACTACTCACCCTTAGTCCCGCTCCTCTCCGGGTATCCCTTTTAATTTAAATATACACTTTATCCGCCTTACCGGCAAAGGTTCATCATTCCGCCCTGAGGCTCCCGGCCTTTACCCTCGTCTTGGCATAGCCAAAGGTGAGGATGCTGCCCAGGATAAGCACCACCGCGGCGTTGAGCCCTCCGGCGACGAGGCCCTGGAGGAACACCTTGTTGGCGGGTTCCTGGTAGATCAGGATGTCCAGAGCAGGGGCAACGCCGAACCATGCAATGATGTTGGCGGCGATCTGGATCGCGTTGAAAACAAGGCAGTTTTTCAGGCCGAATTCGCCCTCTTCTATTTTATAGAGCTTCCAGAAGAGACCGATCAGGAGACCATAGAGGGCATCGGCAATGACCCAGCTCCACCAAACCCCTCCCCAGGTGAGGTCCGTCAAAGTATGGCCGATAAAGCCGATGAGAAACCCTGCGATGGGACCGAAAAGGGCTCCAAAGACGGTCAGAATCGCTGAAGCCAGATTCAGGTTGGTATTGGGAACCCCTGAAGGAATGGCCACAAAGCGCATCAGTACAAATACAAGGGCGGAACCGATTCCAATCGCCACCACCGTTCTAACGGAGAGAATTTTTTTACCCATGTTCAAATGTCCTCCTTAAATTCATTTTTTTTATTATACTACATCTTTTTAATGATGTGCAATAGTCCTAAAAATCATAGAGGAATAATAGGATAAATCCATTCAAAAAAATCCAGGAACAACTGATCCCGGTCTTTCCTGTTGTTTTTTCTCCTTCAAGTAAAGCGAATCCTCTGCTTCTGCCCGTATATAGAGAGGAGGCAATCTACGATGAAGGAATTTGAGACCCCTCCGGAAGAACAGCCCGGAACACTCCCCGATCCCCTGACCCGGACGGCGAAGGAACTTTTTGGTCTTTCCTACCTTTTCCCCTATCAGCGTCTGGTAGTGGCAAACATCCTGGAAGCGGCTGCGGCGGCAGGACATCCGATCCATTGGCCCCGGACCGGCGGGCCGGTATCGGCGGAAGATCCACCGGCAGGGCCCTCAGCCGGACCATTAGCGGAGGATTGGGAGGATTCGTCCGGCGGGGATTGGATCGGTGAAGACGGGGAGGGTAGGGGCCGGCAGATCGTGATCCTGCCTACAGGGGCGGGGAAGTCCCTCTGTTTTCAGCTTCCCGCCATGCTGCTTGATGGGCCGACTCTGGTGATCTACCCCATTCTCTCCCTGATGGCCGATCAGGAACGGCGACTCCGGGAACGGGGTTTTACCCCGGTGATCCTCCGGGGAGGTCAGAGCCGGGAGGAACGGGACCGTATCTGGGAAAAGCTCCAATCCGGGGAAAGCCGTTTTATCATCGCCAATCCGGAAACGCTCCTCACCCCCGGGGTGCTCAACCGGTTGGGAGAAACAGGCATTGTCCATGTGGTGATCGATGAAGCCCACTGCGTCAGCGAATGGGGTGAAAGTTTCCGTCCGGCCTATACGGAGATCCGCAGGATAATAGAAGCGGCCGGAACAGGGGTTTTGGGAAACCCGGGACTGAAGGATCTCCTGGTAACCGCCTTTACCGCCACCGCTTCGGCCCCTGTACTTGAGAAGATCGAAGGGTACATCTTTGGGGGCATGGGCGCCCACCGGATAATCGGGAACCCGGACCGGAGTAATATCAGTTATGCCGCCCGGGGCTGTTTACTCCGGGACCTGGCGGTTCGGGATCTCCTCAGGACAAACCCGCTGCCCGCCATCGTGTTCTGTTCCTCCCGGCCAGGTACGGAAAAGCTCGCCCGGTACCTGAGGAGTGAACTGGCCGGTCCTGAGGGTTCCCCGGAGATTCGGTTTTACCATGCCGGTTTAAGCCGGGAAGAAAAAACCGGAATTGAAACCTGGTTTTTTAACAATCCCCGGGGGATCCTCATATCCACCTGCGCCTATGGAATGGGGGTTGACAAGGCGGATATCCGGACGGTGATCCACCGGGATTGTCCCCCATCGGTGGAGGCCTATCTGCAGGAATCGGGCCGGGCCGGCAGGGACGGCCTCCTCTCCCGGGCGATTCTCCTCTGGGGACCCGATGACGAAGGAGCCCTGAAACGGGCTAAATCCGCCGAGGATAGAGAACGGCTCCTGAGTCTTATGCAATACGCCCGGAATACCCGGGACTGCCGCCGGCAGGCCCTCATCGCCTTGCTCAACTATGAAGGGAACGGTGAAAGCCCCGAATCGGACTGCTGTGATGTCTGCGAAGGCAGGGCCAGGGATCAGATCCGGGAACTCCCCGGCCTTACCGGCTTTTTCCAGGCCAACCGGCGGCGATACACCTTTGCCGAGGCGGTCCGGGTCTTATCCCGTTCGGAAACCATAGACTGGTCCGATGAAGATGTTAAAAGGGTGATAAAACAACTTTTACGGTACGGAGAAATACGGGTATTAAAGAATATTTTATGGAAGAATAGGTTGGCCCCGGGCAGCCGCCGTTCCCGAACCATGGCCCTTCTTGCCGATCCTCCCCCGTGATGCCGTTACTCTTCCAGACCAAGTTCATCGTTGCTATTAGCGTTCCCTGCGGGCAACACCTCCTGGACAGAAGCGGCTTTTTTGTTTTTTGGGGTATTGGTGTCCCTGGGGGGGCTGCGCCGGGAGTTTAAGCGCGCCACATAGGAGACCAGAAAGAAATAGAGGATAACTACCACGGAAGTTACGATCACCTGCCACGATGTGATTACACGGAACAACATTTCCCGTATTTCCTTGCTAAACATCCGTAACCGACCTCTAGGTTTCATATCCGGGCTCCCTGAAAACTTCAGGCCTTAAAGCCCTCTTCAAAACCCGGTATTTGAAAAACCGCTCCGGAAGCGTCTTCTTTATTTTCGGCGGAAGGGACAGGATAGTTAAATACGGAGGCCCTCCCTTACCGGTCCCACAGGGCCTTCAGATCCGCCAGGCTTCGGATGACGCCTGTGGGCCGGAGATCCTGAACCAGGGGATTGCCCTGCCTGAGCCGCAGGGATCGGCCGTCCCCCGCAAAGAGCAGGGTTTGGAATCCCAAGGCTGCGGCGGGGTGGATGTCGTTAAGCATATCGTTGCCCACATAGAGACAGTCTCCGCTGCGGATACCCAGCGCAGTAAGTTGGTCCAGGGCTTTGGCGAAAAGGCGGGGGGAGGGTTTGGCTTCCCTCAATTCATAGGAATAGAACAGCAGGCGGGGTTCAAAGCCCAGGGCCTCCGGAAGGGCGCCAAAAAAAGCCGCAAAGAGGAAGGGGGTGTAAAACTGGGCGTTTGAGATGATCCCCAGGCTTAGTCCTGCGGCCCTGAGGGTTTTCAGGATCTCCAAGGCGCCGGGCATGGGGTATACGGGGTTGACCGCAAGTTCATAGCGGAGGGCTAATTCCCGGGGATTTACAGCCAGGCCCCTCTCCCGGATAAAGGCCGCCCAGATCTCCTCCGCCCGCACCTCGGGCCAGGCTGTCCGTGCGGTCAGTTTTTCCCGGATCTCCCTGACCGCAGACCGGAAGTACGCTTTCAGTTCCCCCAGGACAATGGCTTCACCGATTCCCGGAAAGGGGGTATCGGGGGTTTCCCGGTTGGTGGAATTTTCCGGAGGACTCCCCCGGTCTCCGGTTCCGGCATTATTACCGGTTTCAATATCCCCGGCGGCGGAGCTAAAGAGGGTGCCATAGACATCAAAAAGTACCCCCCGGACACCCGCAAAGGGGTTTCTCCCGGATTTTCCCGGACGGTATACCAGGGCTTCCAGCGCCGGAGGCAAGGGTGGAGGAGGAAGGGGCAGCATGGGGCGGAGGGAATCCCTTATCAGGCTGATTAAACAGGCGGAATCATCCATCACCCGACGCCAACCAGGAAGAGATGCCGGGAATCCAGGCACAATTCCAGGAGCATGGATTTTGATATTCGCTGGTTTACCGGCGTATCCCGAACCGATTGATAGATACTCCGCAACAACCCTGTTATCCGCTCCCTTCCGTATATCCGGCCTACATGCTGCCGGTTTGTTTCAATAAGCTCTTCGTCGGGCCGCCAGTCCGCAAGACCCTCCAGGAAGGGGTTCAGGGCGGCCAGTTCCCGGAACACCGTCTCGTTGGACGCAATAATACGGATGAATCCCGCCTGCAATTCCTCATCCAAACGGCCAAAATCTATCGTTTCACCGGAGAAAAAATACTGCTCCAGCAGCTTGATAGGATAATCGGGCAGATCGAGGCCAAAGGCCCGATAGATATCCGTTATGGTCTGCTCCAGTTTTCTTTTAAAAACCGGGATCGCTATATAGTCCATGGGAATTTGCAGATCCGAATACTGGGAGACGCTGCCATTCGTCCTGGAATTAAACCGGATACCCCCCTCTTCAAAATCCCTGCAAACATAGTCGATGCGCCGGCCGATTACCCCTCTGCCGGTGGTCCAGGGTTCAAGGAAGGAAAAACCAAAGCCCTCTTTGACCGATGTGGTTATGATGCCGTATGCGCTGCCAAAGAGCTCCCCGATGCCGGAGGAGAGACCGGCCTCAAATTCAACGGGCAGATCAAGCTCCCGGGCAAGATCCACCCAGTACCGGTATATCGTTTTGTCCCTGCCGGTGGTTGGCGGCAGGGTAAGCGTCAAGGTCATCCCCTTTGGCATAAACAGGGAGATGAGCAGGGCTTCACCGATGTTCTTCCGGCGGATAGCCCGCACCGGATAGAGGTACCGTTTCCGTTCCCGGCCTTCGACCCCCTGTATGGGGGATACTTCATTGGGGAGCAGGTGGAGCCCCCCGGGTTTCAGCCCCGCCCGGAGTAGAAAAGAATAATCCCGGCTGTTGATAACGGCGTAATGGCAATTTTCCGGGTAATCCTCCCGGGAAACATACACCTTGGGCCTGAAATCCTCCGCCAGGTCGTGGTTCTGCAGTAAAAGGGGGACCCCTTTTTTGCCGAGGATCTTCAGCGCCGGCAACAGGGCGCTGTTTTTTTGGATCAGAGGATTATGCATATGAAAGATATCCGCCGTACTGCCCCAGCGGGCTTCCATGGCGGCGATCAGGGCATCAGCCAGGGCTGCTCCGGCGGTGTCTGCCGCCGCGGATTCCCCTTCCGGGTTCTGATCATAGCTCAAGGCTTCCACCACGGTAACGGGAATGCCGGGATCTTCGCCTGATGCCTCCCCGGTAATGATGAGGACCTCATCACCTGCGTCAGCCAATCCCCGGGCCTGATGCAGCAAAACCGACGTAACTCCGCCCCGGCGCAAATGGTAATGGACCAACGCAATCCGCACCCGATAATTCTCCTAATGAATACATTCTATGGCAATCTTCGTACTCCGGCAATAATAGAATCGGGATTTTTAAAAAAAATATGCTGTATGCATCCGGTCCTGCCGTCCGTTTTATCCGGTTTAATGTCCCCCGGTACATCATTCGGGCAAGGTATTCCGCTATGCCATTCAGTGACGGGCGTTTACCGCCGGGAAGGGCCCTGCCCCGGCAAGACTCTGTTGTCAATGCGGGCTCTGGTTTTTCAGATGGAATTCCGCTACAGTATCCATGATGTTTCCGATCATGGTAAAAAAAGGATGGCCTTTTTTCCTTCTCTTTGCAGTGTTGCTGCCGCTGGTTCTCTTTGGTTCCTGCTCCGGGCTTCTGGGCTGGGGTGTCCTGCTGTGGTCGGCGGAGAATCCCCCTATCCCTTCCGGAACCATCCTGCCGGTGTATATCAGGTCAAACATCGATAAGGTATGGGTGGCGGGGATCCCTGAGCAATACCGGCAGGCCGGCGATCCTATCGACAAGTTTGAGGTGCCCCTCGCCCAGCTTGAGTTTGTGGGGCAGAGGCAAGCCGCGGAGAAGCGGGCGGCGGCTTTTTCGGACTTTGCCCTGCTGTATGCGGAAACCCTGCAGGATGGCCTCCCGGTCCGGGAAATCCCCGACAACAGCGCGCGGCGGGTGTATCGTCTGAAGCAGGGTCAGATTATCAAGATCCTGGAGCAGGTTGAAGGGAATCCTGCCATCAGTACCACCGGAGACCCGCTGCCGGGAGACTGGTTCCGGGTGCTCACTGAAGACGGTATCACGGGGTACTGTTTTTCCTACCGGTTACAGATCTTTGAGTATACGGGGGGAATCCTCAGCGCCGGCGTTACGCCCCAGGAAGAAGAGGAGGACCCGGATTTGGAAATGGTCCTTTCCCGGATCTGGTCTCCGGAATCCTACGAAACCATGATACAGTCCGGTAGAATAGATACGGAGGAACTCTCAAAACAGTGGGGTTTCTCACCGGGGCAGGATTTGGGTCTTGCCCGGATATACATGCCCGGTCTGGACAGGACCTTTTCCTACACCGGCATCAGGGCTGAGGGGAACCGTTCCTGGCGTTTTGAAGGGGCCTCCCTACAGATGTCCCTCCGTTCCGATACTACCCTGGCGGTACGGTTTACCGATCCCGGCGGGGCTTTACAGACCCTGCTTTTTGTGGCCCTCTCCATGAAGGTGGATAATCTTATCGTCCAGGAAACCGGCCGCAGGGAGGCGCTTTTTCGGAATCTCTACGATCACGGGCCGGGATTTTTCAGTGTTAACTATGGCGCCTTACGCTTCTCTGCCGACGGCGGATTCAACTGGTCCGGGTTCAACCTGCTGGTCCCCCATATCATCCCCCCGGGGATACCGGGAAAGGGCGTTGTCGATATGGGTCTCTTCCTGGGCCCCTCCCTGTCCGGCCGTTATGACGGGGCCTTCACCCTCCGATTCGATGGAATTCCGGAAACCGTTGCCGGTGACGCCGGTGGAATCGCCGGGACCAGCGCCCTGAGTTTTATCTATACCCTGGATGATCAGGGCTTCCGGATAGAGCATGTACCGGCAGAAAACCTCAACGGAATCACCGTTACCCGCCGGGCGGTTTCTCCCACGGTGATATACTTTGTCCGAACTGAGGGGATCCCGGCGATACCGGAGCCCTGATCCATGGCCTTTGTCCAATGTACCAGGGTTTCCCTTGCCTTTGGGGATCGGGATATCCTGAAGGAGCTAAGCTTTAACCTCTCCCCGGGTTCCCGTTCTTCCCTGACCGGGGTAAATGGTTCGGGAAAATCAACCCTGATGCGGGTCATAGCGGGTGATTTGCCGGCCGATTCGGGGGATTGGGCCATTCAAAAGGGGTGCCGGATCAGTTACCTGCCCCAATCCGGAATCGTTCATCGGGGAAAAACCCTGCGGGAAGAAGCGGAGACCGCCTATGCCGGGTTTGTCACCATGCTCTCCCGGATGGAAGAGATCGCCCGGACCCTGGAACAGGCCGTAAGCGATAATGGCGCCACTAAGGTTCTGCTGGATGAATACCAGCGGATCCGGGAAGGGGTGGAGAATTCCGGCTATTACCGCCGGGATCAGCAGATTTCTCTGGTGCTGTCGGGTCTCGGCTTTGCCCCCGCCGATTTGGCTCGTCCCGTTGAAGAATTCTCCGGGGGCTGGCAGATGCGGATAGCCCTGGCAAAGGTGCTCCTTGAGTCCCCGGATATCCTCCTCCTGGATGAGCCCACCAACTATTTGGATATCGAAGCCCGTTCCTGGCTGGAATCCACCCTCCGTTCCTTCCCCGGGGGCTACCTTCTGGTTTCCCATGACCGGTATTTTCTGGATGTTACGGTCAATGAGGTCTACGAACTCTTTCAGGGGAATCTGAAACGTTACGCCGGTAATTACAGCGCCTATGAAAAGGTCCGGGCCGCGGAACTGGAGGGCCTCATTAAACGCTGGGAAATCCAGCAGGAAGAAATTGTCAAGACCGAAGCGCTGATCCGCCGGTTCCGGTACAAGGCCAGCAAGGCGGCTTTTGTACAGGAACTTGTCAAACGGCTGGATAAAATGGAAAGGATAGAGATCCCCGAATCCCTCAAGAAGATCAGCATCAGTTTTCCGCCGCCCCCCCGCTCCGGCCGGATCGTCCTGAGCCTAAAAGGAATTGGAAAAAATTACGGTTCCTGCCGGGTCCTTTCAGGCCTGGATTTAACTTTGGAAGCGGGGGAACGGCTGGTGGTGGTGGGTCCCAACGGCGCGGGGAAAAGTACCCTCCTGCGGATCCTTTCCGGGGCTGACCAGGATTTTGAGGGGACGGTTCAGTACGGCGCGGGCGTCCGGCCGGGCTGCTTCTCCCAGGATGCGGCGGAAATTATCGGCCGGATGGATTCCCCCAATTCCAATGCCGGAGATGCGCCTCCTTCTATCCTTGAATTTATGGAAGAGGATGCCCCCACCTACCTGATCCCCCGGATTCGGGACATGCTTGGGGCCTTTCTCTTCCGGGGGGACGATGTATTCAAACCCCTGTCGGTCCTTTCGGGTGGTGAAAAGAGCCGCCTCGCCCTGCTTAAAATGCTCCTCAAGCCAATGAACCTCCTCATTCTGGACGAGCCCACCAACCACCTGGACATCTATTCCAAGGACATACTCCTTAAGACCCTGGAGCATTTTGGCGGTACCATCGTTTTTGTTTCCCATGATCGCGCCTTTATGGAGGCCCTCTCCACCAAAACCCTGGAACTTTCCCCCGGGAAGTCCGGTGTCCCGGGGACGGCCAGGCTGTTCTACGGAAACTACGCGTATTACCTGGATCGGCTTGAACGGGAAAGGGCCGGCGGCTCCGCGGGGTCCCCTGATACTGAGGAAAACGCCGGCAATGCTTCCGGCCGGGAGAGGGCGGCATATCCGGCGGAGTATCGCAGGGAACTATCCGCGGCGGAACGCCGGGAGGCGGCAAAACAACGTCAGACCTGTATACGGCGGCTGGAACGGCAGGAGGCGGATATCCTCAAAGCCCTGGAGGTACTGGAGGCGGAAAAGACGGGGCTGGAAGCGGAACTTGCCCGGCCGGAGGTGTATTCCAGCGGAGAAAAGGCCCGGACGGTACAGGTCAAACTCAATGCCGCCACGGCAGCCATAGAGACCAAAACCCGGGAATGGGAAGAAAAGGCGGAGGAACTGGCCCGGCTGGGCTGATTGGATTTATCGGCAGATGATGATAGGGTAGAGTGTGGAGGCTGGGGAGTGTGAAAATGAGGGACAAAAAACTGAACGTAGGCATCTTATTTGGCGGAAAATCGGCGGAACACGAGATCTCCCTCCAGTCGGCAAAGAATGTCTATGATGCCATAAACCGGGAGAAGTACAATCCCGTCCTTATCGGCATAGACAAGTCCGGCAAATGGCTGCGGACCGATGAGTCGCTGTTTCTCCTGGACGCCGATGATCCCCGGCGGCTCAGATTCGACAGGGAAAGCGATGCCGTGGCCCTGATCCCTGAAAGCGGCGGTCTGCTATCCAACCTGACCAGACCGGCAGCCGGGGAGATCCTCGACGTGGTATTTCCCATCCTCCATGGGCCTTTTGGGGAGGATGGCACCGTCCAGGGACTTCTCAAGCTGGCGGATCTGCCCTTTGTGGGCTCCGGTGTTTTGGGTTCCGCCGTGGGGATGGATAAGGATATGATGAAACGCCTCCTGCGGGACGGGGGTATTCCTATCGGGAAGTTTATAGTCCTTGGGTCCCATGAGCCCCTGCCGGCCTTTGAGGACCTTGCCGGCAAATTGGGGCTCCCCTTCTTTATAAAACCCGCAAACATGGGCTCTTCCGTGGGGGTAAGCAAGATCCGCAATGCGGGGGAATACCGGCAGGGTGTGGAGGAGGCCTTTGCCTACGATACCAAGATCATCCTGGAGGAGTATATCCGGGGCCGGGAACTGGAGTGTTCGGTTTTGGGGAATGAAGAGCCCCTGGCATCGGCGCCCGGGGAAGTCATTGCCACCCATGATTTCTATTCCTATGACGCCAAATACCTGGATGAAAATGGAGCGATCCTGGAGATTCCCGCAAAGATTCCGGAATCCCTCAGGAAAGAAGTACAGGATCTGGCGATAAAAACTTTTCGGATCCTGGGGGCCGGCGGACTGGCCCGGGTCGATTTTTTTCTTGAAAGCCGGGAACCCGATGCCTCAGGGCCTTCCGCCGGTGGAGCCGCCTGCCGCGTCCTGGTCAATGAGATCAACACCATGCCGGGCTTTACCCGGATCAGCATGTACCCGAAACTGTGGGAGGCAAGCGGTCTCTCCTATACCGATCTGATAGACCGGCTGATCGAACTGGCAGTCTCCCGTTTTAAGAAGGAAAAAAAACTGAAGACCAGTTACCGCTGATACGCCGGCCCCGGCGCCAGCGGGCGGATGGGATTCACCCGGCGGGCTGGCCGGGCTGCAAACCGGGCATATCCCATTCGGGGGGCAGTCTGGCGGGCATCCCCCGGGAATCCACAAAGGCCCAGGTTACCTTCGCATCGACGAGAATATCATCCCCCCGCAGTATCTGTTGTGCAATAATCCCGCTGACCGCTCCCTTCTTTATTGGCCATGAACGGATAAGAAGGGCATCGTCGGCTATGGCGGGTTTTTTATAATCAATTTCAACCCGGGCAACATACACCCCATAACCGGCCCTGATCATGGCGGGATAATCAAAGCCAATACTCTTAAGAAATTCGTAACGGGCGAATTCCAGATAATTCAGGTAGTTGGCGTTATTCACATGACCATAGCTGTCGCACTCGTAGGTGCGTACTATCAACGAGCATTCACAGATCATAAATAGTAATATATAGTGGGGATATATCATTTTCAATATCCGGCCGGAGTTCCGGGCGTCCGCCGGATCGATTTACAGGGAGTTTTGTATGTTTCGCTATTGTCCCATCTGCGCCTCCGCAAAAATACGGTTTGAAAAGGGCCGGAAATTTCTTTGCCCTGACTGCGGATTTATCTACTACCATAACACTGCCGCCGCTACGGGCTGCATAATCAGCAACGGAGATGCCATTGCGCTCCTCCTTCGGGGCAAGGACCCTGCCCGGGGCAAACTCGACCTGCCCGGCGGTTTTGTGGACCCTGCAGAAGGGGCAATTGAGGGCCTCCGCCGGGAATGCCGGGAGGAAATTGGCTGGGACCCAGGGCCGGATTTTACCTTTCTTGCATCCTTCCCCAATGTCTACCCCTACAGGAATATTGTCTACAATACCTGTGATTTCTTTTTCATCATTACAGCCCCGGGGCTAAGTGAGGGGGATCTCCGTCTTGAGCCCGGTGAAATCGACGGGGTCCGCTTTGTCCCGCCCGGGGACATCAACTTTGATGACCTTGCCTTTGACTCCACCCGCCGGGCGGTAAAGGCCTATATTGAGTTCATTGGAACACGGGGGTGTACCCCCTTGATACGGGGTAGCGGACCTCTGGGCTAATCTCCAGCCGTCAATTTGCGTTTGCTGCACGGGGCTCATTCGGGCGTATAGATCAGCTCAACTCCGTTTTGCATGAGCAGCGATTCCCATTGGGAGTTTAGTTTTTGGTCGGTTATAAGGACATCGATCCGTGAGAAGGGGCAGATCCTGTAAAAGGCCGGGCGGTCAAATTTGGTGTGATCGCAGAGGATGATGATCTTCTGGCAGGCGGACATCATCTTTTTTCGGAGTTCCGCCTCAGCATCGGAGTAGTCCATGGCGCCATGGCTCATCCACATGCCGGTGCAGGAAAAGAACAGTTTTGATGCCCAGTAATCGCTAACGCAGGCCTCCGCCTGGTTGCCGGTCATGGAGAGGGAGCGTTTGCGCAATTGGCCGGAGATACCGTAGACGGTGACATTTTCCAGTTGCGCCATATCGGTTATGGCCCGGATGCCATTGGTTACCACCGTCAGATTGTGTATGCCTTCCATAAAATTAGTCATCTCCTTGGTGGTGGTGGATGCGTCCATAAAGATGGTATCCTGATCCTCCAGAAAACGGGATGCTTCTTTTGCTATTTTATATTTAGCTTTCTTTTGTTCTATTTCCCGTACTGCCAGGGGAATTTCCACGTTAAGCCCTTCAACCAGGATGGCGCCCCCGTAGGTACGTTTGACCAGGCCCTGCTGTTCCATCTTTTCCAGGTCCCGCCTGATGCTGGCGGTACTGATGGAAAACTGGTCTGAAAGCTTGTTGATGCTTACGGCCTTCTCTTTGTTTAAAATATCCAAAATGGCGTTTTGCCGTTCCAGGATTAACATATTGATTACTCCTGTTAATTGTTGTTTACTGTACCCCTGCAAATAACGCAAAGAATTGTTATTAAATGAATTTTATTGTAAGATGTTAATAAGGACAAGTAGTTTTAAGGGAGATCATGCTGACTGCAAAACTTTCACCTTCCATGATGTGCGCCGACATTTTTTGTCTGGCCGATACCATCCGTACCTTTGAGCGTATGGACATCCCCTACCTTCACATGGACGTGATGGATGGTTCCTTTGTGCCAAACCTGATGCTGGGTACCGATACGATAAGGCAGATCCGCCGATCTACCGCCATTCCCCTGGATATTCATCTGATGATCGAGGAACCGGGTGAGAAACTGGAGTGGTTTGCCCCCCGGGAGGGCGAATACGTCTCGGTTCACGTGGAAAGCACCCGGCATTTACAGCGGGTTTTGGCGAAGATCCGCAGCCTGGGCGCCAGGCCTATGGTCGCCCTGAATCCCGCCACCCCTCTGGTGATGATCGAAGAGGTTCTGCCCGATGTGGATGCCGTATTGGTCATGACGGTTAATCCCGGTTACGCAGGACAGAGTATGGTTCCGGGAACTCTGGAGAAGATCCGGCGGCTCAGGGCTTTGCTGGACGGCCGGGGATTTGAAGGGGTGGAAATAGAAGTGGACGGAAACGTTACCCCTGAAAACGCCATCAGGATGCGCGCTGCCGGGGCAAATATTTTTGTAGCCGGCACTTCTCTGCTGTTCCGCCCGGGCGACATGGAAGATCATATTAAACTGTTCCGGAGACAGGTCGGATAAAAAAGTAATATTTTGTTCATTCGTGTAATATTTTGCATGATCTCTTCCGCTACAGGGAGGCCCCGGGGTTTCACTGCCACCCGCATGCATCCCTGCCCCCTGGCGGGGCAGGGAACCGTGGACGCCCAGGATAACGAGTTCCCCGTACCGGAGATCGCCGATACCGTGGAGATTACCGGCCATCATCGTAGTTTTCATGCCGGCTGCTCCGGTACACTTACGCCGGAATGACCGGGCGGAAGTGATCGACACGGTCCTTAAGGTCCTCTTTGCCCTGATCATTCTTTGCAAAACCGTCGTCCTGTAGACTCTAAAATCTGTTTAATCTTTGCAAAAATAAACAAAATCGCAAACATAATCCCTCGTAATCATAAAAAAATCAACCATTATTATAAAAAACCTTGCAAAAAGTGGACGCCGGGTGTACTATGTACGGAATAATATGAGCGTTTGTTACATTCACCGGTGAAACAGGAGAATTCTGTGCATTATACAGGGAGGTTATTGGTATGACGATTAATGAAAAAAAGCAGTTGATCCTGGGGGAACTGCAAAAAGATGAAGGTATCCTGCGCTTTGCCCCCTGCTGGGTTGCCCGGAACTTCATGCAGCCGGGCCGCCGGCTCAAGCTGGACCCCCGGGATTACTACTTTGGCGATCTGAGCTCGGATGAGATGTTTGTCACCGAAGAAGCTGCAAAACGGGGGGTGGTGATTACCAATCACAGCGACTATGAAAACATCGTGATGCTCAAACATTTTGGTCCCGATAATCCCGAATCCGCCCATCTGGTAAAAACCTATGCGGTATAAGAGAGGTTCCGGCGCTCCCGGAACAATAGGAAGGTTATGAATGAAGATCGTCAATATGACTCTCTACAAGGTTCCGCCCCGGTGGCTTTTCCTGAAGGTTGAGACCGATGCGGGTATCACCGGCTGGGGGGAACCGATCATCGAAGGCCGGGCCGATACGGTCCGTGCTGCGGTAGAGGAGTTCAAGGGCTTACTCCTCGGCAGGGATCCCATGCGGATAGAGGATCACTGGCAGGTAATGTACCGTACCGGTTTCTACCGGGGCGGGCCCGAAGTGATGAGCGCCATTGCGGGCATTGATGAGGCTCTCTGGGATATCAAGGGCCGGTTTTACAACGCCCCGGTCTGGGATCTTTTGGGCGGGGCCTGCCGGGACCGCCTTAAGGTGTACCGCTGGATAGGGGGTGACCGGCCCCAGGATATTGCCGGCGCCGCCCTGGAGGCCAGGAGCCAGGGTTACTCTGCGGTGAAGATGAACGCCACCGAAGAAATGCACTATATTGATAATTTTGCCAAAATTCAGGCGGTTTTGGACAGGGTTGGGGCCATTCGGGATAGTTGCGGGCCCTATTTTGATATTGCCGTGGATTTCCATGGACGGGTTCACAAGACCATGGCAAAGGTTTTGGCCCATGAACTCGATCCGTTTCACCTGATGTTTATTGAGGAGCCGGTCCTCAGTCAGAACAATGAAGCCCTGCGGGAAATAGCCAATCACTGTTCCACCCCCATTGCCACCGGTGAGCGGATGTTCTCCCGCTGGGATTTTAAAAATCTTCTGGAGGCAGGTTATGTGGATATCATTCAACCCGATCTGTCCCATGCAGGAGGCATCAGCGAAGTAAAAAAGATCGCCGCCATGGCGGAGGCCTACGATGTGGCCGTGGCTCCCCACTGTCCCCTGGGGCCGGTTGCCCTGGCAGCCTGTATCCAGTTGGACACCTGTACCCCTAATGTTTTTATCCAGGAACAGAGCCTGGGGATCCACTATAACCGGGGCGGGGACCTCCTGGACTACATCAAGGATCCTTCCCTGTATAACTACCGGGACGGGTTTGTGGAACTCATGACCGGTCCTGGCCTGGGGGTGGAAGTTGATGAGGACGCCCTGGCCAGGGCAGTGGAAATTGGCCACAACTGGAAGAATCCTGTCTGGCGTAACTTTGATGGAACCGTTGCGGAATGGTAGGGCGCTTTTTTTTTGATATTAGTCTCTTAAAATCAGTTTACGCCATCTTTAATTGATACTATACTATAGATAATAGTAATCAGGTTGTCTTTTTAAATGGCATTTTGGAGGTGCCTTATCCCTAAATCATTTTCAAGGAGGACGATATGGCCCAGATTCAGAGGGATCGATCTTTTGAAAAGCGTTTGATCGGGGTAGTTGTTCCGGTTGGAGCGCTCCGGAGCGATAAGAGCATAGGGGTTGGGGAATTTCCGGATCTGGTGGAATTTGCCGATCTTTGCGTCAGCATGGGCGTAGGGCTTATCCAGCTTCTACCGGTAAACGACACGGGGTACCAGTGTCCGCCCTATTTTGCCCTGACGGCCTTTGCCCTCCATCCCTTGTACCTGCGGATTGGGGATCTTCCGGAACTTAAAGGTCCCGGTTCCGGCGAATTTATCCGCCGGCTTGAGGCCATGCGCAAGGAATTTGAGCAGGAGGTCCGCTATCCCTTTGAGAGGATAATCCGGGCAAAGATCGATATACTCAGGCGGATATACGCTGCGAACAGGGAGACGATAGGGAAAAAGGCCGGGGATGAGGGTCCCCTGGGCAGGTGGATTCAGGAGAACCCCTGGGTTAAGGAATTTGCCGTTTACCGGCGGCTCAAGGAGGCCAATGGGGAGAAGAGTTGGAAGGAGTGGTCCTCCCACCGGAAGATCAGCCTTCCCGCATCTCCGGATAGGCTGCCGCCTGAGATTGAAACCCTTTGGAACGATGAGACCCTTCGGCAGGAGCACATCTTTTGGGTCTGGGTTCAGGAGGCCCTGGATTCGCAGTTCAGGGAGGCCGCTGCGGCAGTTACCCGGGCAGGAATCCTTCTGGAGGGGGATCTCCCCATTCTGATGAACGAGGACTGCTGCGATGCCTGGGCTCATCCCCAATACTTTCATGACGACCTTTCCGCGG
Source organism: Spirochaetaceae bacterium (assembly GCA_031279015.1). GTDB lineage: Bacteria > Spirochaetota > Spirochaetia > Treponematales > Breznakiellaceae > JAITJI01. Next base: position 37,060 of record JAITJI010000091.1, read on the forward strand.
GGGCGCCCCCGGATATGTACAGCCCGGACGGGCAGAATTGGGGTTTCCCCATTTACGATTGGGATGCCCTGGCAAAGGAGGATTATGCCTGGTGGCGGCGCCGCCTGCAGGTTGCCGAAAAGTATTACCGGGCCTATCGTATCGATCATGTGCTGGGATTTTTCCGGATCTGGTCCACATCCCGGAGGGAGACTTCTTCCGCTCTGGGCCGGTTTGTTCCCTATGTCCCGGTAAAATACCAGGACCTCAAGGCCCTGGGCTATGATAAAGGCCGGATCCATTGGATGTCCCGGTCCCATATCCCAACCGGAGAGGTATGGGATTTCCTCCGGGCCAACTGGGGCGGTCCCTTCCGGGAGGAAGATATCGCCGCCGAGGCGGAGCGGCTTTTCAGCATGGCCCTGGATCGTATCGGCAAAGAGGAACTGTGGCTTTTTAAGGATTCCATCGCCGGTGAAAAGGACATTGAAGTCCTGGACCTGCACCCTGCATCACGGGCCTGTCTGATCCATGCCTGGCATAACCGGCTCCTGCTGGAGTACGAGAAGGGGCTTTTTAGCCCGGTATGGTATTACCGGTTTTCCCGGGCCTACGCGTCCCTTTCCGATGGGGAACGGCAGGCCCTGGAGGAGCTTCTTGACAACCGGAAACGGGCCTCGGAACGGATATGGGAGGCCCAGGGGAAGCGGCTCCTTTCGGTACTCGTCGCATCCTCTTCAATGCTGCCCTGCGCTGAAGACCTGGGGGTGGTGCCGGACTGTGTGCCCCGGGTGCTGACAAAACTCAAAATCATGGGCCTCCGGGTGGTCCGTTGGTTCAGGGACTGGGATCGGGAAGGGCAGCCCTATATTCCCTTTGAGGAGTATCCGGAGCTCAGCGTGTGTACCCCTGCGGTACATGACAGCTCTACCCTGCGGGAATGGTGGGAACAGGAGGCGGACCAGGAGATGTTCTGTAGCTTTATCGGCGTTCCTTCCCTGCCCAAGGTGTACAACCCCGGTACGGCAAAGCTTGTCCTCTCAAAGACCGCCGCCGCGGTTTCCCGGTTCCGGGTATTCCAGATTCAGGATCTGCTCCACATCTCCCCCAAATGGTACGCCGGAGACCCTGCCTCGGAGCGGATCAACGTACCCGGTACCTATAACGAATTCAACTGGACTTACCGTCTCCCCGGGACTATTGCGGAAATCGGTAAGGACTCTGTTTTTATCCAGGGGGTAAGGGACCTCTCCGCCGTTCAGCCGGTGACAAAAAAGAAAAAGAAGTGAATCTGTACGATTCCTCATGTACCTAATAAGGGCCTGGAAGATGATGGGCCTGTAAAAACAGGGGACCGTCCGGTTTAGGACAGTCCCCTTTTCTTCATAAGGACTCTTTACACGCCGGCGGCGTAGCGGCCGCAGAAGTAGCCGTAGGTAATGCCCGTACCGTGGTTCATGCCGCCCATCATCGTGGAATAACCGGGGCTGAACTTTCCCCCGCCACAGTTGCCGGTTGCCCAGAGGCCCTCAATCGGATGTCCCCCGGCATGCATGACCTGAAAGCGCCCGTTGGTCAACAGCCCGGCATAGGCGCCCAGAGCGGGCCCCGCCGTGGCGCTGCATGCAAAGAACGGCCCCGTTTTTATGGGCATCAGTTTATCGGGATCACAGCCAAAGTCTTCATCGGCGCCCTTGTCGCAGAAACCATTGTAGCGGGCAACGGTGGCAAGGAAGGTGCTCCTGGGAACTTTAATTATGTCCGCAAGTTCCTCCAGGGTTTGGGCTCCATAGACCCTGCCGGCATGAGGGTCAAGGGTAGGGATGATTCCCTTGGGGTCGCCGACGGCAGTCAGGAATTCCTTATGGAAATTATTCACGTAGTCAAAACCGTTCCACCCCACGGCTACCTCACCGTCAACATACGAAAAGTTGCGGTGACCCCAGGTTTGGGCCTTCAGTTTGTCGCGCCAGTTAACATCAATGATGTCATAACAGATTCTGCCCGGCTGGTTGAACACGGCGTTATGTTTCTGCCAAATGCCCATGTCCTCATTCCAGTAACGTTCCCCAAGCTGGTTTACGCTGAGGGCACAGGTACCGCCTATGCCTGTCTCACAGGAACCCATGGCGCTGTCCGCCCAAGCGTCCATCTGGGCGCCTATCCAGGCGGCCATCAACTGACCGTCGCCTGTGGTGCCAAAGATCGCCATCATCGGATCGGGGAGCACCTCAAATTGCTTTTCCCAATTAGGCTCCTTCCCGGTAGCCAGCACGTAGTTTTTGTAAAGCTGTGGGATAAAGATTTTATGGATGATCTCGCTGCCGGCGCCAAACTGACAGGCTCCCCCGGTTGCAAGGATAACGCCCCGGGTGGTTTCATATTTATAGAGGGCGCCTGCGGCATCCTTGGCATAGCAGCCGGTAACCCGTCCCGAAGCATCGGTAATGAGTTTAACGGCGGCCCGGGTAAAATGGAACTGGGCCCCGGCCTTTTCGGCCAGTTCCTTATTGGCGGCGCCCAGGGTCATCCAGTAGGGAGAACCAATAGGATTCGCCGGATCCTCCTTAAAAGAGACTGTACCGAGAAAATGCTGGGTAAGGTCGTTGGCAGGATTATGCTCCGGCCAGGCGGGGGCGCACCAGATGGTAATATGGCTCATGAATTCCGCATCGTTCCGTTTAGGCTCGATGTACCAGTCAAAAGCTTCGCCGCTGTTTTTTGCCCAATGCATAACCACGGGATAGTTAGCGCGGCCCACGGTCCGGCGCTGGTATTCGTTCATTATAGCCTGGGGATCATTATGAATGCCCATGGCCTCGGCTATGGATGAGTTATTGATGGCGGCGTCAAAACCATGGATAGAAATATCGGTCTTTTTTTCTAAGTTGATGACTTTAGCCCCCGCCTCTGCGGCGCTGCGGGTGCTGGCAAGTCCGGAGATTCCGCTGCCCACCACCACTAAGTCGCACCGGTAGGTTTCAGCCACCTGGGAATCATCAAATTCCGGCGCCTTTCCCAGGGCGCTGAGATCGCCGGGCATGATGGGCTTAGCGCCGCCGCCGCCACCGTCCGTACCGGGGGAGGTCGCACAGCCCGGTAATCCGGCTGCGGCCGCGGCCCCCAAACTAGCAAGGGCGCCTTTAATAAAGGCCCGGCGGTTGAATACAAAGGTCCCATCAACCGGAATTATCCCGTCTTCAATCTTTTCTGTTTTCATAGTTCCTCCTGTCTTGTATCAATTATGAATAATAATAATGCCATATTGTCAAGAAAAATCAACAGTAAAATCAACAGTCTTGCCGCGGGGCATTGTTGTACCTTTTGTCGCCGGCTGCGGGATCATACGCTTCCGGAACCGCCCCCAAAAGCCCGGCCTTGCTTCTTGCTAACTCCGTGTCCCTGCCCCTTATCCGCCATTGGCAAAATCCGCGGAGCTTTCACCGGCAATTTTGCCTGAAGTTATGGCAAAGCCTATACAGTCACCCTGACCGGTATACATATTGTTGTACAGGGTACTGGCCGCATCGGAACCGCAGGAGTAGAGTCCCCCAATGGGATTGTCCCCGGTATCCAGAACCTGCATTTTGGCATTGACCACAAGGCCGGTGGTAGTTCCCAGCTGGTTGTAGGAAGATTCAACAAGATAGTAGGGCCCGTATTCATAGGAAACCAGATACTTTGCGGGCTTGTCAAAATATTCATCATTGCCGTTTCTGCAGTACCGTTCATAGGTGTCCACGGTCTCTTTGAGCACCACAGGATCAATACGGGCCGCCGCGGCGGCTTCTTCAATGGTATTGCCTTTAAAAGCCCAGCCTCCCTTTACCGTATCTTCCATAACCTTTTTGATGTTCGGCCAGGGAGTATCTATCCCAAAGTCCGGTTTCAGTTCAGGAGGTATGGAGGGAGATATATCGGTGCCCACGGCGCCTATGCCGCCCCGCTCAAGTTTATCCAGGGTGGATTGTGAAACCAGGACAAAGGTATTAGCGCCGGTAAAGGCCGCGCTGTTTGAGGCTGCCACGGCATTGTTGTTCCACGCCTCATTGCGGAACCGTATGCCCTTGCTGCTTACATTAAGCAGGGAAGGAAGGTACCCCAGGATCAGGGGCATACGCATGTGAAAATAATCATAGCCCTGTAGATAAGCGGGGGCAAGGGTCTGATGGAGCTGGAGTCCGCCCAGATTTGAAGGAACCTTGGCGCCTACCGCCCAGCCCATCTGTATGCCTTCGCCTACGGTAGAACCGAGGCAACCCATCTCGGCCCTGACGCCTGAGGTCTCGTATACCATCCGGGTATTGCCGCCATAACCGCCTGTGGCAATGACCACTGCCTTGGCGCGTACGGTCAGGGTAGATCCGTCGGCCCTTCCGGCAAGAACCCCGGTAACAACGCCGTCTTCGTATAAAAGGCTCCTGGCGGTAGTCTCTCTGTATACGGCGCCGCCCGAACGGACCACCGTGGCGTCAAGCATTTTTTCAAGAACAGCCTGCCGCTCATCATAGGGAATGAGCAAGATACCGCGGCTGCCAAAAAAATCCATAGGTTGCCCCAAAAAGCCATAGTTGATAAGATAATCCATTGCAGAACCGGCGTTCTTAAGATAGGCATCCAAAAGGGAAGCGTCTACCCTGAACATTTCTTTTTCTATCCATGCGTTGAATTTTCCCCGTATGAGCTCCGCGGTTTTTTCACCCCTTTCCACCTCACTCTTGATGCCGTAGGCCATAGTACCAAACGACTGAAGCGAACAGCCTCCTATTACGGTGGTTTTTTCCAGCAGGGCGACCCTGGCTCCCCGATCCGCAGCATTGGAAGCGGCCATAATGCCCGAAATACCGGCGCCGACCACAGCCACATCTACAATGATAGTCTCATCTTTTCCACGCGCCACGGCAGGAGGCTTTCCGTAAAGGCCGGCATCCCCCCCTGCCTGCCTGACCGCATCTGCCACAGCAGTTTTGATGGCGAAACTGGTAATGGTAGCCCCCGCCACGGCATCTACGCCATAGGAATTATTCTGAACGATGGATTCAATAAGAACAGGTATGGCGCGGCTGGTAAAAACGCTTGTTTCAATGTTTTCCCCTACTTCAACCCTGGTGATTTTTCCTCCGGACAGGGTAGTGGTAACCGGGACATCGCCGTTTCTGCCCCGGGCCGTAGCTTCATAGACCCCATCCCGTACCTGACTTGTTGAATTGCGCCCGGCAGATGAGGCACAAACCGTCAAAAGAGACGCCCCAAGAAAACAGAGGCCTATAAACGCCGCTGCTTTCAGCCACTGTGATTGCTTCAGCATGACCATCCTCCTCCTATAAAAACGGCTTTTTCTAAAGCCTAAAAATATTCTTATTGTATCCCGATCTTTATTGTTTTCCTATAGTCCAACAGACAATGAATTTTTTGAATTCGCCATTGGCCTGTCGGCATGAATTTTTTTTTAAAAATTATCTAATCACTTGGTAGATTATGTGCTATAATGAGAAGCTTTCCTAAAACTTCAGTTTTGGGACAGGCTCATTATTCACTATATTTTATCCGTTAAAAGCCGAAATATGGCGCAACCGGATTAGGGAGGCGAAAATGAAAGAACAGAAGATGGATCTTGAAGGTTTTAAGGCAAACCCCGAAGGTACAGGTCTTACCAGACGGCAGTTTTTAAAGGGAGCCGCCGCAGGCGCCGCCGGTATGGCGGCTGCGAGCACCTTGGGGGCCTGTGCCGGGGGCCCTTCCGCGCTGAGCGCCAGGGATACCGGGACAACCGACTGGCTGGGGTCGGCCCCGGGGATTAAGGATTCGGAAATCGGCGAGGTCATAGAAACGGAAGTCCTCATTTGCGGGGCGGGAACCGGAGGGCTCTTTGCCGGGGCGGCTACCGTGGAAAAGGGATTAAAAACCCTGATTATTGAAAAAAACGCCGTGCTGGGAGTCGTCCGGGATGATGTAGGTTCGCTTAACAGCCGCCTCCAGCGGGAAGGGAACTCTATCCTTGACAAAGAAGAAGTTATCCAAACCCACGTGATGTACTCGGCAGGCCGGGTGGATGAAAGGCTGGTACGGATCTGGGCCGATGAAAGCGGCGCCGCGGTGGACTGGTATGAAGAACTTTTTATCCGGCAAAATGCAGGCAAACTCTGGCATGAAGGCGGCTATGATCAGATACATCAGGGAAGGTACAAAAAATTTCCCACGGGACACAGCCCGGAATATGCCGAAGGGAAAAACGGAAGCCTCGTACTAAGCGAGTATATTTTGCAGAAAGGCGGCGTTATCCGTTTTGAAACTCCCCTGGTAAAACTTATCAACAACGGCAGGCGGGTAACCGGAGTAATCGCCAGGGATTCCCAAAAAGGCAGTTATGTCCGCATTAATGCGAGCAAAGGGGTTATCATTGCCACCGGCGGCTACCAAAACAACAGGGAGATGATGCAGGCTCTTCAACCTGATTCATTGAATCTTTTATCTTTTAGCGGAGGCTCGGTTGCCGGGGATGGAATTAAAGCCTGTCTGTGGCTGGGAGCGGAAATGGACGATGTGCATACCAGTTTGCTCTTTGATCGCAGCGCCCTTCTGCCCACAGAAACCACCGCTACAGCTACCAAGTCCAATTTATTCTGGATTGGTTCCCAGCCGTTCTTAAAGGTTAATCTCAATGGAGAACGTTTTTTTAACGAATCCGTTCCCTATGATTTCAGCCTCCACGCCGCTTCACTACAGCCTGGAAAGCTGTTTATCAGCGTCTTTGATTCCAATTATCTTGAGGACATCAAACGCTTTGATACGGTGGGTTGTTCGCGTATCTATCCCTACCCCAATGGGGCGCCGCCCAATATTCCTGCGCCGGTAATTGCCGGCATGATGGAGGGCCTAAAGGCTCAGGGCTTCTTGATGGAAGCCGATACTATCCCGGAATTGGCAGAAAAGATCCGTATTCCCGCAGATACCTTTAGCGCAACAGTTACCCGGTATAACGAGATTTTTGACAAGCAGGAAGATCCGGATTTCTTTAAAGAACCCTACCGGCTTTCTTCGCTGCGTAATCCCCCCTACTATGCCATCCGGGTCTGCGGACTGCATCTCTGTACGTTTGACGGAATCCGGATCGATTCGCAGATGCGCCCTCTGGACTTTGAAGGAAAACCCTTTGAAGGCATTTACGTGATTGGCGATGCTTCCGGCAGCTTCTATGCCCACACCTATCCCAATCTGTTCACCGGCCAGGCCTGCGGACGAACGTTAACCTTTGGCCGCCGGGTGGCGCGTATTTTAAACGGCGAACAAGTTTAAGGTTTTCCGGCAAATTGCCCGTTTGAGTTTATTTCAGGAAGCAGATACGCCTGCCGTATCTGCTTCCCCCGGCAGGGACGAAGAGACGGGTATAAAATTACAGATGGCTCATATAGAAAAGCATGACTGTTAAAAATGACAAATTTCCCCGGTAGAGGAGCGGTTAATTGGGCCCCCCGGGTAAGTCTCCGGGCTGGGCGGTCTTTTCAAGCGGTTGGACCAGCCTTTTCCGGCCCAACACCTCAATGACGACCGGAGTAATTCCATTGGGATCGATCTCAATATTGTCCGCTGCAAGGGTACCGACATCGATAATCCGTTCCGGATCATAGGGAATACGTCCCATAATGGTGACAATAACCGCCTTGTCATTGTTTTGATTGGTAACCCGGATACGGGTGCCGAATGCAAGATTTGCGTGGGATGCTTTCAGACTGCGATCTTCTTCATTATAAGTTGCGGCGCCTGATTGAATTTTTTTTTCGGCAATACCCCATGTCGTAATGAACAAGGTAAAGAATAAAAGGATCAATATCTTTTTCATCTTGTCCTCCGAATCACACGACTCTATCATTTTTTAGAATAATGTTCCTGCCTGGAAATGTCAAGCATAAATTGAACAAATTGAAAATTTATCACTACACACCACGATTTATCCTGGTGTTTTGGACGCATTTCCGGCCCATGGCGCCGGGATCCTGGCGTACCCGGGTTATTCCACCGGCAAAGCCCGGCCCGGAGCTTTTTTCTGGTAGACCCCGTCCCGAACCGCGAATTCGCCATTGATGATCACGTGGGGCAGCCCGAGGGGAGGACCTTCGCCGCCGCTTTCAGCTATGGTATTCCGGTTAAAGAGTACGAGGTCGGCGTAATAGCCCGGCGCTATCCGGCCCCGTTTCTTAAGGCCGAACCGTTCGGCGGCCTGGCTTGTCATTTTTCGGATCATCCTGCCCAGGGTTTCCGCCTTCCCATCCCGGCTGAGACGGAGAAATTTGGGGAAGGCGCCAAAGGCTGCGGGGTTCTGCATGCCCTCATCGGTTATCCAGGCGTCGGTCATATAGGCGGTTTTGGGGTGCCGGCTCAGGAGGTCTATGATCCGGTCGTTCATGTAGCTGTACATGATCACCGTGGTCTCCGGACCTGTTTCATCTATCACCCCGATATAGGCGTCGAATGCACCGGTTCCCTTTGCCCGGGCAATTTCGCTGATCCGCTTGCCCGTATATTCACCGTGGGCGGCTCCGGCGTAACTTATCCGGACATCGTCAAAGCCAAATCCCAGGAGTTTTCTTGTAGCGAAGATCTCCGCCCGCAGGCGCAGCCGGACCGGGAATTTCCGTTTTTCCTCCGCCGGAAGCCCCCGGTACCAGGCGGGCAGGACTACGGTGATGGTGCTGGCCCCAAAGTCGAAGGGGTAGATGTCAAAGCTCAGATCCAGGCCCCGCCTGTTGCCTCCGTCGATGAGGGAGATCGTTTCCTCCAGGGTGTTCCAGGTGTTTCTGCCCACGAAGATAATGTGGGACAGGTGGGTTTTGGCGCCGGATTTTTCGGCGATCTCCAGTACCTCATCCAGGGCGCGGAGGTTGTGGGCCCGGCCAAAAAGTTCCGGGTAGGAAGTGGAAAACCGGGAAAGGGCCCGGGCGTGAAAGGTGATGAGCTTGTTGTACCGGGCCGCCAGTTTTGCCAGCCGGAGCAGTTCCTCCGGGCTGCCGTACATACCCGGGTCGTACATCAGTCCGTAGGAGATCCCCGCGGCCCCTGCCTCCAGTTGCCGGGCTATCAAGCGTTCCATGGTATCCAGTTGCTCCGGACCTAAGGCGCCGGGGCCCAGTCCCCGCAGGGAGGTGCGGATCGTGCCGTGGCCGCAGAGGCAGGCCATGTTCACCGGGGAGTACCGGTCTACCGCCGCCGCCCAGCCCGCAAAGGTGGCGGCCTCTTTGTAATCCGGATTGGATGCAAAAAAAGCGAAGAGATCCCCGCCGTAGGGGGTATCGGGATCGATGCCTACGGTGGAGAAGCCGCAGTTTCCCGCCACTTGGGTGGTTATCCCCTGCTCCACAAAGGGCCTGAGGTACCTTTCTGCGGTGGGCAGGACTCCGTAAAAATCGTTGTGGGAATGGGTATCGATAAAACCCGGAATTAGGGTCAGGCCCGCTGCATCCAGCGTTTCTCCGGTATAGCCGGCGGGTTCCCGGTCAAGGAGGGCGCCTATCCGGTCACCCTCCACCAACACATAACCTGTTTTGGCATTTTCATCCAGACCGTCAAAGATCTCAGCGTTTTTAATCAGTAATTCCATGATCTTCCTCCGGTAATATTTTTCATAACAGCCTTCCATCCGGGTTGGTCTTTCTTGTATAGTAACATGGGTTGTATAGAAAAGAGAAGATTGGTAATTTAACAGGGCTAAAGGTTGTTTTTTCTAAACGAAGCGCCCATAGCTTTTGGTTGTTTTTTTCTCAGTGAGGCGCCAGGGAGGCCCCCGATGGATAAACCTGTAACGAATTCCCCCTCCGCCGCTTCCGGGACGGAGGGGTTTTCCCGGAACCGGGTTGTCCTTGTTACCGGGGCTTCTTCCGGCATCGGCGCCGCAACGGCCCTGCTCTTTGCGGAACGGGGTTACACCGTGTATGGGGCCTCCCGCCGGGGACTCTTGCCCGGCCAGGACCAGGGGCCCCGGAGGAATGCTGTTCCGCCACAGATCAGCCATGCCGGCGTCCTGTACCCCCTGGTCATGGATGTGACCGGCCAGGCCGCCGTTGCCGCCGGCGTTGAAGGCATTCTCCGCCGGGAGGGGCGGCTGGATGTGCTGGTCCATGCTGCGGGGGATGGCCTCTCCGGTCCCATCGAAGTCAGCGCCGCTGAGGATGCTGCCAGGCAGATGGATGTCAACTATTTTGGCGCCCTGCGGCTGCTCAATGCGGTATTACCGGTCATGCGGAAACAGGGGGAGGGCCGTGTTATCCTTCTGGGGTCCGTAGGGGGGATCTTCAGCCTTCCCTTTCAAACGCTCTATTCAAGTTCCAAGGCGGCCCTAGCCATGCTGGGCGACGGGCTGCGGCTGGAACTCAAACCCTTCAACATCCACAGTTCCGTTATCCTGCCGGGGGATGTAAAAACCGGTTTTACCGCCGCCCGCCGGCAGTTGCAAAGCCCCTGTCCTGAAGCCTATCGGCAGGCCATGGAACGTTCAATTTCCACGATGGAGCGGGACGAACAGGGGGGTATGAGTCCGGAGAAGATCGCCCGGGTTATTCTGAAAACTGCGGAGGCAAAACGGCCCCGGGCCCGGCTGGTAGTGGGGGGCAGTTACCGGATTATGGTGTTTCTGAATCGTTTCCTGCCCTATTCAATTACAGAAAAGCTCATCCGCCTTGCCTATTTGCAGTGAAGGACCGGGGCCTTGCCGCCCCGGTTTTGAATCTGTGGTAATGAAAATTTGTGGCAATACAAGAATTTTTTATCTATAATTAGTATATGTACTTAACCGGAACAGCCCAGATTAAACGTATCGGCTTTGTATCTACCCGCTTTAAGGGTACCGATGGAGTATCCCTGGAAACCGCTAAATGGCGGCAGGTGCTGGAAAAAATGGGTTACGATTGCTATTTTTTTTCCGGCCTTTCAGATTGGACTCCCGAAAAATCGATGGTGGTGGAGGAAGCCTTTTTTTCCCACCCCCATGTGGCGGAAATTCAGGAGCGCTGCTTCAATTCCGTTGTCCGGGATGAGGGGCTTACCGGGGAGATTCAGGCTGTCCGGTTCCGGCTGAAACGGGCCCTCTACGACTTTGTGGGGACCTTCAGGATAGATCTCCTCATCACCGAGAACGCCCTCACCATCCCCATGCATATACCCCTGGGCTTGGCCATTACCGAACTGATCGCCGAAACGGGGATTCCCGTCATTGCCCATCACCATGACTTCTCCTGGGAACGGCAGCGTTTTTCCGTCAGCTGTGTGGAGGACTACCTCTCCATGTCCTTTCCCCCCCGGCTGCACCCCATCAACCATGTGGTGATCAACTCCGAGGCCCGGCAGAAACTCTCCTACCGCTGCGGCATCTCCTCGATCATCATTCCCAATGTGTTTGACTATGATCTTGAGCCGCCGGTGATGGACGATTACGCCCGGGCTATGCGGGGAGATCTGGGTATTGCCGATGACGAGGTCCTCTTTCTCCAGCCTACCAGGATCATTGCCCGGAAGGGGATTGAACATGCTATTGAGCTGGCAAGCCGTCTCAAGGACAGGAAGGTTAAACTCCTCATCAGCCATCAGGAACAGGATGAGGGTTCCGATTATTTCTACCGGACCATGGAATACGCTGCACTGCTGGAGGTTGATGTCCTGATCCGTCCCGACATCATTGGCACGGAACGGGGTTTCACCGGGGAGGGAAAAAGGAAGTACAGTCTATGGGACTGCTACCTGAACGCCGATTTTGTAACCTACCCCTCAACCTATGAGGGGTTCGGTAACGCCTTTCTGGAGGCGATCTGGTTCAGAAAACCCCTCCTTGTTAACCGCTATTCCATATTTCAGCGGGACATAGAACCCCTGAATTTTGACGTGGTGATAATGGAGAATTATGTTACCAGAGAAACGGTAGAAACCGTGCGGGTCCTCCTTGACAATCCCGGTGCGATGGATGCCCTGGCGGATCGGAACTATGAACTGGGCCGGAAATACTTTTCCTTTAGCCTGCTGGAACAGCGGCTCTACCAGGTGCTGATGAACTTTGGCCAGGTGTAGGGGCAGGGGATCCTTAAGGGCTGTCTCTTTTTGCCTCTTCCCAGTACCGGTCCATGAGGCCGAGGTTTTCCGGGATCATAGCCTCTCCCGCTTCCTGCATCCGTTTTTCCACATACGTAAAACGTTTGACAAATTTGACGTTGGCCCGCTGGAGCGCCACCGAAGGCGCCACCTTGACATACCGGCAGAGGTTTACCACGGAAAAGAGGAGATCCCCCAGTTCCGCCTCCGCCGCTTCCCGGACGGCTTCCTCTGACGGATTGGAACCGGAATGTTCATGCCCCTGCCCGGAAATGGCCGACACAGTCTCCTTCAACTCTTCTTCGATCTTTTCTATCACCCCCCGGACATCGGGCCAGTCAAAACCCGCTTTGGCGGCCTTTTTCTGGAGCTTTTCAGCCCGGTCCAGGGGAGGCAGAGCCCGGGAAACCTCGTCCAGGATGGATTCTTTTGGTTTCCGTCCCTCCTGTTCAACCTTGATCCGGGCCCAGTTGTTGAGAACCTCCGCGCTGTCCCGGACCTTCACGTCCCCAAAAACATGGGGATGCCGCCGGACCAGTTTTTCTGAAATTCCCCTGAGTACATCGTCTACGGTGAATAGGCCTTCCTGTTCGTGCATGTAGGAAAGCATGGTAACCAGGAGAAAGAGGTCCCCCAGTTCCTCTCTGATATGACCGGGCTCCTTTTCATCAATAGCCTCTAAACATTCATAGGTTTCTTCTATCAAATCTCCCCGCAGGCTTGCGGGGGTCTGTTCCCGATCCCAGGGACAGCCGTCAGGAGCTCTGAGCCGGGCGACAATATCGTACAGGCCCTTAAAGGCCGATTCGTTTTTCATAGCTTACTTTGACCGTAACGGGTGGGATGGTCAACACCTGCTTAAAGACCCTGCTCACCCTGTACGGGTTTTTAGGAGAAAAGGGCTATTTTTTTCTTATGCCACTCCGGAAGCAGCGCCTCAGGCCCCTCTGCCAGCGCCCGGACCAGGGCGGCGGCGGACGCCTCAAGGACCTGTTCCAGAACCGGCGCCTCATCCCTGCTGAAATCCGAGAGTACCCAGCCCGAAATATCGTCGTGATTCGGCCTGCCGATTCCGATCCGCAGCCGCCAGAAGCCGGCGGTGCCAAAACCGGCTTTTACGGAACGGAGGCCGTTATGCCCCCCCAGACCGCCTGAAAACTTTAACGCCGCCGTACCCAGGGGCAGTTCCAGTTCGTCATGGACCAGGAGGATCCGTTCCGGGGGGATTCTGAAGAACAAAGCCGCCGGGCAAACCGATTCTCCTGAGAGGTTCATGTAGGTTTCAGGCATCAGAAAGTGAATCCGGGAAGGCAGGGGCTCTTTTTCCGGTTCCGGCCTTTCAAGCCGGGAACGGTCCAGAACAGCGTAACGGCCCTTGTACTTCTGCTGCCAGAGGAGGGATGCGGAAAAGGGTAATTTTGCCGCCAGAAGCCGGCCGGCGTTGTGGCGGTTCCCCGCATACTCCCGGCCGGGATTCCCCAAAAAGACCACGAGCTCAATCATAATGTTTACTAAGTTCCCCTCCCATGGTACAATTATCCCTGTATTTATTATGGATATAAAGATTACCGGTATCAACCGGTCGAATAAATCCCTGCCGGCGGATTTGCGCGGTACGGGACTGCAATATACGGCGGAGAAAAACAATGCCGCCCTTGCCCTCCGGCCGGATGCGGCAAGCGGCGCCCTGGTTATCGATTCCTGGTCCTTTGAGGATCTCTTTGATCTCTCCGGTATGGATCGGGAAAATCGGAGGGTTTTTGAAGATTCCGGCGTTCCGGTTATCCAATGCGGCGGTTGGCAGTCCTGGTCCGCGGGCTGGGAACTGTCCGGCCGGGAGACTATACCCCGGAGGGTTCGGTTTATTCCGGATCTGCTGAAAATGACCAACCGGGAAGGGGATACCCTTGTGGCCCCCGGTTTTACCGATTCCGTACCCGATGCCGATTCCGGAATGGCCGGCGCTCCCGGGGCGCAGGGGGCGGCCTGGCGTGAGCCGCCGGGGAAAGACTGGCTTGTGGGGCATTTTATTGCCTACATGCGGAGCGGGGACCGCTACCTCTGTATTGCCTCCGGGGAAGGGGGGACTCTTCCCCCGGTGACTTACCATATCAACCGTGAAGGGCGGCGGATTATCATGGAGATCTTTTGTCCCGGCAAGAGTTGGGCCCCCCAGGAGGCCATGGCGGAGCTGTGGATTTTCTCCGTCCGGGGCTACTTCAATCTGAAGGATGCCCTTGGCGTGCTGTACCGTCAGGAGGAGGCCTTTCGGTCCCTTGAATTCCTCCGTGACGGCCCCGCCTCAGGCAAGGCAAATCTGCCGGGAGGTTACGAGTCCTGGTACAACCACTATACGGATATCAATGAACAGCTCATCCTGGAGGACCTGGAGGGTCTTGGAAAGACCGGGAACCTCATCAAGCTGCGGTATCAGGACCGGCAGAAACCGATGGTATTCCAGATCGATGACGGCTGGGAAAGGGCAGTGGGGGAATGGGAGATCAATACCCGGCGTTTCCCCCGGGGTTTGGCGCCGGTGGCTGCGGAAATCACCGGGGCGGGCTATATTCCCGGCCTCTGGCTGGCCCCCTTCCTGGTGACCCGGCATTCCCGGATATTTACCGAACGTCCCGGTTGGCTCCTTCGGGAACCGCCGGAAATGTCCGTCGCTGCGGTCCCGAAGCTAAAGAGCGCGTGGTCCCGGGAACAGCCGCCGGAGGATCGGCCGGGGCGGCTTGTAAGGGCGGGGTTTAACCCCAACTGGTCCGGGCCTTTTTACTGTCTGGACCTCTCCCGGAAGGATGTGCTGGAATACCTGCGGGGGATCATGGACCGGGTGATCGACGAGTGGGGTTTCCGGTACATCAAGCTGGATTTCCTCTATGCGGGTTTCCTCTCCGGGGCTTTTGCAGAGGGAGGGAGTCCCTACGAACACTACGAACGGGCCTGTTCGCTGCTCACCGGACGGAATAAAACCGCCGGAGGCCTCCCCGTGGCTTACCTGGGCTGCGGCCTTCCCCTGGGGCCTTCCTACCGGCATTTCCCCCTGTCCCGGATTGGGGCGGATACCCGGGAAGAATGGGTCTGGAAGACAGCCAAAATTTTGGGTCACGTGGGCGCCCCGGGGGCCTATACCAGCCTGATGGACACCATCGGCCGTTCCTTCATGGATGGTACGATCTACATCAACGATCCGGATGTGGTTTTTCTCAGATCCCGGAACTGCAAACTTACAGAGGATGAGAAGGAACTGGTGGCCCTGACAAATTTCCTGCTTGGAGGGCAGATCATGTTTTCCGATGATCCCCTTCGCCTGGAGGAGGCCGACAGGGTTCTATCCCGGCGGATCGCCGCCCTTTACGAAAAACTGGAGCATGATGAATACGGGGCTACCCGGATAGCCCGGGAGGTTTTTCGGCTGGAAAGCCGTTCAGGCAGGACCGCAGGACTCATCAACCTCTCCGGCCATCCCTTTGTCCTGGACCGGGACGGCGGACCCGGAGCCCCAACCGGGGAGGACCGGCGGCTTGCGGCGGAACTCTACGGCGCCCTTTCAGGGGGGGGATTCCTTACGGACCACCGGCTTAGGTCATCTATCCCGGGCTCCATGGCGTTTGCTCCCCATACCATCACGATAGCTTCCTCCGCTGCGCCGGGATCTTCCTCTGTTTAGGCGCCGAGCTCTTCCCGCCGGGTGATGATCCGGGAGATGAGGCCATACCTGACCGCATCTTCGGCGTTCATCCAGTAGTCCCGGTCGGTGTCCCTTTCGACCTGTTCAAAGGGGGTCCCCGTTTCCTCTGCAATGAGGCGGTTTATCTTTTCCCGCAGTTTGTCCAGTTCCCGGGCGTGAATCTCGATATCCGTAGCCACTCCCCGGATGCCCGAAAGGGGCTGGTGAATAAGATAGTGGCTATTGGGAAGCCCTACCCGCCATTCCCCGGGACTGGCAAGCTGGATGATCGCCGCCGCACTGGCCACCAAGCCCATGCCGATGGTCCATACCGGCGGTTTTACAAAACGGATCATATCGAAGATCGCGTAACCTGCATCCGCATCCCCCCCGGGGGAATCGATAAATATCCTGATGGGATCATCCCCCATGTTCTCCAGCAACAGCAACTGCCGGATGGTCCGTTCGGCCAGTTCCTTCTTGATCTCCCCGGAGAGCAGGATGGTTCGGGTTTTAAGCATCTTTCCGATCAGGGGATCCTGACCGGTTTCCCGGGATTCCTCCCCGGCCTCTTCCTCTTCTTCGCCGTCGTTCCGTATATCAGCATACCGGCTTTTATCATTACGATTCATAAAAATATCCTCCCAGGCTTTCTGTGTAAGTCTAACCGTGTAGTATGTTTATAATAATAAGGAACTTGACCGCTAAAGGCAACCGATATGTACCCGGCGGGGCTCCGCGGCTTTACCGGGTTTTCAGGGTTGATCAATATACACCCGGGGAACCCGTTTGTTGATGTTACAGGTGATCTCATAGGGAATGGTGTTCATCACGGAGGCCACGGCCCCGGCGTCCGGCGCCTGACCCCCAAAGATTGTTACCTCTTCCCACCGGCGGATGTCGCTGTTCCGGCCCAGGTTTACCATGCACTGATCCATGCAGATCCGTCCTGCCAGGGGATAGGGCTGGTCCCGGATGTACACCGACCACTTTCCCCCAAGCCCCCAGGGGAGGCCGTCGCCGTAGCCCGCCGGAATGGTGGCGATAAGGGTTTCTTCCCCGGCCCTCCAGGTACGGCCGTAGGAAATGCTTTCCCCCGGCCTGACCCGCTTGATAAAGGCGACGCCGCTGCGGAGTTCCATGACCGGCAAAACCGGGAAACCGGCGTCCGGCGGATATCCGTAGAGGAGGATGCCTGGCCGGACCATGTCAAACCATGTATCCTTGTGGAAGATCACCGCCCCGGAATTGGCGGCATGGACGATGCCGGGGTCCAGCCCCGCCTGCCGGATGGCCGTCAGGGCTTCCCAAAACCGGGCCAGTTGTTCCTTCGTATAGCGGATATCTTCCGCCGCAGGAGAATCGGACACCGCAAGGTGGGTGGCGGTTCCGGCGTATTCCAGGGATGGCTGGGCGGCAATAAACACGGCCAGATCCGCCGCCTCGGCAGGGGAGCAGCCGAGCCGTCCCATACCGGTATCCACCTTGAGGTGTACCGGGAGGCGTTTCCCTGCCGCGGCCGCGGCCCGGGCGACCTCCCCGGCAAATTCCCTGTCCGTTACCAGGGGGATAAGCTCCAGAGCGGCTGCCTTGGGGAGTTCCTCCGGGCCGGGAATCGACAGGAGCAGGATGGGCGCCCGGATCCCTGCCTTCCGCAGATCCGCACCCTCACAGACGGCGGCTACCGCCAGATATTCTACCCCCGCCTCCAAAGCCGCCACGGCCAGGGGGATCGCCCCGTGGCCGTAGGCATCGGCCTTGATGGGCATACAGATCAGGGGACTTTTCCCGATATGCCCCCGTATCGTTTGAATATTCCGGCGCAGCCGGTCAAGATGTACTATCGCTCTGGTTATCCGCATGGAAACATTGTAGCCCCCGGGGTGAAAATAGGCAACGGATGTCATTTTGGCTGCAATCATCAGGACCTGTATGGAGACAAAATGTATAAACCGGCTTCAAAATCCGGTTGGTTTTGAAACAGCCCTGTATTTGAGAAAAAATCGTCACAAAGAGAAGATACATTATGGTAATTTATTATAAATTGTGTTATAATATAACTGGGTATGAGTCTGTTTAAACCGGGAAAGATCGTTTATTACATTAGTTTAATTATTTTTCTCACCGCCTGTGGACAACTGGATACAGTTTTTTCTCCTACCGGGACCTATCGGGTAAGCGCAAGGGCGGCAGCCTATACCCTGGATGAATGCGCCATTGTTGAAAGCGGTACTCCAATTTACCCTTATTTTATCGGTTCCGTGGCCGATGATCCGGATCTGAGAGGGCTTACGGTTTTTCTGCAATCCACCGGGGGTGAAACGATCAGCCGTAAGGTGCAGTACGTTCTGCCCCGGAAACCGGAGGCGGATACCCTTCAAGGTGAAGCCGGTGGCCTTCCGGTAGATTCGGACGATACCGGTTATGCCGATACGGGGTATGAAGCCGGGCAGGATTCCCAAGCCGTCCCCGCCGACGAATCCTCCGGCGCCGATACGGGCCTGGCCGGGTCGTCAACAGATACCGGCGGATTGGAGAGTGATAGTCCGGAAACTTCCCTTCCGGACTTGTCCGGATATTCCTCCGGAGATCCGGCGCCGGCCGGTTTGGCCTCCGGCGGTATGACAGATGATCCGGATAAACCAGGGGATGCCTCCGTATCTGCTGCCGATGGATTCCCGTCCGATCCCCCCGCTTCACCGGACCTGACCGCTTCGGGTTTATCCTCTTCATCAGACCCGGTATCTTCAGATTCGTCCTCTGCGCCGGACCCTGCATCACCGGACTGGCCGTCTTCAGACCCGTCCTCTTCACCGGACCCGGTATCTTCGGGCTTGTCCTCTTCATCGGAGCCGACATCTTCATCAGGGCCGTCATCTTTGGATCCGTCTTCATCGGATGTGTCTTCTTCATCGTATTCTAAAGATACGCCGGAGACGGATCTGGGCGGTTCCGTCCGGGAGACCGGCTATACCGGTTCCCTGAATGAAAGATCCTCCGGTAATTCGGATACCGGCGGGATATCGCAGCGGAACGAATCAAGTATCCCGGATAAATCGATCCTCCGTTTGCAGGAAAATACGGACCTGATCATTGAGATAGCCCATATAGAGGGGGATTTGACCCCCTTCCTCCTCCCTGAAGGGCTGGAAATCGGACAGTACAAACTGGTATTTCAGGTGGTGGGGGATCGGGGTGTATTAAACAGAATTGAAAAACCCATTTATTATGTGGCGGATGCCCTATTCAGTTTGAATGCCTTCAATGTCTATCTGCCCGGTGGAATCGAAGGCTCATCCATTGTTCCTCCGGGAACCAATGTGATGCTGGAAGTCCAGGTAGTTGCGGACAAACGGCTGGAGCCCTATGTGGTGTGGTATAACGGAAAAAAACGTATTGGCGAAGGGGGTGTAATCCGGTCGGAGAGCCAGGGCGGGAGTTCCCGGGCCATCAATCAGTTTTTCTGGAAAGCGCCGGCTCAAACGGGTTTTCATACTCTACGGGTAGAGGTTCTCCCCTTCAGGCCCCGAAGTTCATCCCCGGGTGGTATGGGCAGGATAAAGGAGATGTCCCTGCCGGTTTCCTCCAAGCAGGAGGGGAGGGGGTATTTTGCCAATACGGGGGATTCCCTTCTCCGGTGGTATCAGTTCCGGGGGAGTCTGCAGGATACCAAAACCCCAGGAGCAGACCTTATCCCCCTTAACGGCGCCCTCGTTCAGTGGCTTCCCTATGCCGGCGTCTACGGCCTGGCCCTCAGACCTGGAGACACCTACAGTATCCCCGATGTTTCTTTTGTCCTGCCCGGGGACAAGTTGGGAAAGGGGCAGATCCTGTTCCGGGTTGCCCCTTTTGCCGGGGGCATCATCTTCTCCGGGTCTTTTGTCCTGGGGGAATCCTCCGCCGATACCCTGGATCTCAATCTGGAGTATGACGGTAATGATTTGATCTTGACCTGTGCCGCGGGAACCGGGGTCCTGCGCCGGACGGTCGCCGTTGAGTCTCCGGGGTCGGAAGAATTTATCACCCCGGTTATCAATTTTGAAATTGAGCCGGACCGTTTCCGTGCCGACATCAGTCTTTCTGTCACCGATACCTTTATCGGGGAGGGGGAAATTCCCTTGAAGGCTTCCGCCGGCGGAAATGGCAGATTCAGAATCGGGGGTAAAAAGGACGAGGCAAAAAGGGCGGACCCCCGCTTTGAGGCGCAGGAGAATGTACCCTCCGCCGACGAAACAGCGGTTGATGCCGGGTCCGGTACCGGCGGGGAAGATGGAGCCTCCGCCCCGGCACAGGAGGCTGCGGCCTCCGGAAGGGGGACGGAACTCTTCCGGGAATCCGATCTTTCTCCGGAAACAGCCTCCACAACCGCCTATGGTAATTCCCCTATGATACTGGACGAACTCGTCATCATGTTTTCTTTGGAGGCCCCTCTTCGTGAAACTTCCCTGACCCTTGAGGACGGGGAGGAGGAGCCGGTTGCCAATGAGAAAGAGTCGCCGGAAGAGGCCGGCCCGGAGATCGCAGCGCCTGAACAGGCTTCCGCAGAAAAGATCTCTTCCGGGGATGCTGCTGCAGAAACAACAGCTCTGGAGAGCGCTGTTACAGAAACGGCCGCTCCGGGCAGCGCTTCCGCAAGAACGACGGCTTCAGAGCGCGCTGCTACAGAAAAAGGGGAGATTGAACGCGCTTCAGCCGCAGTCCCCCCGGACCAGACCACCGCCGGAAAGCTTATAGAAAAACCGGTTCCCGAAGGGGTCCCTGAAAAAATAACGGCAAAGACGCCTGCCCCTGAAGAGGAAGGATTGGCGGCAGAAGGGGATACTCCTCCTCCGAAATCCCGTGAACCCGAAGGGGACACCGGGATCGGAAAAGCCGGGGAGACAGTTGAGATTTTGGAGCAGCTCTCCGGGAATGTTTCTGTCCGTCCGGCAGATTCCGTGTCTCCGGCTTTATTTGAACATCCTTAGCCGGAAGCGGGGGTCATGTCTGTAATTTTATGCTTAGTTTTAGCCTGTTTCCTGTGTCTGACCGGCTGTACCGGTAGTCCCGAAGGCATTGCCGTCTTTGAACCCCCTCCTCTGCATGTTGGAAAGGCCAGGGACTATCAGATCCTGGATCACAAGAACAAGTCTGTAGGGCAGGATCTGCCTGAATGGGTGAAGCAGTATTTGGCCGAAGATATTCCGGGAATCGAGGCCATGCGCCGGTATGAGGATGCTTATGTCTTTGTCGGGGTAGGGTCCGGGACGAATCGCAGGGCCCTGGAGCAATGGCTCATGGGTTTTACCGTTTTCCAGGATCTGCCCCGGATGGTGGCGGCCCGGATCCATGCAAGGTTTGCCGCCACAACGGTCAATCCCGATGTGGTATATGGCCGGTACTTCGAGCAGGTGATCAAACGTGCTTCCGACATCCAGTATCCGGGCGCCGAAAAGCAGGATGATTATTGGCTTTTAAGACGCGGCGAGGTGGGGGAGGAGGCCCCGTCCGGGGATCTTTACGATTTTTATATACTGGTCAGTATTGATAAAGAGAGTCTCAGGAAACATATAAATGGTGTTCTTGAAGGGATCAAAACGGATACCACCCGGGAACAGGCGGCGGCCATAACGCGGCTTCGGGAAAATTTTTACAATGGATTCTAAGGGTGTCTATGGCGACGATAGACCAATCGCTGCCCTGGCGACTCCTCCCGCTGAAAGCGCCCTGGCGCTCATCAGACTTTCCGGCAGAGAGGCAATTGAGATGACCGCTGCGGTTTTTTCCCGTCCCCGGGCCCTGCGGGAGGCGCCGGGGCATACCATCGTCCACGGCTGGATAGTCAAACCCACCGCGGTCCGGAAGAATCCTGCGGGAGAGGGGGAACGGATCGATGAGGTCCTGGTGTCGGTGTACCGCGCCCCCCGGAGTTACACCGGTGAAGACAGCCTGGATATTTCCTGCCATGGCGGTATCGCCGCGGCAAAGGCGGTACTGGCGCTTATCCGGGGGGTGGGGTTTCGGGAAAGCCTTCCCGGGGAATTCACCTTCCGGGCTTTTATGAATGGTAAGCTGGATCTGACCCGGGCGGAATCGGTGATGGAACTGGTTGCCGCCAAAACCGACCGGGGCAGGGAACATGCGGTGGGCCGCCTTTCGGGAGCCCTGGAGGCGGAAATTACCGGGATCAAATCCCTCCTGGTGCAGGCCCTTGCGGGACTGGAACTGTTTTTGGATTATCCGGAAGATGAAACCGGATTTGGCCCCGGTGAAGAGGCTTTTGCCGGCCGGGAAACCGCGGGCCTGCCTTTTGACCGGTCTAGGGCGGAGGAAGCCCTGGGGCGGCTTCAGGTCCTGACGGCAGGGTACCGGCGGGAACGGCTCTATCAGGACGGAGCCCTGGTGGTTATCGCCGGGCGGCCTAATTCGGGAAAATCCAGCCTCTTTAATCTTCTGATTAACGAAGACCGATCCATTGTTACCGATGTGCCTGGTACCACCCGGGATTGGATCGAGGCCTGGATATCCCTGGAGGGGATCCCCATACGCCTTGTGGATACCGCGGGCCTTCGGGATTCCGCCGATCCGGTGGAACGGCTGGGAGTTGCCCGCAGCAGGGATCTCATAGGGGAGGCGGATCTGGTGCTCTACCTTATCGACGGGACTCTGGGCATTACCCCGGAGGACCGGGCTTTTTTTGAATCCCGAACCATGACCGCTGATCCGGCGCCGGTCCTCTGCATTTGGAACAAGGCGGATGTGGCAAGGTTTTCCGGGGCCGCTCCGCCCGGGGGGGCGCCTTCCGAACTGAGTGCAAAAACCGGAGCAGGGCTCCCGGACTTGAACGGCGCCATCCTTGCGGTTTTGGAGGCGGTCTCCCGGGGCTCCGATACTGCGGGCAGATCCGGCCATACCGGCAGGGCAGGCGCCGGAATCGGAACCGCCCGGCAGAAAGAACGGATAGATGCCGCCGTCGCCGCCGTCACCGAAGCCCTTGCCCTTACCGGGCAGGGGAAGCCTCCGGATATCATAGCGCCCCTGTTCCGGGAAGGGATCAATGCCCTGGGGGAGATCACCGGGGAGGTGTCCGCTGCGGACATCCTGGAGACTATGTTCAGCCGTTTTTGTGTGGGAAAGTAGGCCCGGCCTTTGGGGAATCACCCCTTCCCCCGGGCCGGTTTTTAGGGATAGCCACGCTTAAAACCCTTCACCCGGGCTGAAGCGGTGACGTTCAATGGCGAACGATCCCCCCGGGCCAGGTATTGGTACCCGATTCCGGCGATCATGGCGCCGTTGTCCCCGCAGAGTTCCGGGGGGGGGAAGATGCACCGGAGATCCCGCCGTTCCGCCAATCTGGCGCGGAGATAGGAGTTGGCCGCCACCCCCCCGCCGGCAACGATGACGGAAAGGCCCGTATCCCCGGCTGCCCGGAAGAGGCTCCGCAACAGTATCTCCACCGCGGTTTTTTGAAATGAGGCGGCGATATCTTCGGGACGGGTTCCGGCGGGAACCGGGCCCTGGTTTTCCATGGAGCCGCCGTTCCCGCCGGCGTTCTTCACCCGGAACATCTCCAACTGATTTATCACTGCGGTTTTAAGGCCCGAGTAGGACAGATCGTAGCGGTGCTTGCTTCCCTGCTCCCCCCCCTTGTGCAGGCTTGGCATGGGGAAACGAAACGCCAAGGGGTTCCCGTCCCGGGCCAGTTTATCGATAGCCGCCCCGCCGGGATATCCGAAGCCGTAGTATTTCGACACCTTGTCAAAGGCCTCCCCAACCGCGTCATCAATGGTGGTCCCCAGGACCGTGATATCGTCAAAATCATCCACCCGGCAGATGATGCTGTGTCCTCCGGAGACGAGGAGCCCCAGAAAGGGATAGGGCGGAGGCTCCCCGGCGGACAGGCGGGGGGCATAGAGGTGGGCCAGCATGTGATCCACGGCGATAAAGGGAAGATTCCGGGCCCAGGTAAAGGCCTTGGCAAAACTTAGACCCACCAGGAGGGAGCCGAGCAGCCCAGGCCGGGAAGTAGCGGCGACACCCTGGACATCACCGGCGCCTAACCCGGCCTTGTTCAGGGCCTCCTGTACCACGCCGTATATCCACTCGGTGTGTTTGCGGCTCGCTATTTCCGGAACTACCCCGTTCCAGGCCGCATGGAAGGGGATCTGGGTGGCCACTACATTGGAAAGAATCCGCCTTCCGTCTACCACCACCGCGGCGGCGCACTCATCACAGGAAGATTCAATCCCCAGAATAGGCATCTCCCCCACGGGGACCTCCCATCATTAGCCGGGAAACGGTGGACAGGGAATACCCCCGGGCGATCAGTTCCGGGTAGAGTTCTTCCAGGGTTGCGGCGAGTTCCACCGACCATGTATGCCCGATCATCACCGCCGTACCCCGGGCTTCCGCCCGCTCAAGCCCGTTCCATACCGAACGGATCATCTCGGCTTTTTCCGGTACATTATCCAAAAACACATCCCGCTCTCCTATCCGAATTCCCAGCCGCCTTGCCACCCGGGGCGCCACCGTATCCGCAGTGGTCCTGGAGTCGAGAAAATATATACCTTGTTCACGGCAAAGGGCAAGTATGGTTTCCATAAGCTCCTCATCCATGGTTCCCTTTGAACCCTGGTGGTTGTTCATCCCGGCCACCGGTCCAATCTCCTTCAGATTTCCAAGCACCCTGGCCCGGATCTCCTCCGGGCTCATCCCGGAATACACCGCCCCAGGTCCCGGATTCTGTCCGCCCAGGGCCTCCATGGGCTGATGGAGAAAGACCTCCTTTCCTGCCGCCCGGATCCGCCGGGCCGCCTCTGCGGAATTGGGGAGTCCCGGCAGAACCGCTATGGTAAGGGGGCCGGGGAATTGCAGAAAGGGCTCCAAATCCCGCAGATTATTACCGGCGTCATCAATTATAAAGACCAGGATTCCCCGCTGTTTTGGCGCCGGTTCCGGCGGTTGCCCCAGGCTGCCGGCAGGATTAGCCGGTTGTTGTTCCGGAGCCGGCCGGGATGGCGCCGGATCGGGCCGGAGGGCGTTTGTCCGGAGCGGTTTCTCCGCCGGGGTGGCCGGGGACGGGACCGGCTGTTTTGGCGCCGGTTCCGGCGGCGCCTGCCGCAGAGGAACCCCTGTCCCCTCCGGCTGAACCGGAATGGGACGGGATACCACCTCCGCCGGGGCTTGTCCGGGCGGGGTCCCTTCCCCCGCTGCGGATTCGTCTGTGTTGGCTGGTTTATCCCCGTTAAAGGAGAAGATGAGAATAAGGATGGTGCATACCAGGGTCACCGCAAAGATGAGAATCGCCGCGATCAAGGCGGCCCGGATGCCGTCTTCCGGGGTCAGCTTTCCGGGCCTTTTCCTTTGTACAGGTTTTTTGACCGGCTTCTTTCGCCCGGAAACCGGCTTTTCGGCGGCAGGAGTCCGCCGCCGGGAAGATTTTTTCACCATTGGGAGTATTCAAACACATCCGGCAGGATTTTTGAAGACAGCGAAAAAGATTCTGCGGAGGGATTCTCTGACTCTACAGGTTGCCCACGGGCGGTGACACAGATTTCCCCGATTCAGCATAGACGAAGCCTGGGGAATCTGCCGCACCGGATACCTTAGAGCCGGGTTTTATCGCCTCTACCCGGTGTATCCTCACCCGGAGATCTTTGATTATCCGTTTTCCCGTTTCGGTAACAGAAACGTCATGTTCAACTACAAAAGCTATCATTATTGCCTCAAAATTATATGGCCTCAACATAACCGGAGCGCCAGGATGGATCCACGTGATCCCTCATTTTCCGGAGAGCCCGCAGTTCTATCTGACGGACCGTTTCGGGGGATATGCCCATTTTATCCCCAATGGTTTTCAGGGTATGCCGTTCACCGCCATTCAACTGATACCGGTACATCAGTATCCGTTTTTCCCGATCCTTGAGATGGTTCAGGTAACAATGGGTATCGGTCTCAAAGGATTTCTGCATGAACGCCCGTTCGGGACTGTAGGTATAATCCTCGTGGAGATCCATCAATGACATCGATTCGACATCCCCCGCATCGGCCTCCAGGGAGAGGGGGCCGTTGGTGATGTTGATAATACCCGCAATCTCCTCTACGGGAACACCAAGTTCATCGGCAATCTCCGAGATACTGGGTTTCCGCATAAGGTTCTGACTAAGAACATGGCAGGCCTTCTGAATTTTACGGAAGAGTTCTTCCTTCCGGTGGGGCAGACGAATAGCCCGGCACTTATTGGCCAGATACCGGCTTATCGATTGACGGATCCACCAATTGGCGTAGGTTGAAAATCGAACATTCTTAAGATGATCATATTTTTCCGCAGCCCGCATAAGGCCGATATTGCCCTCCTGAATGAGATCCATCAGGGATGCGTCAACACCTGAAAAGGTACGGGCAATCTTCACCACCAGCCGCAGATTAGCCTCTATAAGCCTTTTCCGGGCGCTTGTATCCCCCCGCTGAATACGCTTTGAGAGTTCCAGTTCTTCAGAGAAACTGAGTAATGGGATTGTCCTTATGTCAACAAAATATTTTTGCAGCACATTTTCATTACTCACCACAGCCTTTTTCTTATGCATCATACCCTCCATGGTGTTTCTTTATATGTAGCAGATACCATGCCAAGTGTACCAATATCGGAAAGAATATTTTATTTCATTGTAATATAAAGAATTATGAATTACCGGACTTGTATGCAACAGCGGAAACAGCCATTTGCGTATACTTTATTATACGTGTTTTTTTAAAGAATTATGGAATATATATAAAATATACTATAAGATTCATAATATGGAATATGGAATCTCTTTTCGGGCCCAAGGCAAGGTTGTCCACTATTTTGTAACCTGGTCACCCCTTATTCTGGCGGATCGATGGACCATAAACTCCAAGGTTCCGTCGGTCGGCGGAGTCTATGAGATATACTGGATGGACGATCACAGGCATCTGCGGATGTTGTCGGTGGGAGATACCCATTACGGCGGCCTCCGTACGGAACTCCGCCGGCTTACGGATCCGGAATT
>JAITJI010000104.1 GCA_031279015.1 Spirochaetaceae bacterium
ACCAGCCGGTAATGCTCTTTCCACCATTTGTTTTCCGGATCGAAGCGGAGTTCGGGACAGGAGGCCCAGTCCTCCACCCAGGGTTCAAACCAGACCGTGTCATGGTGGAAGACGATCTCACTCCCCAGGTAGCCCGCCACGGAGCCGGGGCCGAAGTCCGCGCTGATATTGGGGAAGCTGTCCGCCAGAAAGAGGTGGTTTTCGCAGTAATGCCTGAACCGGGCAACCATACGGGAAGCGTGCCGGTAACGGTCAAAGGTATCGCGGATCTCCAGTTCCGGCGGAAGGGGTTTTTTATCCGGTTTCTCCGCCACAAGATACATGAGGGGAAGCCCCGGGTTGGCCCTCTTCCAGTATTGCCGCCACCGTTCCTTGACGGAGTCCCAGTTTTCCTTGTAACGCATACTACCCCTTTACAGACCCCGTGGTGAGGCCCGCAACAATTTGTTTCTGACAGATCAAATAGATGACAAACACGGGCAATACCGTGACCATGATGTCCGCAAAGACCAGATTCCACTGCTGGGAATAACGGCCAAAGAAATTGTAAATTGCCAGATTCATGGGCCACTGGCTTGTCTTGTTGATCAGATAGAGGGGCGTGGTAAAGTCGCTCCAGATGCCGATGAAGGTGAGGACAAAAATGGTAACGCAGATGGGCTTGAGGAGGGGGAAGATCACGCTTACAAAGGTCCTGAAGGGCCCTACCCCGTCGATCACCGCCGCCTCATCCAGTTCCCGGGGCACGCTGCCAAAGTAACCGTAGCTTACGAAAACAGAAAAGGCCGCGTTGGCCCCCAGATAGTAGAGGATCATGCCGGCCCGGGTGCCGTAGAGGCCCACGGCGCTCATGATCCTGATGAGGGTCACAAAATTCACCGGCAGGAAGAGGCCCAGGATGAGGAAAAGGTAGAGCCCCTTGGCCATGCGGTCGCTTCGCCTTGACAGCACCCAGGTTCCCAGGGCGGCCAGAAAAACCACCCCCGCGGAACCGGCAAAGGCGTAGAGACAGCTGTTGAAAAAAGAGGAAAAGAGTTTGCCCTGCTCGATAACGGTAGTGTAGTTCTCCCAGAGCCATTCCGCAGGCAGGGTCATGCGCATCAGGTTTCCCTCCCGCCGGGTCTTGAAGGAATTGACCAGCACCATATACATGGGAACTATCACCGCGGCCGAGAGGGCCAGGGCGATAATCTGCCGGAGGACCCCCTGAACCAGGCCGGAGAATCTGTTGTTTTTCATAATTCCACGGTCCTTTTATTCAGCCTGGTTACGATAAAACAGGCCAGGATCGCCATGAACACAAAGAGCAGGGTGTTCAGGGTGGAGCTTACCGCATAGTTTCCGTTGGAGAATTCCCGGAACACCGAAGTCCCCAGGACCTCGGTCTCACGGCCGGGGCCGCCGTTGGTAAGCACGTAGATCACGTCGAACACCTTGAGGCCGTAGGCCAGACCGAAGGTGAGGTTGATGGCGAAGGAGGGGACTATCATGGGAACGGTTATGTGGATCAGCTTGCGCCAGAACCCCGCCCCGTCGATGTCCGCGGATTCGTAGAATTCCCCGGGGATAGCCTGGAGCCCCGCGAGGAATATGGTCATCACATAGCCTATACCCCGCCACGCGTCCACCGCGAAGACGGAACCCCAGACCACCCCGGGGTCGGCCAGCCACTCCTGCCGCAGAAAGCCCAGGCCGGTAAAGCCCAGAAACTTGTTGAGCAGGCCGTTTCCGGGATGGAGAATAGAACGGAAGATAAGGCCGATGACCAGGTACGGCAGGGCCGAAGGAAAGTAGAGGATGGCCCGGTAGACATTGCGGCCCTTCATGCCCCGGTTGAGCATAAGGGCAAGGAAGAAGGCGGGGATGATCTTCACGATGTTGGAGATGACGGTAAACCGTACCGTATTCCCGATGTACCGGGAATAGTCATTGGTGGAGGTAAAGATCCGGATGTAGTTTTCCAGTCCGATAAAATTAATATCCTCGTGGAAGGCGCTCCAGTCGGTAAAGGAGTACCATATCCCCGAAAGTCCCGGAAGCAGAAAAAACAGGATGTAGAACCCCAGGATGGGAAACGCAAACCTCAGCGGATACATCCGGCTTTCTTTATTCGAATTTACCGTCACCTTTCCCGCCTCCTTCTTTGGGTACAATCCGAAAAACTCCCAAGCATGCCCGTTGACCGGGGATTCCCTATTTCCAGGCCGGATCGTTCTGGCTTCTGGCGATATTCGCCCGGCGTTCATCCGTAGCCCGGAGCACCTCTTTGGCGGTCATCCTCCCCAGGAACATGGAAGCCAGATCCGCGCCGAATTCCATCCACTGATCGTTGGTGTACTTGGTTCCGGTCTGGAGCACCGCCTGGATGTTCTTCTGCTGATCGGTGATCCCCGCCATAAAGGCCTCTTCCTCTTTAGTCCAGTGCTGATTTACCGGCACGGTTACGTCAATGTTGGTCCATTCGGCGGTTCCGTCCAGTTTGATCTGGAGGTTCTCCGGCCGGGTGTAGAAACGGAAAAATTCCTTTACCGCATCGGGGTACTTGGTTTGGGCGCAGGCGAAGATGGCAGGCCCGGAAGGATTGCTGGGGAAGGTGTTATTGTCCAGAAAGCGGAGGAGGATAATCCCCATTTCATCCTTAAATTCGGGATACTCGGCACGGATCTGGGAAATAGTCGCGGAAGGGGCCACCACCATGGCCGCCTGCCTGGTGGCAAAGGCCTCGTTCTGGTCCGCCCCGGTGTTGGACATATAGTACTGGCCGTAGTACCCCTTCTGGGCAAAGCTGTTGATCTGGTTCAGTACCGTCTCAAAGTCGGCCACATCGGCGAATTTGACGGTGTTTTCATTAAGAGACTTGTAGAGCCCGGGGTTCCGCTCCTCATACCGGGGGCCGATCTGGAAGAAGGGAAGCTGGTGATGCCAGCCATCGGCCACATACTCGTAAATGGGGACTATCCCCGCGTCCAGGATCTTCCGGCAGGCCGCGTCCATCTCCGCAAAGGTCCCGGGGGCCTTGATCCCCAGCTCGTCAAAAAGGGTCTTGTTGTACACGTAGATGAATTCCGGGGAATTGTACCAGAGCATGAGGCCGTAGACCTTACCGTTGTAGGATACCGCCGGGAGCCTGCTCTTGGGCATCACGTTGATCCAGCTTTCGCCGCTCATATCCAGGAGGTACTTTTCAGGATCGATGGTGGCGGTTTTGATTGCGAATTCGTTGGTCTGTACCATGAAAATATCCGGCCCCTCCCCGGAACTGAGCCGGGCCTTGATGAGGTCGTGATGCTGGGCTGCGGGAATGACCTGGAGATCGATGGTGATCCCCGTGGTTTCCTTGAATTTTTTAATAAGTTCCTCGTCCCCCGGCCAGGTCCAGCCCTGGGACGCCATCCAGGTAAGGGTGGGCTTGGGACCTCCGGCGGCGCTTCCCTGTTTGCCGCCGCCGGCCCATGATGCCATGGATACAAGGAACAGCAACCCCAGGGTTAACATACACATCCGTTTCATAATAGATTCCTCCGAACAAAAAACTAACCGGATCCCTACGGATCCGCTGAATACCCTTGTCAATGCCTGGTAGAGCCCCGTTCAACGAGGGTTCCCGGCAGGATCAGGTGAAAGGGGGTAACCCGTTTCCGGTGGAGTATTTCCAGGAGCAGCCGGGCCGCCTCGTACCCGTGGCGGTGGCTGTTAAAATCAATAGTGGTCAGGGGGGGAACCGTGCTGGTTCCCAGGATCGTACCCCCCATGCTCAAAATCTCAAGCTTCCCGGGGATGTCGATCCTAAGCTCCCGGGCCGCCCGGACCACTGCCTGGGCAATAACTTCGTTGGCGGTAACCACCGCGGTATAGCGCCGGTTTTCACCCAGGAGCCTTTTTACCTGTTCAAAGTCTTCTTCCATACCCGCGGGGGCGTAGACATGATCCCCTTCGTTGAAGGCAAGTCCCTGCCGGGCATAGGCCATACGGAAACCGTCAAGGCGGTGCTGGCTCTGGGTCATGGTTTCCGGCATGTTAAGGTAGAGGATCCTCCGGTGCCCCCGGGCAAGAAAATAGTCGGCCCCCTGGAAACCTATGCCCCGCATATCCACATCAACATAAAAAACCGAATCCGTCTTTTCCGAGGCCCCGAGGATCACAAAGGGGATGTTCCGTTCCTGGAATTCGTCCTCAAAACGGTGATCCCTCCGGGGGTTGCAGAGGATGATCCCCGCGGTCATTTCCAGACCTTTGAGGAAGTGGCTGTGGGATTCGGGATCGCCGTAGACCAGACGGCTGAACATCAACTGGTAGCCTTCCTCCGCCAGGCAGTCCATGATCCCGTTCATGAGTCCCAGGTAATAGATATTATCCGAAAGATCCCCGTTTTCCATGCTAACGCACATGTTGATGATCTTCTTCGATCTCCCCGGAGGACCGGCATGGAGGGGGGTATAATTCAGTTTCTTTGCGGCCTCGGTGATCTTCTCCGCCACCGGGGCGGAGATCCTCTTGCGTCCCGAAAAGTAGTAACTCACCGTTGCCGGGGTTACTCCGGCGGAAGCGGCAATGTCCGCAAGGGTGGCCTGCTTCATTATCCTCCTCCGGACAGGTTAATAATTAACCAGAAATATTTATAAAATAAGAAATATTAACCTAACCGTGACTATTATTAACCTGGTTTTGTGATTTGTCAAGAGAAATTTAACAGAGAAATTTAAAAAAATTACAGAGCAATTCCGGTTAACGGGTCAACAGGCCTGCGTCCAGGACAAACTGGGCGCCGGTAACGTACCGGGCCCTGTCTCCGGCCAGCCAGAGAACCAACTCCGCCACGTCTTCGGCCTCCACCCAGGGAACGGGAAGAAGGTTCCCCGCGCTGCGTTCGGCGATCTCCCGGGGGGTGGAACCCTCCATGGCGGCCAATCCGTCGTTCATGGGGGTGTTTACCCCGGTAGGATGGATGCTCACCACCCGGATATTGAAGGGGGCCAGCTCTATCGCCCAGGCCTTGGTAAGGCCCGTCAGACCCCATTTGGAAGCCACGTAATGGGAGAGCCGGTTACCGCCCCGCAGGCCCATGACCGATGAGTTGTTGATGATAACCCCGCTCCGGGCCTGCTTCATGTGGGGCGCTACCCGGCGGGTGACGATCATGGGACCGGTAAGGTTGATGCCGATCATGGCATTCCAGGCTTCGTCGGTCATGGTATCAATTTCGGCATAGGCGCAGATCCCCGCATTATTAAATAGAACATCAATTTTGCCAAAGGCCGCCACGGTTTCTTCCACCGCCCGGCTCACGGCGGAGTCATCCCGTATGTCCCCGGAAAAGATCAGAGCCCGGCGGCCAAGGGCTTCGATCTCTCCCTTAAGCCCTTCCATCTCCTCCCAGGCCCCAAAATCGTAGGCGGGGTACTCCGCCTTCTTCCCCAGATCAAAGGCGGCGATATCCGCCCCTTCCCGGGCCAAAAGCAGGGCCGCCGCCCGGCCCTGGCCGTGGGCCGCTCCGGTGATAAGGACGCTTTTCCCTTCCAGACTCTTCATTTTGTCCCTTCCCGGGGTTTTTGGTATTTGTATAACACTTCATCCAGGGGAATCTTGGCCACGGTGTTAAAGAGGTTGGTGGCTGCCATGATTCCGGCAAAGGCAATGATGAGGACGATCTCTTCCGTAGAAAAACGCTCCCCTATTTTTTTATACATCTCCTCTTCGATTTCCCCGGGATTCCGGGCAATGGCATGGCCAAAATCCATGAGGAGCCTTTCGGTTTCCGAAAGCCGGGGATTATCCGGGTCGTCCCCGGAATCGATGAGGATCTTGCGGAAGAAGGTTGAACAGATAAGGCAATTATTGGCATTGGATATTGCATAGGAAAAAAGGGAAACCGTCCGTTCGCCCAGGAAGGGAACCAGTTGATCCCTGAGGACATACCATTCCATGTAGGCCTTATAGGCGGGGAGGTTGTGGAGAAGGGTACGCTTCATGTTGGTGATCCGGCCCTGCCGGGCGATCTGATCATCGTACTCCCGCCGTACCTCTTCGGGAGAGGTTTCGTACTCTGTCAGGGGTAAATAACTCATCCTTGTGTCTCCTTTTTCCGGGAACACCCTCTGTTTTTTACAGCCTGCTGCAAGGGAATCTCAATAAAACCCCCGGAATATACTATTATTTTTGGAGATTTTATAAGAAATAGAGATCGTTGTCAAGTATACGGCAGAACCCGGTAATTCAATGTTCAGCGCCAGGTATGGGAAAAAGGGTTTGATTTTATTTGAGGAATTTAATAATCTTAAGCGTTGAATTAGGGAGCAGGATTCTTCTGTAGAGGAGGCGCCAATATGGGTAAGAGGATCGACAAAAAAATAAAGGTTGCCCTGGGGGGGCTGCCCCAAAAAATTCATATCAGGGGTTTGGATGAAAACAACCCGGTGCTCCTCTTCCTCCATGGCGGACCCGGGGTCTGCAACCGCCATGCGGTCATGACCGCCCACAGGGATCTGGCCGGCGCCTTTACCCTGGCCGCCTGGGATCAGCGGGGTTCCGGCGGTTCCTATTGGGGGGCAAAACGGGAAACCCTTACCCTGGATCGTCTTGTGGAAGACGCCCGGGAGCTGGTCCTCTTTCTCTGCCGGGAACTGAAAAAAGAAAAAATTTTTATCATCGGCGGGAGCTGGGGTTCGGAACTGGGCACCTGGCTGGCCTTCCGGTACCCGGAACATATCGCGGCCTATGTGGGTTTTGGCCAGGTGGTCAACGGCAGCCGGAACGAAGAGCTGTGCTTCCGGTTTACCCGGGAGGAGGCGGAGAAGGCCGGGGACAGCAGGGCGCTGGAGATCCTTGACCGGGTGGGGCCGCCGGAAGGGGGCCTGTACAAGGGCGGGTTTGAAGGACTCATGGCCCAGCGGAGGATCATGATGAAGTACGGCGGTTACTCCCCCTCCGCTGCAAAGCGCAGTTATTTCAGGTCCATGGTCATTCCCATGCTCCGCTCCGGGGAGTATTCCCCGGGGGATATTATCGGCCTGGCCAGGGGTTACCGGTACGTGCTCACGGCCATGTGGCCTGAGGTGGCGGCCACGGATTTTCCTGCAACCTGTACCCGGTTCAAGGTTCCCTATTTTATCTTTGACGGGGTTCTGGACCGTAACACCCCTGCCGAACTGGT
>JAITJI010000048.1 GCA_031279015.1 Spirochaetaceae bacterium
CGTCTCCTTTTGTCCGCGCCGTAAAAGCGCCGCCCGAAACGTTTACTGTTTTGGCGTTGACGCCGTCCTTCACGGCTTCTTTCGCCCAAATCGTTCCGCCGGTTTGGGTAAACGCGCCGTTGGCGGCGATTGCGTGGGCCGTCTTCCCGCGCACTTCAAGGCTCCCGCCGCCGCTTACCGCAAAATCGCCTTTGCTGTAAAACGCCGCCTTCTGACCGCCCCCCGCGCTGTCTATCAGCCGGTTCGCCGTTCCCTCAACAAGGGTAACGTTCATTGCTTCCGAGCCGTCGTTGTTAATGGCGGCTCCCGACAGGCTGGCAAGTTCCAGTCCGTTGAGATACAGATTAAACGCATGATTGCCGGTAAAGGTGATCGAACCGTCTGCGCAGGTCCCCTGGGCCACGATGTCCGCGCCCGCTGCCGTAAGCGTTACGGTTACATGGTTTGTTGCCGCGCTTAGTTCCGCGTTTGCGCCGGGCCTTACGGCGGGCGCGGCCGCTTCGCTAAAGACAATAAGTACCGGACTGGCGAGACCCAATGTACTCACGTCTTTTGAGGCGGGAACAAGCGGGGTATCCGCCGTATCACCCGGGTCAGCGGCTACTTCGGGCGGAACGCCGTTATCGGTTCCCGGGGTATCGGAATTGTCAGGGGGAGGATTATCAATAGCCGGATTGCCGCAGCCCGTCCATAGCATTGCCGCGATCAATACTAAAAAGCCGCCCCAAAAGAACCATCCGTTCTTTTTCATGTCAAACTCCTATAAAAAGGATAGTTGCCATATATATAGCAAATTTCATGCCAAAACAATCTGAAGATGATCAGATTGTTTTGAATTAAAGGTAATCTTAATACAAGGCTGTTCAAAAACTTCAGTTTT
The DNA here is from genome assembly GCA_031279015.1 of Spirochaetaceae bacterium. GTDB lineage: Bacteria > Spirochaetota > Spirochaetia > Treponematales > Breznakiellaceae > JAITJI01. Next base: position 881 of record JAITJI010000048.1, read on the forward strand.
GGAAAGGCGACCTGAGATTTTATTTTTTGTAACTTTTGAATTTGGACTTATTGGGGCAGGCAGGCTTACTGCCGGGTTTTTCATTCTGAAACAGATTCAAATGATACCCCTAATGTGAAAAAGTTACTCAATATTGGGTAATTTTTTACCCACGGCTTTTTCATGGAATAGTGAGTCCGTTGTAAAACCCGGCTGGTTTTGGAACAGCCTCAGGTCTTAACTTTTTTTTTGATTTTGAATATTATAAAAAACATGAATACCCTCACCGGTTCAACCCTTTGGATCAACGGAATACTGGCCACCATGGATCCGGCCCTGAGAGGGGACTATGGCCTGCTCACCAACCATGTCCTGATAACCCGGGAGGAGAGCATCCAGGCGGTGATCCCCCGGGAAGAGGCGACAGGAATTCCGGGGGAGAGAATCGATCTCCGGGGCGCCCTGGTTACTCCGGGATTCATCGACTGCCACACCCACCTGGTTTTTGCCGGGAATCGGGCCGCCGAATGGGAACAGCGTCTACGGGGCGTTTCCTATGAAGAGTTAGCCGCCGCAGGAGGGGGGATCCAATCCACCGTAAACGCCACCCGGGAAGCTGACTTTGAATATTTATACAAATTGAGCGAAGGACGCCTTGCGGCTATGGCGGCGGAAGGGGTTACAACCGTAGAGATCAAATCGGGTTACGGGCTTGACCTTGACAACGAACGGAAAATTCTGCGGGTCATCCGGGCCCTCCGGGAAAAAACCGGCATGGATATATCACCGACCTTGCTGGCGGCCCACAGCGTACCCCGGGAATTTTCAGGCCGCCCGGATGATTATATAGATGAAATATGCCTTCGTATCCTGCCGGAACTCCGGAAGGAAGGGCTTTTCGAGGCGGTGGATATTTTCTGTGAAACCATAGCGTTTAATACGGAGCAGGCGGAAAAACTCTTTAAGGCCGCGGCGGTGCTGGGTATTCCGGTAAAGGCCCATAACGAACAACGTTCTAATACCGGCGGCAGCGCCCTCCTTGCCCGGTATGGGGGTTGGTCAACGGATCACATTGAACATCTTGGCGGGGAGGCGCTGCAAGCCCTTGAAAAAAGCGGTACCGTAGCGGTCCTCCTTCCCCTAGCCTTCTGGTTCCTCGGTGATACCCACCGGCCGCCGGTCTCACTGCTGCGGCAGCACGGGATTCCCCTGGCGGTGGCCACCGACTACAACCCCGGTACCAGTCCCTTCCTCTCTATCCGGCTGGCTATGAACGCCGCCTGCACCTGTTTCGGCCTGACCGCAGCGGAGGTTCTGGCGGGGGTAACCCGGCACGCGGCGAGGGCCCTTGGCCGGGGGCGCACCCATGGGCAGCTCAAGGCCGGGTACCGGGCCAATTTTTCCATCTGGGCTGTGGAAAGGCCGGTGGAACTCTTTTATGAACTGGGACTCAATCCCCTGTTGCATCGGGTTATCAACGGCCGGATTTCCCGGTTTGGTCAAAAAACAGATAAGGAGTCTTGATTATGTCGAAACTGATAGAGTGCGTCCCTAATTTCAGTGAAGGCCGGAATCAAACAACCATAGATGCCCTGGTCAAAGAAGCAGGTTCGGTTCCGGGGGTAAGCCTTCTGGATTATGCCCCGGATGCCAACCACAACCGCAGTGTTTTTACCCTGGTGGGTGACCCGGAACATATCGTCGAGGCGGCCTTCCGGCTCTGCAAACTGGCCCGGGACCTCATCGATCTGAATAAACACCAGGGCGAACACCCCCGCATGGGGGCCACCGATGTGATCCCCTTCATCCCGGTTAAGGACACCACCATAGAAGAATGCAGGGCTGTTTCCCTGAAAACGGCGGAACGGATCTGGAGGGAACTGGGAATCCCCATCTTTCTCTATGAGGAATCCGCCCGGACTCCGGCCCGGCGAAACCTTGCGGACATCCGTAAGGGCCAGTTCGAGGGGATGCCGGCGAAGCTCCTTGAACCGGACTGGGCTCCCGACTTTGGGGAACGGAAGATCCACCCCACCGCGGGGATCACCGCCGCAGGCGCCCGGATGCCCCTCATCGCCTTTAACGTGAATCTGGGTACTGCCGACATCTCCATTGCCAAGGCTATCGCCAAAACGGTACGGGCCCTGAACGGCGGGTACAAATACTGTAAAGCCCTTGGAATCATGCTGGAGGATCGCAAAATCGTCCAGGTATCCATGAATATGGTAAACTATGAAGGCACGCCCCTTTACCGGGTTTTTGAGGCCATCCGTTTTGAAGCCGCCCGCTGGGGGGTGCCGATCATCGGCAGTGAAGTGATCGGCCTCACCCCCGCCAGGGCGCTGATCGACTGCGCGGAATACTATTTAAAAATAGAAAATTTTGATTACCGGCGGCAGGTTCTGGAAAATTATCTGATGAACTAGGGGCGGCATGATGAAACTAAAGGAACAGAAAACAGAAGATTTTGTCGTCCTTTTGGCCTCCGCAGAACCGGCTCCCGGAGGCGGCTCTACCGCTGCTTTAGAGGGTTCCCTTGCGGCGGCGTTGATCCACATGGTTGCCTCTCTAACGGAGGGCAAAAAAAAATACGCAGAACATCAGGATTTTATCACCGGACTGCTGGAAGAGTCGGAGGCTGTCTACCATGATTTTCTTGAACTGGTGGATCGGGATACGGAAGTATTTAACTACATGAGGACGGTATTCGCCATGCCTGGAGATACCGAAGAGGAGCGGCTCGCCCGCCGAAGAGCCCGGGAAGAAGCCCTCAAACTTTGTACCCAAACTCCCCGGGAAATGATGGCCCTGGGTCTAAAGGCCCTGGAACTTGCCGCCGCCGCCATGGGTAAAACCAACGCCAATGCGGCCAGCGATCTTGGGGTGGCGGTCATCAGCCTGAAGGCGGCTGTTCAGGGTGCATGGCTCAACATCCTCATCAACATTGCGGGTATTGATGACCGGGCCTTTACCGGGACTCTCCGGGAAGAGGGTCAAAAAATTCTTGCCCGGGCTTTACCCCTGGCGGATAACATGTACCAAAAAATAGCGGAAGCCCTGGAAGCATGATCTTCCCGCCTTCCCCGGTGGGGATCGGCAGGAAGGGAATCGCCGGTAACCGGAATTACATTGCCGGTGTCAATCTACTTGCCCTTTTGAGCGGTCCAAACTATAGTTATATACGGAAGGGATACACCCATGGGTGCAGGGAGTCCGGGTACATTCAGATCCGCCGAACCGCCTTCCGGAGGAACGATGAAGGGCCGTACTTTTACGCTCAGGGGTGATATCTGCTACAGTAAAACACCGGATGCCCTGCAAACGGTTGAGGATGGGTATCTTGTATGCGTAGATGGTAAATCTGCGGGAGTTTTCCCCCGGCTGCCGGAGGAGTACCGGAATCTGCCCATGGGGGATTACCGGGACCGTCTCATTGTACCGGGGCTGACGGATCTGCACATGCACGCCCCCCAGTTTGCCTTCCGGGGCCTGGGTATGGACCTTGAACTTCTGGAGTGGCTGCAAACCCGGGCATTCCCCGAGGAAGCCAAATACGGGGACAGGGCATACGCCAAAGGTTCCTACGCCGCCATGACGGAGGAACTGAAAAGAGGGCCCAATACCCGTTTCTGCATCTTTGCAACCCTCCATGTACCTGCCACCCTAGTCCTGATGGATCTCCTGGAACAGTCGGGTTTGGTGTGTATGGTAGGCAAGGTGAATATGGACCGGAACAGTCCCAATGAACTGCGGGAACAGAATGCCGAAAGATCCGTTGCCGCTACCCGGGAATGGCTAGATCAATGCGGGGCTTATACAAATACCTATCCAATCCTCACTCCCCGGTTCATTCCTTCCTGTTCCGATGCCCTCATGACTTCCCTTGCGGAGATACGGCGGGAATATGCCCTTCCCGTCCAGTCCCATCTTTCAGAAAACCGGCAGGAGCTGGCATGGGTACGGAAACTGTGTCCGCAAAGCGCCTGTTATGGCGGCGCCTATGCCGCTTTTGACCTCTTTGGGGCCGGGGCGCCGACGGTTATGGCCCACTGTGTATGGCCCGAAGGAAACGAAGCGGATTTGCTCCGTGATCGGGGGGTTTTTGTGGCCCACTGTCCCCAGTCAAACATCAACCTTTCTTCAGGAATCGCCCCGGTGAGACGCTACCTTGACGCAGGCACGGTAGTGGGACTGGGGAGCGATATTGCCGGGGGAGTCCACAGTTCCATCTTTCGGGCCATGACCGATGCCATTGGGGTGTCAAAACTGCGTCAGGCCCTGATAGACCGGGATGAAAGCCCCCTCAGTCCGGAGGAGGTCTTCTATATGGGAACCCGGGGGGGAGGCTCCTTCTTCAGAACCGCCGGAGCGGGCGGGCCTGTGGGTTCATTCGATGCGGGCTATGAGTTCGACGCCCTGGTTATCGACGACAGGGATTATGCCGCCCCCTGCCCCCTGGCGATCCGGGAGCGGCTTGAACGGACAATGTATTTGTCGGAAAACCGCCATATAATCGCAAAATACGTCCGGGGTGCGGAGATAGACAGATCCTCAACCGGCGTCTGAAGCCCCGGCTTCCAGGGGAATGAATCTGAATTGTTCCACGTCAAAGAGGCCCATGTCCGTCAATTTAAGTTCCGGAATAACCGGCAGGGACATGAAGCAGAGGGTCATCACCGGTTCCATCTCCCGGCTGACCCCCAATTCCCGGTAGGCGGTTTCGTGGATGGTGAGGAGTTTTTGATCCACCCATTCGCCGCTCTGGTCGCTCATAATGCCTCCCAGAGGGAGGGGCATGGATTCCAGTACGGCATGATCCTTAACCAGCATTATACCGCCGCCCTGGGCCAACAGTTTTTCTACCGCAAAGGTCATGTCATCGTCGGTGACTCCCACCACGATGATGTTGTGAGAATCGTGGGCTACGGAGAGAGCGATGGCCCCTCGCCGGATGCCGTAACCCCGCAGTAAAGCTACTGCCGCATTGCCGGTATTCCGGTACCGTTCCAGCACCGCCACCTTTGCAATATTCGCCCGGGGATCGTAGACAAAATTGCCATTGGCATCCCGTTTTACAAGGGCGGTTCCCTTGCCGGTTACCACGCTTCCCGGCTTAAGGTCGATAACGTACACCCGATCTTCCTTCAGGGGCAGCCTAAATTTTTCAATGGAAAAATCCTTTACATGAAAACTGAACCGTACTGCGGAGTCATCATGCCGGTGGAAGGGGAGGAGGTACTGTCCCTCTTCGGCAACCAGGACGCCCCCTATCAAAACCCTGTTTACCCGGAAATCTTTGAGGTTATCCACTACCGCTATGTCCGCCCGCAGTCCCGGGGCTATTCCCCCCTGATCGTACAAACGGAAACATTCGGCGGCATTAATGGTGGCCATCTGTACGGCCGTAATCGGATCCAGCCCTTCCTCCACACAGATCCTCAGGTGATCGTCCAGATGTCCCAGCTCCAGGATCGTCTTTGGCTGACGGTCGTCCGAACAGAGGATGCAACGGCGGCTGTTTCGGGCCGTCACCCCCTTGAGGAGATTCCGCAGATCCCGGCAGGCGGAACCCTGGCGTAACATCACGTACATACCCCGGGAAAGCCTTTCCGCCAAATCCTCCGGCGTGGCGCATTCGTGATCCGTGTGGATCAGCGCCGCCGCATAGGCGTTAAGATCGTTTCCCGTAACCCGGGGGCTGTGACCGTCGATCAGCTTGTCCCGGGCTTTTGCCAGGAGGATCTTATCCAGCACATCATCGGCCCCCCGGATCACACCGGGAAAATCCATAAACTCCCCAAGCCCCAGAATACGGCTGTCCCGGATCGGTTCTTCCATGGCCTTTGCATCCACCACCGCGCCGGAGTGCTCAAAGGAAGTGGCGGGTACGCAGGAAGGGAGCATAAATTTGATATTCAGGGCCGTCTCTTCCGCGGCGTCCAGCATGTAGGTAAGCCCCGGTATACCGCATGCGTTGACGATCTCGTGGGGGTCGGCAATGATGGCGGTAGTTCCGTGAGGTACCAGAAGCCGGCCCAGTTCTTCAGGACTAACATAGGCGGATTCAATGTGAATGTGGCTGTCAATAAAACCGGGCAGCACGAATTGGCCGGCCGCGTCCAGTACTGTCCTGCCCTCATAGCTGCCTATCCCGGCGATGAACCTGTCGCATATAGCAACGTCCCCGGTGATCAAACCGCCGGAGTAGACATCAACTATTGTGCCGTTCCGAATCACCATGTCCGCCGGGATTCTGCCCGCAGCAGTATCAATAAGTTTCTTCAGTTCATGCTTTTCCATAATAAAAGTATACAAAAAGCTCATCCCCTTTGCAAATTGCCGTCATGGCAGATCCTCCATGCCGGTGTGACCAAACCGCAGTATCCCTTCCAGCACGCCCCCGGCAACGGCAAGGGCCTTGTCGGATACGGTGAAACAGTGGGACCGTTCGCAGCGAGGATCCACATCCCCCGCCTTCATCCCCTTAAAAACGGGGATGCCCGGCGGCAGGAGGCCCCGCAGAATGCCGTCTATTTCCGGACGGATAGGAATACCTGCCACAACAGCGGCGATATCCCCCTTCTTAACCATATCCCCAATTTCGGCCCGGCATTCAAAGATGCCGTCTGCGGGAACCCGGAGCAGCCGCTCCACGGTATACCCGCCGATGCTGCCGGGGATCCCCGTGTTCGCCATGGCGCCGCCCCGGGTGATAAGCCGCCCCAGGGTATGCCCCCGGTTCGTCTCAACCACCGCATGGCAGTCAAGGCCTGCGGTAAAACCCGGCCCCAGGGCGATCACCACCGGCGCATCGGTAACCGCCGTGCCGGTATTCCGCTTCGCCATGATGGCATCCACCAGGACGCCGGGGTGAAATCGTCCTGCAATTTCACCCCGGGGATCCACAAACAGGGCTATCTGTCCCCGGGCAAAGGCAGCTTCCATCCCCTCTCTGTCCCGTACCAGCACGGCGGTTACATCCTCCACAGAACAGATTCCCTGTAGCACCGCCCGGGAAAAACAAACGGTCCTGCGGATCGCTGTGGGAAAGACCGTCTCCGTCATGGTTACGGCAAAACCGGCGTGCCGCAGCCGGAGCGCAACTCCGGAAGCCAAATCTCCTGCACCCCTGATCATCACAAACATATACGGTCCCTCCCTTCATTTAACGCCTTCCGCTGCAAAGTGATCGCAGAGCCGGCCAGGCAGTTCCTGCCGGGATTCGGAATCATAACGCCGCAGCCGGCGGCAAGGTAATAACCGCGGAGCGCCTCCCTAATAAAACAATTATATTCTGTCCCAGAGTTTTTGCGCCTGTTCCCGGGACTTTGCCATAAGCTCCTCCTCATCAATACCCACAAGCTGCCGCTCCTTCATGATGACTCTGCCGTTAATAATGGTAGTATCCACATGCCGTCCTGAAACGCCAAAGAGGATATGGCTGTTTATGGTATCTCCGTTGACCGGCGTAGGCCCCCGGTAATCGACAATGATGATATCCGCATAACAGTTTTCTTTAATGATCCCAACCTTTCCCCCAATGAACCGTTCCATGATAGTCCGGTTGTTTTCAAAGAGCATCTGCGGAGGTTCAGCCCAGGCAACCGACGGAACAGCCCTGGCGTGCTTGTGGAGGACGGCGGCGGTTTTCAGGGACTCCGTCATGTCGGCGGTGTAACCATCGGTGCCCAGGCCGACAAGGATACCTCTGCCGAGCATGTCCAGTACCGGCGACACCCCTACGGCGTTTCCCATATTGGACTGGGGATTATGGACCACCACAGTATTACTGTCCTTCAGCATGTCCATCTCTTCGCCGGTGATGTGAATACAGTGTACCGCAATAGACTTATCAGACAGCGCCTTGTGCCGGTAGAGACGTTCGATGACCCGCATATCGTATTTTGAAAGGGCGTCGATCACATCCTCTATGCCTTCTGCGGCGTGAATGTGGAACCCGACACCAACGCTGTCGGCTGCCTCTATACAGGCGGCAAGGGTCTTTTCACTTATGGTCATCTGGGCATGCACTCCGAAGAGGGCCTTGAGCATATCATCCTTTTGATCGCTACAGTATTTCGCAAAATCAACATTTTCCCTGATCCCCGCATCTTTTATGGCCTCTCCGTCCCTGTCGGAAACCTCATAACAGAGGTTGCTGCGGATGCCGATAAGCCGGGCCGCCTCGGCGATTTTGAAGAGGCTGCCCGTCACCGCATAAGGGCTGGCATGGTGATCGATCACCGAAGTAACCCCCGAACGGACCCCGTCCAGCATGGGACCAATGGCGCTGTAATAGACATCCTCCAGGGTCAGCTGTTTGTCAAGCCGCCACCAGAGGCCCCGGAGAATTTCACCAAAGGTGGTCGCCGGTTTGCCCCCCAGAGAAAGACCCCGGGCGAAGGTGCTGTAATAGTGCATGTGGGTATTGATGAAGCCCGGCATGACCAGCCGTCCCCGGGCGTCTATGTATTCGGCATCCCGGTACTTCTTCTTCAGTTCTGCACCGGGACCCAAGTCCCGTATCAGGTTTCCCTCAAGGGCCACCGCTCCCCGGTCAATAAAAGGACGCAGAGGATCACGGGTGACAATTGTACCATTTCCGATAAGAATCATTAAAAAGCCTCCCCAACAGATATGCTTTTATTTTATACCATAAATAGTGCCATGAGAATATGAAGGCTCTCTTTTTTGGCAATAGCACGAAACATCCTTCAAGGCTCTGTCGTTTTTTTAGATCCGGGTTTACGGAGCCTCCTGTTCCAGCCGTCTCAGGGTTTCGGGATCGTCAATGTCGATAAGGGGACGTTCGTCCGCCAGGTCCAGGGTGATTAGCGCCCCGGGATACCGTTTTTTTATGTCCCGGGGGTGTTCCCCCGGACCCAGGGAGAGCAGGTCTTCCCGAAAGTCCGCGGAAAACAGCACGGGATTGCCGGGTTTCCCCCGAAAGACGGGCTGGACGATGCGGCCCCGCCGGCGGGCCCCGAGGAGCCGCCGGACCGTGTCTCCGTCAAGGAAGGGCTGATCGCAGGGGAAAAAGAGATAATAGTCCGCGGCGGAGGCGGACACCCCCAGGCGGACGCTCTCCCGCTGCCCCCTTTCGCCGGCCCCGTTCCGGATGATCCTGAAGGCCGGACAACCCGGGCCGCCTGTTTTTGCCGGAGAACCGCCCCTTCCCCGGGCGTCCGGATCTTCGGCCAGGGCTATTACCGCCGGATCGGCGGCGACAAAAAAAACAGCGCCGAAACAGGCCATGCCCCTTTCCCGGTCCGCAGCGCCGGGGGTATGCCGCAGGGTCATAACCAGATCCAGGGTGTAGCCGGCCAGGGGTTTCCCCCGGAAAGGCACAAGGAGTTTGTTTTCTTCCCCGAACCGCCTTGAAAACCCGGAAGCCATGAGGATGGCGTCAACACAATCCCTGTTCCGCAATGCTCCGGCCCCCCTTCATTATACCGGTCTTTCCGTGGTCCCGGGGTTTTACAAAACGGAAGACCGCAGCCTTTCTCCCGGAAACCAGAATGGGGAAGATCTCCCCCGGTTCCAGGGTTCCCGCTTCTTCCACCCCTGTCCGCAGTTCATCGATCCTTGCGGTCAGCACCACCGCTGTTCCGCCGGGTTTCAGCAGGCGGCCAAAGATCCGGGCCATGTCCCCGTAAAAGCGCCCGGCGGAAACCGGAAGCTCCGCATACTCGCCCCAGGGAGGATCCGTGATGACGGCGTCCGCCGTTCCCTCAGGTACAACAGAAAATATGTCACGGATATCAACCCGCCGAATACGGCAACGTGACGACAGACTCCCTGTTATCCTGCGCCGGGCCGCGGCAAGCGCCTTCTCATCAATATCGGAAGCGCAAAACAGCGCCGGCGGCGGAAAATGTTTCTGCCGTTCCTCCAGGATAGAACCGCAGCCGCAGAAAGGATCGACCACCACCTCCGCGGGCTTCGGTCCGGAAAGCCAGCAGAGCATATAGGCCAGGGGAGGCGGCAGCTCTCCGGGACGCAGCATTTTTTCAAAGGAAGGGTGTTTTGTAAGGCGTTTCATGAATACGGAAAAGCCTTCACGGCGGTACAGAAGCCAGAACTCCGTATCGGGACTGCTCCGGTCAACCGCCAGCCGCGACTGCCGGGCGATAAACCGCTCAAGCTCCACCCTTGTTGACTCCTCCATCGGCGCCGGCCGGTTTTCTTCTGAACATACAACCCGGAAAGACCGGATCTTTTTGTTGTTCTCCGCGATGACCGGATTCCTCCCCTGCCGGCAGGCGGCCCTCACATGGGCTTCCGGAGCTCTTTCCCGGACGGCATTCTTGACAATGCTTATCACCGCAAAGATGTTATTAAAACAAAAAAAATTGAGCCGGTCATAGGTGCACTGGGTTTCAAAAACAATCGCCCCTTCAAGCAGTTTATCGATCCTGACATCGGAGAGGCGGGTTCTGACAATGTCCGCCACAACCCGCTGAAGGCCCGGAACAAAGGCTGCATAATACATCATGAAAACACCTCGTCACACCATCCGCCGCAGGTCGCACTTCGGTATGAAGTGCGCCATCAAGAACATCCGGTTGTACCGCCGCAGGTGTCGCACTTCATACAGGTCCCACTCCTCACCATGGTGAAGGACCCACAGACAGGACAGGGGTCTCCCTCATACCCCTTAATCCGGGCCTGGGCGACCTTGGCAGCCTCGGAAAGGTTTGCGGGGACGGACCGCCCGGCTGCTTTTCCCGGACCGGCGGCATCGGCCGAATCGTCGGTAACGTCGGTGACCGGTCCGGCGTTTTTCCCGGCTCTGACATGGGAACGATGGGACTTCACATCATCCCGAATCCCTCCAATATCGTTTTTGGTACCGGTGGTCAAAAGGTCTTCCGGTTTCACCTGCCCCAGATCGTTCCGTTTCAGATAGCTGATAGCCAGATCCCGGAAAATATAGTCAATGACGCTGGTGGACATCTTCACATAGTCGTGTCCCTGAACCGTGCCGTTGGGCTCAAACTTGGAGAAGGTGAAGGCGTCCACGTATTCTTCCAGGGGGACTCCGTACTGGAGTCCCAGGGAGACGGCAATGGCAAAACTGTTGAGGAGGCTGCGGAAGGCGGCCCCCTCCTTGTGCATGTCCAGGAAAATTTCGCCAAGGCTGCCTTCGGCGTATTCACCGGTGCGGATAAAAATTGAGTGGCCTCCGATCTTAGCCTTCTGGGTATAGCCGGTCCGCCGGTTGGGCAGGGGCCGCCTTATCCCCCGGATGCCGGCTTTGACACGGTGACCTTCGGACATCCGCTCCGGCGGCACGGATAGATTCCGTTCTACCGCCAGGATGGTATCCGCCAGAGGGTCCGTCCCGGGGACAAAGGAGGAAAGAGGCTGGGAGAGTTTTGACCCGTCCCGGTAGAGGGCCACCGCCTTGAGGGCGCTTTTCCAGGAGAGCATATAGGCGCCCTTTACATCCTCATAATCGGCGCTATTGGGCATGTTGATGGTCTTGGAGATCGCCCCGGAGACAAAGGGCTGCACCGCCGCCATCATGCCGATATGCGCCTTCCAGGCAATGGACCGTTTTCCGTTTTTCCCCGAAGGCGTGGCGGTATCAAAAATCCCGTAGTGTTCCTTTTTAAGCCACGGCGCTCCCTCAAGGCCCATGGTTCCGCAGGCGTATTGTTCCGCCGCTTCAATATCCTCATCGGTAAAACCCAGATGTTTGAGGAGGCTGAAGCCCGGCAGGGACCAGGTTACCTCCGGTACACCCAGATCTTTTTCAACAAAATTCACCCCCAGTATCCAGGGATTAAAGATCCCTTCCAGACTGAGACTACTCTTCACCGCCTCCTCCACAGCCGCCAGAACCGCCGGAGTAAAGCCCTTTGCCTCCAGGATTTCCGGGTTTATCCCCGGCGCCCCCGCAAGGGTTTTCCGTCCTGTTGCATAGGCAACGATCTCCTCAATTGCCTCCGGGGCGTAACCCAGCCGTTCCAGAGCGGGGGGAACAGACCGGTTGATGATCTTGAAGTAACCCCCTCCGGCGAGTTTCTTGAATTTGACCAGGGCAAAGTCCGGTTCAACCCCCGTGGTATCACAGTCCATGAGGAGGCCGATGGTTCCGGTGGGGGCAATGGCGCTTACCTGGGCGTTTCTGAATCCATGGGCGGTCCCCAGTTCCAAGGCCCGATCCCAGGCAGCCTTGGCGGCTTCCAGCAGGCGGGCCGGACAAGTGTCGGGATCGATGCCTAAGGGTATGCTATGGATCCCCTCGTACTCTCCGGCGGGGGCTTTATTCACCGCCCGGCGGTGGTTGCGGATCACCCGGAGCATGGAATCCCGGTTTTCCCCATACCGGAGAAAGGGCCCGAGGTCTGCAGCCATCCGGGCGGACTGGGTGTAGGCTTCTCCGGAGAGAAGCGCCGAAAGGGCCCCTGCCACGGCCCGGCCTTCCGCGGAATCGTATGCCAGTCCCATCACCATGAGAAGAGTCCCCAGGTTGGCAAAACCAAGCCCCAAAGTCCGGTACTCATAGGATAACCGGGCGATCCGGGGAGCGGGAAACTGGGCCATCACCACGGAAATTTCCAGGATCGTGGTCCAGATACGGATGGCGTGGAGGTATCCCTCTATATTAAAAGTCCCGGTTTCCCGATTGTAGAAGTTTCCAAGGTTGATGGACGCCAGATTACAGGCCGTGTCGTCCAGAAACATGTACTCCGAACAGGGATTTGAAGCCCGGATATCCCCCCCGGCCGGGCAGGTATGCCAATCGTTGATGGTGGTATGGAACTGGAGCCCCGGGTCCGCGCACCGCCATGCGGAACGGGCCGCCTGTTCCCAGAGCTTCCGGGCCTTGATGATCCGCTCCGGCTTTCCCGATATCCGGCCGATGAGGGGCCAGTCCTTATCCTCAAGGACGGCCTCCATAAAATCGTCGCTTACCCGAAGGCTATTGTTGGAAGACTGACCCGACACGGTGTTGTAGGCCTCATCGTCCCAGGCAGTGGTAAACACCCGGAGGTCCACCGTATCATCCCCCTGCTCAAGACGCCGCAGCAGTTGGTAGAGACAGGCGGGGGGGATCTTGTCCCTCAGGGCATTCTGCAGCGCCAGGGCCAGATCGTGATTTTTTTTCACATTAAACCTATCCGCATCGGGCCCCCGGAATACCGTCAGGGCTTTCTTAACGGCCTCCAGATTTTTTTTGATGAGCGCCGAACCGGTGACCATGGCGGCCACCTTGTACTCCTCATCAGCCTTCCAGTCGATGTACTTCTCCACATCCGGATGGTCCGCATCGAGGGTCACCATCTTGGCAGCCCGCCGGGTGGTACCGCCGGATTTGATAGCCGAGGCGGACCGATCCCCAATCTTCAGAAAGGAGAGCAACCCCGATGAAACGCCGCCCCCGGAAAGCCGCTCGTTCAAGGCCCGGAGCCGCGAAAAATTGGACCCCGTCCCGGAACCATACTTGAAAAGCCGGGCTTCCCGGGTTACCAGGTCCATGATCCCCCCTTCATTCACCAGGTCATCATCAATTGAAAGGATAAAACAGGCGTGGGGTTGGGGCCGCTTATAGGCGCTGTCGGCTTTTTTGAGTTCCCCTGCGGCAGGATCAAAGTAGTAATGCCCCTGGGCCGGACCATCAATACCGTACACGGCGTAGAGCCCGGTGTTGAACCACTGGGGACTGTTGGGGGCCGCCATCTGATGGGCCAGCATGTAACAGGTCTCATCGTAAAAGGCCCGGCCATCCTCTTCGCTGTCAAAATAGCCGTTCTTCCGGCCCCAGTCCATCCAGGTATAGGCCAGGCGGTGGAAAACCTGCCGGGCGTCATGCTCCGCTCCGTCTGCGGGAAGCTTGTCCCCCTCCGGAGGAAGCTCCTCCAGGCAGGCCCACTCCTTCCACGCATATATCCGATCCGCCGGGACACCGGCCTTACGGAAATACTTTTGGGCAATAATATCCGTAGCGATCTGGCTCCAAAAAGACGGAACAATCACCGTCTCCTCCGAAAAAATCACCTTCCCATCGGGGTTACGGATCTCACTTTTCCGGTTTTCCCAGAAGATATCTTTATAGGGTCCGTATTGCGGATCCGTAAACAGACGATCAATTTTCACTTCAGTATCCTTTTATTCACGAAAAATCTAGTGCCTCATAGATAGCGTACTTGTTTATCAATATACCCCATATAAAGCGGGAATATCAAGGGTCCGCGTTGCCCCCGGTAAATCTAACCTGGGCTTGCCTTTTCCACGATTGCCTGGATTTTCATAAATTGAAGGATAAAAATCTTGATATGCGCCGGCAACGAAGGCGCCCCAGGGGTTTGCCGGGGCATCTTCATCCCTGCTACTCAATTTTAAACTTTGAAACTTCCCGTACCAGAATATTGATATTCTCTTTATTGTCTCCGCTGACGGTGTTTATCTGGTTTACGGCGATGTTGATCTGATCCGCCCCGGTGGCCATCTCGTTCATCCCGTTGGTGATCTCCTGGGTTACCAGCTCCAGATTTTTACTCTCCTGAATAACCTCTTTGCTGCCCTCCAACATCTCCAGAGATCCGCCCTTAACCATGTGGGTAATGTTGTTCAACCTGCTGATGGCTTCCAGGATCTGCTGACTTCCGGTACTCTGCTCTTCCATGGCGTTCCGGATGTTCTCCTCCTGGTCCGACACAACCTTTACCCCGCTGTCAATGGCCTCGAACTTGTTGAGCACCGCATCGGTGGATTTGGTGATCTTATCAATGGAATCCTTGATCTTCTTGAGGACCGTACTGATGATCTTGGACTGTTCCCCGGAACTTTCGGCCAGCTTGCGGATCTCGTCGGCCACCACGGCAAAGCCTTTCCCCGCATCACCGGCATGGGCGGCTTCGATGGCGGCATTCATGGAGAGGAGGTTGGTCTGGCTGGCGATGTTCTCCATCACCGCGTTGATCTCCAGAAGGCCCTCGGATTCCCGGGAGATCTCCTGGATATCGGCGACAACTTCCTGCAGACCTGACCGGCCCACCTCGGATGCATCCGCCAGGTCTTTAACGTTATCGGCGTTCTTGATAAGGGTCTGGGTGACGGAGTTGATGTTGGCGAGCATCTCCTCAATGGCCGATGAAGACTGGGCCACGCTGGAGGTCTGGTTTTCGATATGACCGTTGAGCTTATCGATGTTAACGGTGATCTGCTCCATGGTGGCATTGGTTTCAGTTACCGATGCGGACTGGTTGATTACCCGGGTTTTAATGTTCTGGATATTGGCGGTGATCTCGTTGATCGCCGCAGCGGTTTCGGTCATGTTACTGGCCAGTTGGTTGCCAATGTCAAGGAGGGCAACCGCCTGCTTTTTGATGGTGATCACCAGTTTTTTGATCTTCTCCAGGGTCAGGTTGAAGTAATGGGCCAGGTCGCCAATCTCGTCCTGGGACTTGATGTTTATGGATTTGGTCAGGTCCCCTTCTCCTTCGGATATATCCTTGAGGGTAAGGGATACGTTGAGGATGGGATTGGCGATACTGGAGGCTATAAAAAAGATAATAATCGCCGCAATAACAACAGCCGCCACCGCAAGGATGATGGTAAACCGGGTCAGGCTGATTACGCTGGCCTGAACCGTCGATTCCTTAACCGAGGACAGCAGGGCCCAGGGAATGGGGGACTCCCCCACATAGAAGGGATAAACATCGCAGATCCGGCCGTTACCGGAAAAGACCTCGGGATTCCCTGTTTTGAGGGATTCATTTACCACGGCAACCCCGTGGGCGCCGACGATAGGGGCAAGGACCTGCTCAGCGGTCTGTCCGATCTTGGAAGCATCATAATGGGCCGCCACAGTACCGTTGCCGCTGAGAAGGATCGCCCGGCCATCCCCGTAGGGTTTCAATTTCTCCACAATTTCCTGGGAAACGGAGAGATCAAAATTCATCCCCACAAGGCCCACAACGGTGGTGGTTTCTTTGGGGATGATGGGAACGACAATACCGGCTGTATAGATCTCTTTTCCGCTGACGGACCGGCGGACGGGATCGGTAATGATGGGTACGTCTTTAACGTTAGACAGGACGTTTTGCCAGTCCTGATAGGCCCGGAGCTCCATCTGGCCGCTCTCCCGGGTGATCCAGGTGATATAATTACCGCTTGCATCGGTTCCAGGGGTATTGGCCAGTTCCACGGCCCTATCATCGATGGCGCCGGGCCGCCACACCGTATATATCCCCACAAAATTAGGCCGGGACTCCATAAGGGACCAGATCATTTCTGTATACCGGGTACGCCGCAACGCAGGCTCTACGTTCTCATAATCGTTCATTATCTGGGCAAGGGTTTGTAAAACATCCAAAATAGTCTGATATTGGAGCTTCAGTTCCAGAGCGTACACACCGGTCATGCTTTCCAAATTTATCTCCGCCGCCTCTGATTGAAAGGCGCTGGCCCGGGTGAGCAAAATACCAGAAATAGCGGCGACCACTACAACCATCATGACAATAATAATAATCGTTAACCTGATTTTGAGTTTCATAGCAATATCCTCCAAATTTTTTTACATTACAATAACCATAGAATGTTATTGTATCTTGCACTTATTATATTGATTTTGCATACAAAATGCAAAACAACAGAATCAGATGTTATTTTGCCGTACTTTTCTTCCCGGCCGTTTCTATCTTGAGTTTCTTTGTCATTTGGGCTAAATTTCAGTTAGTTTAACCCTGACCAGGATGAACTACCCCGCACTGAAGGGTGAGGTGTCAGATTTTTCCGTGAAAAATCGGTCGTTGGATAGGAAATTATCAATACTGCGCGGTTTCATACCCCGCCTCTATGTATTGATAGAAAATTCGTCTTGAAGGGCGGGGTATTACACCGGCGCTTTTCAATAAAGGTTTTGCCCCGATAATGAAGAATCCTTTTAAGAGTTTTAATTCCGGCAGGGCCAACTTCTTTCTGGTGGCTTTTATCGCCTGCATAATGGCAGGGGCGGTACTCAAGGTCACGGCCCCGGTGCTCCTGCCCTTTACCATCGCATTCCTCCTGGCCCTGGTTATGCATCCCATGGTTAACTTCATGGAAAAATTCCATATCCCCCGGATCTTTTCCATCATTTTAGCGGTTTGTTTTATCATAATAGGTCTATATTTTCTTGGGATGATCCTTTTCTCCTCCGGACGGACGATTCTCTCTCTCTATCCGAAATACGAAGAGCGGTTAACTGAAATATATATCCGGGTAGGGCAGTTTTTTGAATTCTCCTATGATGAGCACATGACTTTTTTTGAGAATCTCTGGAGTCAGCTGGGAATTCGGACTCAGATACGGAATATCACCCTTTCCCTTTCCAATGTGTTTATCGTTTTTTTGAAAGATGCCATTATGGTGACCCTGTTTGTCGTTTTTCTGCTTGTTGAGGCGGCCCATTTTAGACAAAAAATCGATCTGGCCTTTGAAAACAAGCATTCGGGGCAGATATTTAAGATCGGCGCCGATGTGATGCGTCAGATAACCCGGTACCTTTCCACAAAATTCCTCATTTCTCTGGGCACGGGACTCATTGTTACCCTGGGACTTGGTTTCATAGGACTGGAATTTGCCCCCGTCTGGGGCAGCATTCAGTTCATTATGAATTTTATTCCCAATATCGGCAGTATCGTCGTCGGAGTTGGGGCTTCTCTCTTTGCCCTGTTGCAGTTCTGGCCGGCGCCGGGGCCCGTTATCATGACGGCCCTGATCATGCTGGGGGTGAACATGATCCTGGGGAATGTGCTGGAACCCAAGATCATGGGGGATAACCTGGGCCTCTCCCCTCTTGTGGTGCTCTTTTCCCTCATGATCTGGGGCTGGTTGTGGGGTTTTGCCGGTATGATCCTGGCGGTTCCTATGATGGTGATCGCCAAGATTCTCTGTGAAAACATCCCGGTCCTTGAACCCCTGTCCATACTCCTCGGTTCCAGCAAGACGCTGTGCCCGCGAAAAACCGAACGGGACGAGGTATCCCCGGAGGAATGAAAGACTCCGGGGCAAAGGGAGTAATGTTTTTTTATCATTAAAATGAATATAGTTCCCATTTTCATATTGACAAGCGGAGGTGCAGCTGTTAGTATAAGGGCCGGCAGGGGGATGGGAAAATGAAAACCAGACGTCCGGCAAGTTACAGTACCCGGCAGCAGAAGTTGATCCTCGATTATCTGGCCTCCCTTGGGGACAGTCATGTGACGGTCTTCCAACTGGTACGGCATTTTGAACAAGAAGCGGCGGGTATTGGACAGACGACTATCTACCGGCACCTTGAAAAGCTGGCGGCCAGGGGGATAATACGGAAATACGTCCTGAACGATGGTAAAAGCGCCTGTTATCAGTACGTTGGTAACGATGTCTGCCGGGAGCATTTCCATCTAACCTGCGAACAATGCGGCAGCCTGATCCATCTGGATTGTGAGCTGTTGGATACCATTCAGGGGCACCTCCTGCGGGAACACGGTTTTCAAATCAACAAACTCAAAACCGTATTTTACGGAACCTGCGGAAAATGCCTTTCCCCATATACAAGATGAACAGACCGATGGCAGAACCCGGAACAAGCCTTATCGTTGGCGTATGTGTTATCATGGTTTCCCTCTTTGCCGCAACTTTTATCGTTGCCCATGCCGGCCATGATTGCTGCGGCGACGGATGCCCTGTCTGTTTGCAGATACAGTGGGCCCGGGATTTTTGCAGACAGCTTCGGCATGTTCCCCTCCGTCTTGACTTTTTCCCGGCCCTCATGGCGGTTAAGGGTCCTGGGCTAAGGGGCCCGGTCTTCGATCCCCTTCCGGTAACCTCCGTAACCCTGAAGGTAAAGATAAGCGCCTGATCCGGACAGGAAGAGCTCCGTAAATAGAATTACCCAGAGAATCCCTTTGATGAGAGAATCCCTTTGATGGCTGTCCGGAAATATCAGTTTCCGGATAAGTCTGGAAGAAGAATCCGGGGGCAAGTCTGAAGCAGACAGGGAATCCATATTTCCGGTGTCTGCCGGATATTTTTGCCTTCCAACAAAACAAACAGGAGTTATTACTATGAAACGAATCGTTCTCTATATCTGTATAATGGTTTCCCTGACAATGGGGGTATCCGCGGGCGGACGCAGGGATGCCGCAAAAAAAACGGACGGTAAGATACAGGTGGTTACCACCATCTTTCCGCCCTATGATTTTGTCCGCCAGATCGCCGGCAACAAGGTTAACCTGACCATGCTGCTTCCCCCCGGCGCAGAGAGTCATTCCTTTGAGCCGACCCCCCAGGATATTATCAAGGTGCAGAACTGCGATGTCTTTATCTACGTCGGCGGCGAATCCGACGCCTGGGTGGAAATGATCCTTGAATCCATGGATACAAGCCGTATGGAGATCATCACCCTCATGGACTGTGTGGAGGTGGTGGAAGAGATCGTTGTAGAGGGGATGCAGGACGATGAGGAAGGTCATGATCACGACCATTCTCACGAACCCGAGGCATTCACCCTTGAGGATATCAAAGACCGTTCCCTGACTGATTGGGCGGGGGATTGGCAATCGGTTTACCCGCACCTGCTTGACGGAACATTGGATCCGGTAATGGAGCACAAAGCGGAAAGCGGTGAAAAAACCGTCCGTGAGTATTACGATCAGTACAAAACGGCGTATATGACGGATGTGGATAGAGTCGTCATTACCGGTGAATCCATGACCTTCTACAGAAACGGCGTTCCGGCAAGGGCGCAGTATGCGTACAGAGGAACCGGCGTTATA